>JBCBSL010000182.1:0-10942 GCA_039819145.1 Cyanobacteria bacterium J06638_22
GACAGTTCCTCCATCACACCGCCATGTTCCGGGCAGGCGAAGTTCTCGGAGAATAGCAATTCCAGCGTGCGCTTTTGCTCGTCGTCCTCGGATTTGCCGTAGCGTCCCGCAGGTTCCGCCACTACCCCCGGTAGCACCGCTAGTTGCAAGTCGGGATTTTTTGGGAACGCCACCACATTGTCTACTTCCGGCAGCTCCGCGTAAATCAGCGCGATCCCTTCCGATCGCTTCAGACAGGTGGAAAGGGAGTCCACCAGCCGTTCCTGAATACTGTCTTTTTTGACCAGGCGATCAATGACGATCTCAATATCATGGGCGTGGTTTTTCTGAAGCTCGATGTTGTCATTCAGGTCGCGGACTTCGCCATTCACCCGCACCCGCACAAATCCTTCTGCCGCTAGTCCTGACAACAGCTTCTTGTGGGTTCCCTTTTTACCCCGCACCACCGGAGCCAGGATCTGAAACTTGGTGCGATCGGGCAGGGTCATGATCTTGTCGACCATTTCGTCGATCGCCTGAGGAGCAATGGAGCGATCGCAAATGGGACAGTGGGGTTCGCCCGCCCGCCCAAACAACAGTCGCAGGTAGTCGTAAATCTCCGTTACCGTCCCCACGGTAGAACGCGGGTTGTGGGAGGTGGATTTCTGGTCAATGGAAATAGCCGGACTCAGCCCTTCGATCGCATCCACATCGGGCTTATCCACTTGCCCCAAAAACTGCCGTGCATAGGCACTGAGGGACTCCACATACCGCCGCTGCCCCTCCGCAAAGATGGTATCAAAGGCCAACGACGACTTCCCCGATCCCGAAACGCCCGTGAACACGATCAGGCGATCGCGCGGCAACTCCAAGCTAATGTCTTTGAGGTTATGCTGCCGCGCCCCACGAATGCGGATCGTGTTGTCGGCGATCGCTTCTAATTTCCCTGTTTCTGACAACGCCCCATCCACTGCGGGCGTCACCTGCCCATTGCGGGACTTCGACGCTTTACGCGCGCTGGTCTTACGCTTCGCCGACTTTGCAGGCTGGGTCATAGCTCTCTCGGGGCAAGGGGGTCTAGCAACAGATTGTAACAATTCTATGGTTCTGTTGTACCCTTACAATCGCATTTTTTGGAACCTTTGTTCTAATTTGTTCGCGTCTACTGCCTGCATTAGTTATGGACAGGGGCTTCCAGAAGTGGGGTATTCTCAACGCTATTGGAACGTCGTTTTAAGCTGCTCCATAATCTGTGTACTGTCGCTTGTATGGAGGTTGCAACCCCAGCACAATGTCTTCCCGAGGCACTCCCATCTCAACGAGTTCTTCTGCCGGGTTCTGATCCGTCAAGTTTTGTTGGAGCCAAATCCTTTCGTCTTTGATATCCAAGTGAATAATGCATCGATACACACGGTCAAATCCCTGCCAACCCACATTCATCCACTGGTAATGATCCCGTTCCATATCAAAAATGAGTTGCACTTCGACAGCATCATTACAGCGATCGCTTTCAGCATACTGACTCAATAACATTTGAACATACTTACGATACTGAACTACCTTGTCCATTGCACAATCACCTCGCTCACTGGGTCATAAACAATAATCAAGACTTGATACCGTTGTATCGCAGCCTGCGTGAACTCGAGTTGGAAGAAGGTCTGATGGACATCGATTGGGACAGCCAAGTATAAAAGTCGCTCTGGCTCAGTGGATTCTAGAGCAAGGCGATAGCTTAGAAATTGCCCCAAGGCTGCATAAAAATCTGTGACAGCAGAAGGATTCAAAAAACTTTTGATCTCAACGGCTATCTTCTCTCCAGCTCTTTCCGCCGCAAGTAAGCGTTCTGCCCCTAGATCAACGCAGAAATTAACATTTCCAAATTTAAACCTGAGTGGATCATCTGTGATCACCCAATCTTCCTTTTGAAGCGCTCGTTTTACCGATTCATGAAAGATATCCTTATTCGACACAAGCCAAATCTCAATTTAATCACTCAATCATCTACCAGTATCTCTTTGAATATCTATTGAACCAAATCAAAATTCGTGCTTCTCCGACGCTTTATTTTTTAAGCAGTGCTTTCAATCGCTCTTGGGACTGAATAAAGATCGGTTTTGACTTGCTTTAGTGAGAAGTGGTTGTAGCTTCGGGTTGCTTTGAAAGGCGGCCGTCTTCCATGTAGATGATGCGATCGGCAATATCCAGAATGCGGTTGTCGTGGGTAACGAGCAGGATGGTGCAGCCCTGCTGTTTTGCTAGGTCATGCATGATATCGACAACATCTCTTCCCGATTTCTTATCGAGGGCGGCGGTGGGTTCGTCAGCTAGCACAATTTTGGGATGACTCACGAGGGCGCGGGCGATCGCCACACGCTGTTTCTGCCCTCCCGACAACCCGCTTGGGAGATAGTGCAATCGATCCTCTAAACCTACCTGCTTCAACATTTCCGCTGCCCGTTCGTGGCGCTCGGTCTTGAGCATTGAGCCGTGCACCTCCAATCCCATTTGCACATTTTCAAGGGCGGTCAGACTGCCATGCAGGTTGTGGGCTTGGAAAATATAGCCATTGTTGCGCCGCGCTTGGGTTAAGGTATCGCGACTGGCTTGACATAGCTCCTGCCCAAGAATCTTCAAGCTGCCCGACTGCGCCGATCGCAAGCTACCAATCAAGGTAAGCAGCGTCGTTTTACCGGAACCCGAAGGCCCCGTCATAATGACGATTTCTCCCGCTTCAATTTGCAAATTGATATCGAACAAAACTTGCTTTTGCAGTTGCCCAGAACCGAAATAATGATCGACTTGCTTAACAATAATCGCAGCGTTTTGAGTCATCGCTTGCCATCCGCAATGAATTGATTTGAGAAAGAGCTTGGGAACTAATTTTGACAAAAGATTGGAGCTAGAAAATGTCAGCCGGATCAGCCGCCTGTAGCCGACGAGTAGCGATCGCCCCTGACAAGGTACACATGATCAGGGTCATCAAAAAGACCAGAATTGTACGACTGAACGGCATAAGCATCGGTAGGGCTGTAGCTACGGTCGTAATTTGATAGGCCACGATGGAAATAACCAGACCCGGCATAAATCCAAATAGGGTCAGGATTAACGCTTCTTCAAAAATGACCCCTAGCAAATAGCTATTGCGGTAGCCCATCGCTTTGAAAGTGGCGTACTCGGCTAGGTGGCTATTCACATCCGTCGAAAGCACCTGATAGACGATGACGGTACCGACAACAAACCCCATCGTTGTTCCCAGGGTAAAGACAAACCCAATAGGGGAGTTGGATTGAATTTCTGCCACTTCAAAATCAACATAGCCCTCGTGGGTGAGCACCAACACGTCATCAGGAAGCCGATCGTCTAGGGCGGCTTGCACCTGTTCTGGGTCAGCTCCCAGTTCTAGATGAACCAATCCCACACTCACGGCTCCGGCATCACGTCTAGGGAAAATTCTGAGAAAGTTCTGGTCACTGGTAATGAGTGCGCCATCATCAGCAAAGGAAGCTCCTACTGTGAATAGCCCAGCAACGGCAACCGTGTGCAGCCCAATTTCAGCCGTTACAAGCTCTCCCTGATTCACCTGTTCAATCATGGTGCTGTAGTCTCCCCGCGATGCCTGGTCAAACACTACGGTGTCGGCTTGGCGAATAGCCTCCAATTGTTGGTTCACTTCTGGCAGGTTAAAGGCAGGGCGATTGGGATTCTGCCCCAAGATGAGCATGGAAGTTTCTTCATTGGTTTGCGGATTGCGCCAATCGGACGAGCCAATGTAGAGGGCATCGACATCGACCACTCCCGGAACATCCTGCGCCTGATACAAGCGGCGACGGGTAAACGTGTGCAGTTGTGAAAAGCTTTTGGCTTGGGTACTGATGAGCACCAAATCTGCCCTTAGGCTGCGGGGATATTGCGTATTAGTGCGAAAAAGGGCATCGGAAAAGCCCAACTGCATAAAGATCAGCACATCTGCAAACGTGATGCCTGCGATCGCCGTCAACAAGCGCATACGGTCATGTTTGAGTTGCAGCAATCCTAGTCGCGTTCGCTGCTGCATGATTTGGATGAAGCCAAGCATGAGAATTTCCTTCAAAAGATGTTTGAAAAAGCAGGGCACAAATGGCAGCAGGAATTATTCGGTTTGAATTTGGACGGTGACCTGGAGGTTTGTCAGTCCTTCGACTTGCCGACTGGAGGTCGGATCCAGACGAACGTGAACCTCGACCACCCTGGCATCTAGGTTGGCAGCGGGATCATCATCCACCACTTCTTGTTGCCCCACTCGCAACCCAATGCGCTCGACGGTGCCTTCCAGCTCACTGGGTATCGCTGGCGAGGTGATGGTGGCCGATTGACCAACAGCGACCGTGGCAATATCCGTTTGATACACCTCCGCGATCGCCATCATTTGCTGGGTCTGCCCCAGGGTCGCAACGCCTTCGCTGTCAATCACTTCGCCGGGTTGCGTGTGAATTTCAATGATTTGACCGGCGCGGGGCAATCGCACGTAGGCTTGCTCCAGGGTGGCTTTGGCTTCTTCCACCTGGGCGATCGCTGCCGCCACCTCGGCTTCCGCCGCCGCCACATCAACCGGGCGCACCTCTGCTATCTGCTCGAAGGTGGCTTCGGCTTGCTGAATTCGCTGCTGGTTAGTGGTTTGAATGCGGGTCAAATCAGCCTGAGATTGCTGCAACTGACGCTCGGCGGTGTCGTAGGTCAACTGCCTCGAATCCCGTTCAGAGGCCGAAATGGCTCCTTCCCGATACAACGACTCATACCGCTCGTACTCTATGCGGGCATTTTGCACCTCGGCTTCCAATCGTGCGACCGCCGCCCGTTGGGCCGCGACACTCCCGGCCTGCTCGGCTTGCAATCGCGCAATTTCTGCTTGCTGAGCTTGTAATTCGCCAGATTGGGCTCCGGCTCGTATCTGATTCAAGCCCGCTTCGGCAACTCGCACCTGCTCTTCTGCCTGCTGTAAGGAAGCTTGGAGGCGATCGCGGCTATCCAAAATCGCAATGATCTCACCCGCTTCAACAACATCACCCTCTTCCACCAGCAAGCTTTCAATGCGGTTTTCCTGAGACGAGGTCGGAGCCGTGAGGTCGATCAGATCGCCACTCGGCTCCAATCGACCTAGTGCGGTCACCGTAGGGATTTGAGGCACTTGCGTCATCTGCGTTTCGGCATCTTGCATTTGAGCCGCTCGCCATTGCCAGCCGCCCCAAATGGTGACCCCAAGCGCCCCGGCCAAGATCACGCCTCCAGCAAGGAGCCATCGACGGGAAAATTTCTCTGATAAAGCATTATAACTCAGCACAACTGCTCTCTCCGTAGCCTTCTGTAGATGGATATACATCTGAGCCTGTTCTCAGTATATTACTAAACCGTTTAGTAAAGTCAATAAGCCTATGAATCTTTTTCTCGACCGATACAATAGGAAAACACCAATACCCCAGAAACTGGGCTGATTGGTCTATTGCCCTCAACGGAATGAATGTGTGTGGATAGTTCAATGAACTCAGTCCCTCTCCAACACCTCAGTGGAGAAAAGGCTGATAAGGCTAAAGCTATTTTGGAGGGAGCGTTGCAGGTATTTACAGCCGATGGCTATGCCGCCGCCAGCATGGGGCGCATTGCAACCGCAGCAGGGGTTTCAAAACCAACACTCTACAGTTATTTTCAGGATAAGGAAGGGTTGTTTGTGGCGTTGGTTCAGCACCTTACCTACACCATTCGGCAGAACATTCTCAATTTGCCGTTGGAGTTGGATCCGCAAGTATCCCCGGAACAAATCTTGCGCCAAATGGCCATGTCAAACCTCAAGGCCTTCTCACAGAATTCCTCACTCCTCACCTTGATGCGATTGATGATCGGTGAGTCGGAGCGCTTTCCCGACCTATCTCGCACCTTTGTTCGAGAACTTATAAAACCAATGCTGGAACGCTTTTCGACCTTTCTCGCCGCCTATCCCTGCTTTAGTCCATCCGATCCTCTGGTTGCTGCACGCATTTTCAGCGGCGCTATTGTGCATTATCTGATCGTGCAATATATCCTGCATGGGGAGGATGTTATGCCCCTAGAGCACGAGCGTATGGTGGATGGATTAATTGAGACGATGATCAGCCCCTCGTAACCAGGAGCGGGAAGGGCGATCGCCCTTCTAGTCTCTACAGATTGATTCAACCTAACAGCCTGAAGTTCTCGCTAATATAACGATTTGCTGAAGCAACTATGGACAAGCCTCTTAACCTTGATGTGCTGTGGGGTGGTTACTATGCGTCCATTCCAAAAGATGAAAGTAGCACTGATGAACGTGGCATTTCGGTTTTTCGACTTCTGGACTTTACGCAAGATGTCTACCACGCTGCTCTCTACGGAGAAACGTTTACCACGATGCCAGTCCTAGACGACCTCGTTGCCTTGGTTCCCTGGCTGGGTCATGCCCCTATTGCATTGGACTCATTGCTGAATGGGGATGATATTCAATTGATTGGCGGAAAACCCCTCACGCTGGATGATCTTGAGGGATATCTGTATTATCTGGAAGACTTTGGGGTTGCCGAGGCAGAAAGGAATGCGCTTGTCCAGCGTTTGCTGACATTCAGCCAGCACAAAGCCCCAACCAAGCTGAGACTAGAGCTTGTCGATAATGCGCTGCAAATAACAGAAAGGAATACGTAGCGTTGTACCAATGTGCTGAACACGGGACAAACTCTAGAGAATGCTTGAATGTTGCAAGAACTTCCTGGGATTCGCCCTGTACTCAGATCTGTACTTAGCCCCATGCATGCCGATCAACCCCCTTACCACCACGTATCACTTGCAGAATTTGCACATCCATCGGGTTATTCCAGTCGTATTAGATAAAACAAACCCAAGCACATACTGCTAGATGTCGCATGCTGGATTGCCCTATAGATCTTAAAAAACAGTCTGTTTCATGGAATAACTGCAAGATACAATTCTCTGGTACTGATACGTTGGAAAACTCGATGGCTGAAACCGATGCGGATCTCGTCCAACTGCTACGGCAAGGTCAAACAGCAGCATTAGGCAAACTCTATGACCGTTATTCCGGATTGGTGTACGGCATTGCCTTAAAAATGCTGACAAACGCGGCCGAAGCGGAGGATCTTACTCAAGAGATCTTCCTGATTTTGTGGCAGCGTGACACTTACCAGGCATCGCGAGGTTCTATGGGAAGTTATCTCTCGACGCTGACGCGATCGCGAGCGCTCGATCGCCTACGAGTAGGTAGCAACCGCCAACGGATTCTCAACCAGTGGTCTGACGATGTTGGACCCCGCAACACAACAGCCACCCCCTTCGAACAGGCCTCCATCGAAGAGCGAAAAGCTTATGTCCGGAAGGGGTTAGCAGATCTACCTGAAAAAAACCGTCAGGTTTTGGAACTGATGTACTTTGAAGGGCTGAGTCAGTCGCAAATTGCCCAGCGACTGGATACACCCCTGGGTACCGTCAAAACCTGGGCGCGTAAGGGGCTGTTGCAGTTAAACCAGAGTTTGAAGTCTTTACAAGAGAGTTGAGAACGGGCGTGCGATCGCCCGTTGAATCCCTCAATACCGCCCCTTCCCTCTATTCACGATCGAAGAACCCACACCGAAGCCTCTGGCTATCCATTGCTCGGAAAGGAATGTTCATACAGGGCTACATGTTCACCTGAAAAACGGCTCGAATTGTTCGATAAGCAACGTCATTATTCAAAACACTTGGGTTGGCATCAAATGACTGGAAATACCAGTCGAGCACGGGTCAATAAATGACTGGATTAGATAAGTCGACAGATTGAAATTAGACATTAAGACAATGCACGGGAAACAGGAGTTGAGGTGAGCGATATGACACGAGTTTGGGACTCGGGAGACATTCAAGAATTGACGGCAGGCTACGCACTCCGAAATCTGGATGCCGATGAAGTGGCTACGTTTAACCGCCTACGGCAGGAGTATCCAGAACTAGAAGAAGACGTTGAAGAATTGCAGCGGACAATTGGGCACTTGGCCGAGCAGTCATCCCTTGATCGTCCGCCTCACTCGCCCCCCTCCCATCTGAAAGGTCGTCTCTTTCAGCAAATTCAGAGCATGGCACCTCCAAATAACATGGAGCAACCCACAAGAGAACTAGCGGCTCCAGTCACTTCACTCTCGGGGTATCGACAGCGACGACTACGCTGGTTCAGGCGCAAGGAATGGATCGCTGGGGTAGCTGTGGCCGTGGCGATCGTGTCTGTCTTTAACACCATCCAAATGTCTGGGCAATTGCAAGTGGCTACAGCTCAGATACAGGAAATGGACGCACTCATCACAACCCTCAAAGCCGAACAACCCACCAACGTTGCATCGCCTTTGGTGATGGCATCGTCTTCAGACTTGATGCAGGCCAACTGGCATAGCGTTGAGCATATTTTTAGCGACCATGACATTTCCATGGCAATGGACAATCACAAAATCATGGTGCCGACCTCTCAGCCTGCCGAAATCGTCCAGGGGTTACAAGATGAGGTGGCCATGCCGACCGAAATCCTGGAAGTCGCCAGCGAGCAGGTCGAGCTAATGGGAGGCAATGCTTGCTTCTTTGGCGAGGCCGAAGGGGCACGGTTTGTGTACCAGATGGGTGAAACGATGGCGAGTTTTTATCAGATCACCAATGCCGACACAATGGGGCTAGAGGTCGCAGGAGAAGCGCCTCTCTATGTCACTCGCCCAGGCGGAGAAAGTGCCGTCATCTGGAAGCAAGGTGATTTCTTGTACGCCATCGTCGGCGATCTCTCCCCCAGCCTTCTGCAAGAACTTTCTGCCGAGACCCGCCAAATTGAAACCCAGCAAATCTAAACGGCTCTTGCTTTTTTCTGCTCTAAACCAGCGTTATTTACCGATGAGGGGTAACAGCTCGGCGGTTTGGGCGGGAGAAACCAAGGCATTCGCGCAGAGGATTCCAGAGGCGGCAACGGCAGGCACCCCAATCCCTGGAAGGGTGCTGCTATCCCCAACACGATAGAGCCCTGAAATGGGGGTTTGCGGCGGGGGAAACTGCCCCTGGTGGGCGGCGATCGCCGGGCCATAGGTTCCTCGGTGCCGACGGAGATAACGAGCATGGGTCAGCGGGGTTCCAATCCGTTCGACAACGATGCGATCGTGCACATCGGGGATCACCCGTTCCACCGCCCGATAAAGGGTGGCAGCCCGCAATTGCTTCTTGTCCTTGTAGGTCTGATCCCGTTGCCAATCCTCGAACGGTTCCAGGGTATAGGCGTGCAGCACATGGTGTCCTGGTGGTGCCAGGGACGCATCCCAAACCGATGGCATTGAAATCATGCAGGTGTTACCGGGTTTTGTCAGATCCGCATCGCCATCATGCAACACCACGTGATGCCCGCACATATCGTCTAGCCCTTCGGCTCGGATCCCCAGATGCAGGTGCATGAAGCTATCAATGGCAGCCGTTTGGCTGGCGAGTTGGGACAATGATGGCGGCACAACCCCAGGCTCCAGCAGGTGCGTCACCGTATCCCACAAGGTCGCATTAGAAATCACCACAGGGGCTTCGATGACCTCTCCTCGACGCAACTTGACGCCGCGAACCTTTCCCTCTTCCACCCAAATCTGGTCGACATGGGCATTCAGCCGTAGCTCACCGCCCCACTTTTCTAATCCACGTACCAGTGCTTGGATAATCGCCTCGCCACCGCCCAGGGGATAGTCCACCACCGAGTGCGCTCGCTCTCCCAGCATGAAGCTCACTTCCGGCGCAACGGTTTCTGCCGCCGTTAGCCCCGATAGCAGAAAGCATTCCAAATCCACCAAGCGCCGCACCCAGGGATCGCGCACCGTCACATCCAGCATGTCTCCCACCGAACCTTGGATGGTGGGCAATTGCGGGAGCAGCCGCAGCAGTGCCCAAGGATAGCGCCACAGAACCTCGCCCAAGCCTCGCCCGTCGGGACGCAAGCTGAGGGTCGGAATTTGGCGCAACCCCTCGTACAACGCCAACATCCGCTGTTCAAACGCAGCAAATTCTTTGGCTCCCTGGGGCGTGAAGCGGGCGATCGCTTCACGGTAGCGATCCAGCTTGCAGAAAATCGGCAGATCGCCCTCTGGCAGGTGGTAGATCCCCAGGGGATCGTAGGTAATTGTCTCTAGACCTTCCCCTAACACCGTTAGCACCTGCCGCAGGGGGTTAATAGACGTAGGATCGCCTAACCCACAGAAAAAGGAAGGTCCCGTATCAAACCGAAAGCCCGCACGCTCAAACCCATGAGCCGCTCCCCCTGGTTTTCCATGACTTTCGCACACGACAACTCGCCAGCCATAGCGCGCCAGCATAGCACCTGCCACTAAACCACCAATCCCACTTCCAATGGCGATCGCATCCACCTGCTTCATATCAATCCTCTTCTACGCCTCCAGGACTGGTGCGTCACAGCAATGAACCAGCACCTTCCTTAATATCGTCGCTCCGTTATGGTGCCTTGCTTGGCAAAACGTTTTAGCCCCTAATCCAGTTTTTTAGCACTCAGCTCAGTAAATCAACTGATCATCTACCAAGGGCTACTCCTTTAGGATTAGAGCATCTTGTTTTGAACCCATGTAGCCCGTATTTGCCACCATTAATTACCAGAATGCAACCATAATTCCCAAAAGGCGATCGCACCTAATTTCAGCAGAAATTGTTGATACAGTAGCCAACGTCACTCTGGTGGACATTATCAGGTAATTGATGTAATACTTTCGGGAACAGGCCGCTACTTGAAAGGGTCTACTTTACAAGTACTCAGTGTCCCAAACATAAGCCCTGAAAGCGTTTTCACCGTAATTTTGCTTTGTAATCTGACTCATTTTTTTTACTTGGCTAAACATTAATTCTGAGGAATTATTCTGCGACAAAGTTCTATGACAAAATTTTGCAGCCAATAGTTTGTGTTGCAGTTGGAGGCTTTGCG
>JBCBSL010000183.1:0-10895 GCA_039819145.1 Cyanobacteria bacterium J06638_22
CCCATCCCATAGTCTAGTTTGAGGCACGAAACCAGAAATCGCAAATCTTTATGTCTTTAACTTGATGCTGAAGCAAGTGTGATAGTGCAAGCACCAGTTATCTGTATGTGCCTGAATATGATTCCCTTGTGAAGTATATCTCAAGTGTGTCGGAGGCTCACAACATAGCCATGCGATCGGCACGGAGCAGCCGAGTGTTCGTGTTCGATAATCGCAGAACTAGAACTCGGTGACCCCGTTACTGCTGACATTAGCCATTCTCCAAGTTTTAAGGGCGCAAATGTCGTGATCGCCTATGTTTGACCGATTTTTTTGACTATGTTCTTTCTTGTCAATAACCATAAGGAATGATAAGGAATATGGATGATTGTTGTGGATATGCGAGGAATTGAGAGGGCATGGGGCTGATGCTAGTAGTTTCATGGGTTGGATAGGGAGTATCATCGAGCTGATGAGTAGCGGGGGCTGTGCGTTCTTTTATAGAAGGTAGATTTCTGTTTTCCGGGGAGCGATTGCCCTAGTTCCTCGGGCTTGTGTTTTCACCGTTGGTTTTGGCAAGGCGTAGAGGGCGAGAAAGCTCATTGTGCTCATTCCAAATGTTGTCTGAGGCGATCGCGCACCTACATAATGCCGTGACAGGTTGCGTTTCTTCCTACACTTTTAGTGAAAAGCGATCGCTGATTTCAGCCATGAGGTTTCAATACGCCTGTTCCAAAACCCAACAGGTTCCGACCCGCTGCGGGTCAGAACCTGTTGTCAGGGAGATTTAGTCGTCTTGCGAATGTAACTTTCCTCGGAGTTTAGCGCTTTACAGCGGGTGTGAATCCTTTTGCTTTCAAGCAATTCAGGTACTGCGCTTCCTCAGCCTCAATCTTGTAGTTATCATAGTCAGCTTTGGTGCTGAAGACCTTTTGCAAGAAGTCATTGCCAGATTCTCTTAAGGCACGAGCCAAGTTAGGTTGGCTGAGTTCCTTGGGCAAACACTGCGCGATCGCCGTAAGGTCGGTGCCGTCGGCTGCGATATAAGACGTATCGATCTGAGCATTGTCGGCATAGGCAGGCTGAGTTAACCCAAATGCCAGGCTAGCCAAGATGACCAATAAACAAACGATGCGGGAGAAAGTCCCTTGATAGAGTTTTTTCGGCAAACCCAACATTGTGAGGATCCTTGTGAAGAACGGTACCCTCATCTTAGCCAAGGAAAGTTAAGAAATATTAAAAATGGTTGACTTTTGGGGTTGAAAAGGGGATTTATTTATGGGAGTTGTAGCATCCCGCTGGGTTCCTGGGAAGCGAAGTTTTTGAGCGAATATAGGAGCCGCGTCAATCTCTGGGGCAATCGCTACAGGGAGAATTCACCCCCAACCGATGAGAAACCCGGCACATACGTCACCTCTGCCTAGGGGCTAGATCCGTTTGGCATCTCTTTGAGTATAGGAGAAACCTAAACGCGCATGAGTCAGGCCAATCGTTACGGTTGCCAGTGATCGCATTAGAGCTAACAGGTTCGATCCGCGATAGGCGTGATGCCGAGTGTTTATCGGACTAGCGAGGCCGTCACGATTTATAGGGGAGACCCGCATATGACGATAGAATACCTGAAGCAGAGGCTGGGGCGATCGCTTTTGTATCTTGGCTACTACTGGACTTTCCCTGTAGCTATTTCCTCGTCCTTTCCCATTCTTATCAATAAGTATGGAGGGATTTGTTGCCTTAATACTCCGTGAGGAGAAGGATCTGACTGCCAGGTTTCAAGGGCGCATTTCCGAGAGCGCTATCGCGCGGGAGCTGTAGCTGTTGAGGTAGCGCATCAGGGCTGGAGTACGCGAGTGTACTGATGGCTCTGGGGCGATCGCCCGAGAGG
Organism: Cyanobacteria bacterium J06638_22; assembly: GCA_039819145.1. Lineage (GTDB taxonomy): Bacteria > Cyanobacteriota > Cyanobacteriia > Elainellales > Elainellaceae > Vacuolonema. The sequence goes on from JBCBSL010000183.1 coordinate 1,865, forward strand.
GATGTGAACGCCAGCGAGGGAGCCGAGGCGATCGGGATGGAGTACGGGGAGCTGGGGTGTTATCGAGGTTTGCGGTGGAGCTAAGGGTGGAGGGCGATCGCATGGGTTTTTGGGGAGAGAAGGGGCGATCGCTGTTTTGAGGGAGCGCTATCGCGTCGTGGGGATGAGTGTCTGAGTGACGGATGTCGAAGTCAGAAGGGCATGGTATCCATCTAAAGTTTAGGGCGGGGTTCGACAGAGGAGGAAGCGCTAGCCAAAGCGCGTAAAGGATCTATGTCGTGAGTAAAAAAAGCGCGTTCGCGCAGGGGGGACGGCCTTGTTTAGGGGGCGTTATTTTTTTCTGAGGGACGATGGCGCTCCAGGGTGTGATCGTCCCAGTTCTGTTGTTGGGGGTTTCGGCGTGGGTTGAGGCAGGCTGTCGAGGCGGAGAAGGCTGCCACCATTGCATTTCAGATGAGGGCGATCGCTTAGCTCTGGGGCGTCCTGTGATCGCAGGACAGGGGGGCTATGTTAGCGCGGAACGTATTGAACAATTGGAAGGGGTGGCTGAGTGCGGTTGTCCTGCTGGGAGCGATCGGGGGGATAGCAAACCCTTGCACCAGGGTGTCACCGGGAGTTGAAGCAACGCTTGCGGAACAGTCACAGCGATCGCTCTCGATGGCGCTGAGGTCAAATAGCGGCTCTTCCCAACTTTTGATGATCTGATGTCACGGACTCTCTTGAAACCCCTGAATCTCATGCCTGAGATCAGCGATCGCTCTATATTTCACCAAAAGCTGGGAAGATCCAAATTAAGTAGACAATACCCAGCCTCATTCTGTATTAGTAACAGGGAGTACATCACCCCCTCAACAAGAAATAAATATCTCTGAGTTTATCTTCCTCTTCAAGCAGTACTTTCAGAGTCTCTCTTTTCTCTAGCCAGAGGCTGAAGTGTTCCCCTAACTAACAATAAAAAAACAGGCTCAGTAAGCTGATCCAAAACATCTAGCAACTATCTTTTTCAAGCAAGGTGCTATAAACAGGAGAAGTATACCCCGGGAATGCTTCTCATAACCGCCTTCAAAGATACATGGCAAATCTACGCCACTTCTCTCGAAACCTGTGATCCCGGCATGAAGGCCAATAACGAATAAGTGGTAGAAAACATACAAGTAGATCAATACGAAAATTATAAACGCTGCTACGCTAGCATGCCCTTGCATAGGAAGCATGGCTAAACTCGCAGCCAGACCTACCAATACTGGGTAGAAATAGGAGCCCACGGGCCCATACATATCGAAAATAATGCCAGCCATCTGACAAATTGGGACAAGTAAACCATTCTGCCCCAACTGAGGAAGAGAAGAGGATTATTCCAGTAACCATCAGTGCATAGCAGACTAAGCTACAAAGCTTTGCAATAGTTTGGGTCATGGTTTTTCCAATATTCTAGATAGTTTAAAAGCTGCCCTTAAGGAAAATCCATCCCATTAAATAGAGTGTGATTATAACCAGGGAAATTCAGAGATGAATAACCTTAGAGGGATTCTAACAGGCCAACTTAAGGCGAGTACGGGGATTGTCAACTTAACTTGGTTCTTCCCAACTTTTGATGATCGGCTAGGAAGTCGTTGAGAAGGGGGATAGAGAGGAATAGGGGTAGAGCAGGGGCGATCGCTCCAGTTTGGGGCATCCTGTGATAGCAGCAGAGGGTGAGACATGTTAGCGCGGAACGTATTGAACAATTGGAAAGGGTGGCTGAGTGCGGTTGTCCTGCTGGGAGCGATCGGCGAGATTGCGAACCATTGCACCGGGGTGTCACCGGGGATTGATTCGGAGCCGTCAGAACAGTCACCGCGATCGCCCTTGATGGCGCTGGGGATTCAGCGGGGTGTGCTGAGGTCAAATAGCGGCTCATCCCAACTTATGATGATCGGGAAGAAGGCATAAGTGGAGGGGACTAGAGAGGGATAGGGAAGAGGAGGGAGGGATCGCAAAGAGGGTTTCAGGGAGCGATCGCCATTTTAGTGCTAATTATAGTACAGGTAAACTAAAAGAGTTGTTAGAGTAGAGGAGGCGATCGCGCGGGAGAGAGCGGGTTGAAAGAGCAGTTGATACCCGGAAAGGGACAGGTGGGGGTTGATAGCTATGAGATGGATGAGAGGGGAGAGCTACGGATAAGGATAAGGGCGAGGGGAGATAGGAGCTTGTGTCCGGAGTGCGGTTGTGAGAATCGCCGCGTGCATAGTCGCTACAAGCGACGATTGCAGGATTTACCGCTCGGGGAATATGGGGTAGTGCTAGAGCTTCAAGTGCGGCGATACTTCTGCGAGAATGAGGCGTGCTGTCGCCGGATCTATACCGAGCGATTACCGGAGATAGTGTCACCGAGTGCGCGCCGCACACGACGGTTGGAAGAGAAGTTGGGCCGGATAGGAATTGCCTTAGGTGGTGCAGCCGGAGCGCGGCTGAGTGAGGAGTTAGGCTATGGGGTCAGCGATAGCACGCTGTTGTACCTCGTATCCAAACTGCCGCTGCCAGAGAATCGGGCGGTGAAAGTGGTGGGGGTGGATGACTTTGCCTTTCGGAAGGGACAGCGATACGGGACGATCTTGGTTGATTTAGAAGCGGGTGTGGTGATCGACTTGTTGGAGGATCGGGAAGCGGCGACGTTAGCGGGGTGGTTGAGGGCGCACCCGCAGGTGGAGATCCTGAGCAGAGATCGGTCAACCACGTATCGGCAGGGGATGAATGCGGGAGCACCCGAGGCGATGCAGGTGGTTGATCGGTTTCACCTGCTGCAAAACCTAGAGGAGGCGCTGGAATCGTCGTTACGGGAAGATAAGAGCACGCTGAAGGCGGTTGAGCGGAACCGGCGAGAGGAGCGAAAGGAAAGCGTTGGTGGAGCCGCCCTTGTGGTCGAGGAGACGCGGCCCATCCGTAGTGCCAGAGAGGAGCAGCTGAAAGCGGAGCGAGGGAGGGAGCGCCGGGAAAGGTATGAGTCCGCACGCCATCTGAAGGCTGAAGGCTATAGTGCCGCCGCCGTCGCGCGTGCAGTGGGAATCAGTGTGCGGACAGTGCGTCGGTGGTTGCAGGGTGAGGGCTATCGTGAGCGGCAGGGGCGAAGCGATTGTGGGCAGAGGCGGGTTAACGCGTATAAGGGATATCTTCTGAAGTGGTATGGCAATGGCGAGCGTAACATCCGGCAACTGTACCGGAAGCTAAAGGGAGAAGGCTATCCAGGGAGTTATCGAATGGTTGCTCGCTATATGCAGCAGCTCGATATTCCAGAGCAACCGCCGTGGGAGCAGCGGCAGCTCGTCGAATTAGGGATTCTGCGTCTGACGGTGAAGCGAGCGGCCTCTATGGTCATGCAAGTACCCGATGTGCGGGATGCGGAGGGGGCTGAACTTTTAAGGCGGCTGCGGCAGAATGAAAGCAAGGCAGGGGAAGCGATTAGGTTCGCAGAGCGATTTCTGCGGATGGTACGGCAACGAACACCAGCCGTATTGGATCGATGGCTGCAGGAAGTCGAACAAAGCGGGATAAAGCCACTGGTGCGATTTGCCGAGGGGATCGGAGAGGATTACGAGGCTATCAGAGCGGCGTTGACTTTAGAGGTCAGCAATGCCCAGGAAGATGTGTGAATCCTGGATTCATAGGTGCGGTGGGGAACAGCATGGGTGCGATCGCTAACACTCCACAAGGCAAGCGGGGCGATCGCTATGCTCTCGGGACTGTTTTACTTAGCTTATCATTGCCGATCTTGGGATATTCCTTGATTTTTAATAGATAAGTTATTCAAAAAAGTATTAAGCGATAATGATTTTGGTATTACAAGCTGAAAGTATTGATATTCAAGGCTTTTGCTTATTTCACTATATTCCTTGTTGGCGATAAGAATAAGATTTTGCTTGTCATTTTGAAGTTGGCGATCACTATCTCTGATAAGCGATTCAAAACTATGATAAGGCGATAGATTTTTGTATTAAAGCCTGAAATCTTTGCTGTACAATCTTTCTAGAATATATGCTGTTCTATGGAGAATTGGCGATCGCTTATTGATCCCCAATTTTTGAGAGAGAAAGGATAAAGTATTTATATGGATATGGATCTCTTATGGCGATCGCTGCCTGATTTATTAACTTTTTGGTATATGTCGCGTGCCACGGTATTTAACATGGGAATGAAGTTAGTGCCAAGGTAAATGACATTAATTTTGTGAAGGGCAATAATGGTGGGGGATTACAGCGATCGTTTTTTGAGTAAGAGTGGGAATGGAGCGAGTGCGATCGCCAATAGAGAAAGCGCTCAACTGCTTTAGGAGAGGGAGTTTTCGAGTTTATGTCAAATAGTGTGACATTTAAAATGCTAAATAGCGAGGCACTGATTTAGGGTAAGATAGAGAGGCTAAACCTTTAGTTATAAAAGGGTTGTAGCGAACCTGTCCGACTCCACGAGTGAAGGTAGCATGACGACAGATAGCCTGGCACACGAAAGCGAGCAGAAAAGTGCATCGACCGAGATCGAGAGAGCCCCTGTTCTACCCCATGTGGAAGCGCTACCCTACCGGGTTCGACGCCGATTCGAGGTATTGCAACGGTTGCAGAGTTATCGAGGCCAGGGGCAGTATCGCGAGGAAGAGGCGAAGGCCGCCCAAGAATTAGGCGTGAGTCTGCGTAGCGTGAAACGATTGGTTCGACAATACCGTGAGCAGGGCATCGCGGGCTTGCAGCGGCAGCCTCGGTCTGACGAAGGGCAGTTAAAAATTAATGAGACCTGGCGCGAGTTCATCCTCAAAACTTACCAGCAGGGGAACCGGGGAAGCCGTCAAATGAGCCGCGCCCAAGTGGCTAAACGCGTCGCCAGCCATGCGGCTGACTTAGGCACTAGCGACTATCCCAGCCGCCGCACCGTGTATCGCGTCCTGACCCCTGTCATCCAACAACAAGAACAAAAACAGAAACGGCGTTCCATTGGCTGGCAGGGTGATACCCTCAAGCTAACAACCAAAGCTGGTATTGAAATCGCTGTTGAATACAGTAACCAGGTATGGCAATGCGATCACACCCCTGCGGATATCGTTGTCGTCGATCGCCAAGGCGATATCCTCGGTCGCCCCACCCTAACGACGGTGATTGACACCTACTCGCGGTGCATTATGGGGCTGCACCTGGGGATGGAGCGCCCCAGTGCTGCCGTCACGGGACTGGCGCTGCGCCACGCCATCTTGCCGAAACAGTATCCGTCAGGCTACGAACTGACGAACCTGTGGGAGAGCTATGGTGTGCCTCAGTACCTCTACACCGATGGCGGGTCTGACTTTACCTCCAGCCATATGGATCAGCTTGCGAGTCGGCTAGGGATTGTTTTGTGTCGCCGTCGCCGCCCTGCGGAAGGCGGCATTGTTGAACGGCCCTTTGGCACGTTCAACAGCGAATTCTTTTCGACACTGCCAGGATATATCCCCCACGACGCTAAGGCCTCTCCAGCGACGATCAACGCTGAAGCCTGCCTGACGGTAGAGCAATTGGAAGGGTTGCTTATTCGCTACATTGTTGATAACTATAACCAGCGACCCGACGCCCGAGACCGCCAACATAGTCGGATAGTGCGGTGGCGTTCCGGCCAGATGGCTCAAGGCGTGCCTCCTGAAGAACGCGAACTGGATGGCCTCCTGATGTGCCAGCATCGCCGTCGCGTTTACCAAGGCGGCTACATCCGCTTCGCCAACCTGATTTATCGAGGGGAATATCTAGCCGGATATGCCGGAGCCGAAGTTAACTTACGCTATGACCCCCGCGACATCACCACGGTTTTGGTTTACCAACCACAAGGCGGGAGCGATGTCTTTTTGACCCGAGCCCACGCCCAAAACCTGGAAACGGAACGGCTCTCTCTCGCCGAGGCCAAAGCTATCAGTCGGCACTTGCGTGAGGCTCGAACCGAGATTACCAACCAGTCCATCCTCAGCGAAATCCGCGATCGCATGCAATTCATTGACGCTCTGACAGCAGAGCCTTCTACAGTGGCTCCGCAAGCCCCATCCACGAGCGTAGAAGATGTCCCACGGGTAGATGCAACAGAACCTGAATCGTCCATTGCCCATCAGCCCTTGCCGCCCATTCGGGTCTATGACTACGAGCAACTGCGACAAGAGCATGGCCTTTGAGTGCAATCAAACAACCTATTCTGGAGCCTCCTATGTCCCATAAAGCCCCGGTTCCTGACCCACAAACCGCGATCGCGGATGTGAACGAACGGATTCGACAACTGGGTCGGCGTCGTATCCTAGAGCTGCCGCAGATGCTGGAATTTCACACCTGGCTAGATGGCAAGCGGCTAGCGAGACAGTCCTGTCGGGTGGTGGGTGAATCTCGCACCGGCAAAACGGTGAGTGTGATACCTATCGTCTCAAATGCAAAGTGACACAGCGGCCAGGAGAAGCCCCTACGATTCCTGTGATGTACTGGCACTGTCCCGAGAAACTTTCTGTCAGTAGTTTGTTTGTTGGCTTGTTAGAGAGCTTGCAGTACCAAGCCACACGAGGGCGCATTCCTGAACTCCGAGAGCGATTGCATCACGTTCTCCAAAGCTGTCAAGTGGAGATGATTATCTTTGACGAAGCCCAACGGGCAACGGCTCAGGCCATGTCTGAGATCCGAGATCTTTCAGACCTCTTGGAAATTGCAGTCGTGCTGGTGGGCACGGATCGCCTTAATGCGGTCATCAATCGAGATGAGCAAGTGCTCTATCGGTTCCTATCGGCCTATCGCTTTTCTCGCCTCGGCAGTGAGGAGCTTGAAGAGATGACGGCCTTGTGGGAGGCGCATGTTTTACAACTGCCAGAGCCATCTAACCTGACCCATGCCAAAGCACAGACTCTTCTGCTCCAGGCCACGCGAGGCTATATCGGTGTTCTAGATCAAATTCTGTGTGAAGCGGCGATTCGCGCTTTACAACGTGATCAGAAACGCATTGAGTTGCCATTGCTGAGGCAAGTGGTAAAAGAATGCTCACTTGCCATCAAATAACCCTGGGTTGAAACATGGCTAATGAGTCAACCAGAATCCCCACTGCACCCTTGGTTATTTCAGGTTGCCCCCTATCCAGAGGAAAGCTTTAGCCACTTCCTGGGGCGCTTTCGCCGAGCCAATTGTCTGAGTAGTGCTCAGCTATCAACCTTATTGGGGCAGCGCTCTTATATTGTTTCTTATTGGGAGAGTCCCTCGCGTCAACGGCGACCTGGCGAAGCGCAGCTCGAGCAACTCTCACAGCTGACGGGCGTTGCGATTGCCCGACTCCAATCGATGTGGTCGCCTTCCGCCACCCGATTACATTGGCCCACTCGTTTATGTCCTGACTGTTATGCTGAAGCACCTTGGCATAGATTCACCTGGCAACGGGCGGATCAACCCGATTGCGATCGCCATCAACGATCGCTGGTATCTGCATGCCCTGGCTGTCATCATGGGTTTCAATTGCCGAGTTATTGGGCAACGGGGGCGTGCGATCGCTGTCGACTTCCCTTCGCGCAGATGGCGCTTGAGTTGGCTGACCCTGAAAAGACTAGAGCTAGGGTGCCAATTTAATTGACCAGATAATCTCGCGTCCAGCAACGGGTTCATGGGTTTTCTGAAACTGCTTCTTCTTCTGCTTCAAGCGTTGTTCTTGCTCGATGATGTCACGTGGGTAGTGCCATTTGCCGGGAGTCAGCCGACGAAAAATAAGGGCTTGCTCATGCTGGAATTGGACGGCCTCTTGAGCCGCACAGGCATTAAAGAAAGCAGGTTTGAGGGCCTCAATTTGAGATTCGAGTTGAGCTAACTGAATCCGGAGCGCCACCATTTGGTTAATCACATGGCTAGGGTCAGCCGAGGTTGTGTTCATGGATGCACCAAAGTATTTTGCTACCAACCTAAGGAGTGTGGCACGTTGTGAGGTCCGTGAAAAACGATTCAAAACGTTATGAAACAGGTGTTTTACTCCTCCCTTCAGCCCTCCTATCCGCTCCTGACATTGGCCAAGGATTGTGGTGTATGAAACGGACAAAAATTGTCCCCGAGCGGTTTGGTCGTGAGAAAGCGATCGCTCCCCCTAGTTTGGCTCCGCTGACCTCCGAAGGACAACGTCGGTTGGCGGTGTTGCAGTCCGAGCTACCGCATGGCTCTAATGAGGCGCGATCGCTGTTCTGAGGGAGCGCGATCGCGCCGTGGAAATCAGCTTCTGAGTGGCTGACGCCGGAGTTAGAGGAGTGAAGTCTAGTCTGAAGTCCGATGAAGTAGGAAGCGCTTGCTAGAGCGCGTACTAGATCTCAGTCGTGAGTAAACAAGCGCGTTCGCGCCGGAGCGACGGCCTTTTTTTGGGGGGCGTTATTTTTTTGGAGGAGGGGCTGTATGGAGGCGATCAGCGGGATAGCGAACCATTGCACTGGGGTGTCGTCGGGGATTGATCTGAAGCCGTCAGAACACCCCTCGATGGCACTGAGGATTTAGCGGAGTGTGCTGAGGTTAAATAGCTGGCACAAAGCGACTCACGCGAGCGATCGCCCGATGGTTTTTCAGCCGAACGGGGCGATCGCTATGCTCTCGGGGCTGCTTTAATTTACTTATCGTTACCGATCTTGGAATACTCCTTGTCTTTAATTGATAAGTTATTCAAAAGATTTTTAAATGATAATGATTTTAATGCTACAAGGTGAAAGTATTGATGTGCATGACTTCTGACTACTTCAGCTTATCCTCTATTGTTAACAAGGATAAAGTTATACTTATCATTTGAAATTAGCGATCACTGTCTTTGATAAGTGACTCAAAACTATTACGAGGCGATTGATCTTTGCATGGAAGCCTGAGACCGTTGCTATGCAATGCTTTTAGGGGATATGCTGTTCTGTCGAGGGTTGGCGATCGCTTATTGATCCCCAGCCTTTAAAGAGAGGAGAATAAGGTATTTGTATGGATATGTATTACTTGTCGTGGGACTTATTTGCCATGCTTAACTTTTTGGTATACCAAAAAGTTAAGCATGGCAAATAAGTCCCACGACA
>JBCBSL010000184.1:0-10892 GCA_039819145.1 Cyanobacteria bacterium J06638_22
AAGTTTTAGAGGCATGCTTTAGTTGGCATCCGGGAATTTAGCTGCGCTAGTCAGTTCACGGCTTTAGATATTTGTACTGTTGATCTCAAACCTTAGGAAAATGATTCCCATCGAAAAAGCACAGATCCCTCAGGGGTCTCAGTTCGATACAGCACGGGCGTTAGAGCTCATCGGCCTGATTGATCGGGCTATTGATGAATACGACAAGTGGAATGATCCTGATGATCAGAAAGCGCCAGCAGGGGATCTGTCTATTGGCGATAGAACCTATCGGCGGCTGGCCTCATTTTGGAGCAGTCAGGCTTTTTTGCTAAGCCGCAAGGAGCAACCCTTTGGCTTTATTGCTGAGAGAGCAGGCGATGATGGGAAGCCCGAAATATTTGTCGTCTTTCGGGGTACTCGTTCGGGGGCGGAATGGCTGAACAACATTACGCCTAACCGAGAACCTTTTGTTGAAGGGAAAGAGGACGAGCTAGGTCAGATCCGAACGGGATTCAGAAATATTTTCATCAACAAAGACGGCAAGCCTGAGGAGAGTATTCGAGAGACGATCACTCAAGCATTTGAGAAGATTGCGACAGAGGCAAGAGTGTTTGTAACCGGGCATAGTTTAGGGGCAGCCCTGGCTACTATTTCAGTGCAGCAGATCAGAACGTTGCCTCATGGGTTTAATCAGCCCCAGCTTTACACCTTTGCCAGCCCACGAGTGGGGGATACTCAATTTGCCACCTCGCTTCGATATTTGGAAGCGTGCTATCGCATAGCTAATACCGAAGACCTAGTCACTGTCTTGCCGCTTTCTGCGGGGATGATTTTTAACGAGCAGTGGTTACTGGAGCTATCGCCGCTCACCCGGAAGGCAATTGAGTCGTTGCGAGGGTTTCTAGATTTTGTGGATGAGATCTCGGTGTTTGACCCCTACCCGGATTATCAGCATATCGGGGAATCGATTTGCTTTACAGTGCAAAAGGTGGAGGATGAGGAGACGGGGACCAACATTGGCGGCAACCATAATTTAGGCACTTATCGAGAGGCTTTACAGTAGAGCAATGGGCAGGCGTCAGGGTAAATCTCCTGACGTCTGTGTTGGGTTTACCCATTAACACGAGGGAGTGAGAGGTACTGCTGCCATACTGCCTTGTCCTTTTAAGGACTCTCTCAGTAGCTGATTTTCTATAGTCCTATGAGGATAACGGTACTCCCCTACCGCGAGTCGATTTTATTGCCGTTTTATCAAACCGTCCTTGGCAGAGCCTTTCAACCACTTCACCGATTGTTTCATCGTTATGGAGCAATCCGGTATCCGTTCCACTTTTCTGAGCCATTTGAGGTAGTCAATGCGGGCACGGCGGGATGCAACCTTGAGCTGACGCTCCAATTCCCGCACCCGCTCGTCTATTACCTTTACCTGCATCCGCGTCTTGCCCAGTTGCGCTGTAGAAAGCTCAAGGCTCTTGCTGTAATGGGAATCCGGATAAAGATTCGCGAGTCGTGACTCTTCTTTGGCAACCTGCTGAGAAAGCCTCGCTCCTTCTTGCCCTAACGCCCACGCCATTCCCATATTGATCGAGGGGCCAAGGCTCGTTCCAAGAACAATCGCGACCTGCCAAAACGGGTTTTGCCGAACCGCTCGATCTAAGAAACGAATCATGAACGGCGCTCCAAACCCAATCTCAGCTCCCAAGATCACCATAGTCCACAGGACAGGCGACTGAAATATGCGCTCAATCCTGACTTTAGGCTTCCTCTGGTCTTCCTGGGAAGCCGTATAGCTGTTTTGCACCGCCGTTTTCACTGCAACTTTGGCTCCCACGGATGCTGCCGCCGCTAATCCGCCTAGCACGGGATAGACCACAAACGCCACGGGATCAGAAGGATGTAGGTTACTGGCAAATAGTTCCGTCATTGTGTGAAATAGGACGGGAGCCAACCAAGGAGAGAGGAGATAAGCGATCGCCGCCTTTATTTCATACCTGGTTTGCTCCTTCTTTAGAGGCGATGGCTTAAAATCCTGCCGCATTTCACCAAAGGATTCCTGGAGCTTGAGCGTAAACTCGTTCCGCTTCTCAAACAGCACCTCACGCTCTACCTTGTATCGTTCCAAGGTTTTCTCAATCTCCAGCACATTCTGAGTGGCGTTGTACACCCGGTGAAACCATTCGGCATAAAGCAAGGGATAGCGTTCACGCAAAACCATCGCCAGAGGTTGAGCATGGGGATCACTGAGAAGGTTCAGTCCCTTGAACGTCTTACTCCCCCATGGAACGGCTGGCAACAGGCTGAACCCACCGCCAGACCGCTCCAACAATGGCTCAATAAGCTGAACCTCCAGCCAATTTCCATGGTTATGACGGTCAGCCATGCGATTCAATTTCATGATTGGCGGCTCCTTGCCGAGAGGACACTTAACAGCTCATCTAACTCGACCAGGCCATCCCCAAAAAATTGAACCTGGTCTTCAATCGGGGTAAATGCTCGTGAGAGCGGCAATCGATTATCTTCGCTAACCCCTGCAACGAAGAGCCTGAAGTGGGGAAAGGTGGAAAGCTCCTGACTCATTGCTTCGAGCGATTGGAGGGTTTCGGCATTGTGGGTGCCTTCTGTTAACAAAACCACCGTTAATGACTCATCCGGCTCCAACCTCAGGGCATACTCCCGTGCATGGGCAAGACTGGCGAGCAACGCCTGGTCATCACTGCGTTCTTGTGTCAACGCTTGCAGCAGCTCATCGACCGCTTCCTTGCGCGGAATATTGGAGTACTGATTCGCTACCGTTTCATCTTTCTGAATGTCCACCACTAACCATTCATAGCGACCACTCTGGAAGGCAAACTCATCCAGAAATGCTGTGGCATACGCCAGTTCCGGTTCAGTACTGGTATCGATCGAAATCAAAAGGGTCGCGGGAGGCTGCGGGGATGGAGCCTTTAGACACGCACTCACAGCGAGCAATCCCATGAGCACGATCGCCCTCTTTATCACAGGTTTTAATCGCATCACTACTGTGCTCCTATCTCAATAAACGGCAATGGTAGGAAGGAAGAAAGGAATGATCATGCATCCCACACATCGGGAAGCTCCTCATCGGCTCCATCATCAGAATCAGAATCTGGATGGTCATTCCCGTCCGATGTTTCTTGCGGCACGGACTCAACCGCCACAATCAGGGGCGGCGTTTGAGACGAACTGACGGGCGATCGCCCACTGCTTAAATAGGCATTGCGGGCTTCAGCAAACGCCTCGCGAATCGCACCGCTTCGTGCCACTTCTTCCAACGCGAGAGCCGCCATCTTTGGGATGTAGGGAACTAAATCCTTGACCCCAGCCACAACGATGGAACGAACCGATTCTGCAATTTGCTGTGAAACCTCATCTGCAAAACCGACACCGTTTTCTTCTTTGCTATCTGAATAATCGTCCGTGTCAGAAGGGGTTGCCGCCGTCTTCAATTGAAAGGCTTGACGCACTTCGTCATAGGTACGGCCCCCTTCCAGCAAACTTCGGGCGGGAAAGAAGCGCTCCAGCAGTTCCTCTCCGGTATACACCCGCTTACTGCTGGATAAGCCACAGGCCTTGATCGTTTCATAGACGGTGTTGTGGGCAAGACCCGTCAGCTCATGCAACTCTTTCTTCGTATACTCGCGCTCTGGATCAATGGAAGGACTCATATCGAACGCTCCTTAAGGATTGGGTGTAAAGGGATTGGCGCTTTTCCGTAGCCGTTCATATTCGTTCACAATGATTTGCTGCAAGGCATCTTCAGCGATTTGGTACAAGCCTTTTCGAACCTCCTCTTCAAACACGGAAAGGAAGGGACTGACAACAGGTTCGGATACTCGTGAGGCTCTTATCGTGGAACCCGAAACCATGAGGTCTCTGCGCTCGGGCGAGAAGGGTTCAGGCAACTCCCATTCGGGGGGAATGGGATGTAGAAGGAGCGGCACATCCGGGGATGGTGGAAGGCGCTGTAAAATCTCAGGCCAGGGAATGCATTTGTCAACTTCGAGTCCCCACAACGAACTTTTGATATAGCAGTGATATCCGTTCTCAAATGACGGGGGCGGTAACGTCAAAAATGCGGAATCCATCACCACATCTTGGACAGAGCGATCCTCCCGCACCGTTGGGTGGGGTCCCCGTTCCCCAAAGCTTGTTGTGTAAACATCCTCTCGGAGCCACCGACGGCCAAACTGCCGAGCGCACCAGGATGCCGTAATGGGCGAATCGGTTCCGAGCATGGTGAGGATGGGAAAATTCGCGAGAATACTCTCCGCCTGGTCTCCATAGGACTCCTTCGAGCGCAGTGACTCAATGGTCTGAAACAACGTGACGATAGACACCCCACAGGCCCGTGACATTTCAGAGAGCCGCTCCATCCGAGGAAACTTCCCAAAGAAATGCCAGTCCTCTAGCCAAATCACCGTGTCTTTTGTCTTTGTGGGTGGTCTACTAATGAGGAGGTCAAACAACCGGGTGATTAACGCAATCAGGAACGGTCGCTCTAGCTCAATCTTTTCTGGATTGAGTTTGATAACCAAAATCCCCTCACCCTCCAGAAAATCCGTGAGGCTGATCTCGGGCGAGCGCTGGGATTTAGCGGCGACCAATAGATACGGATATATCAGGGATGTGACCTCAGACATCACTTTGTAGAGGGTTTCAGGGTCGTCATCCCGAAGAAATGTATTGAGAATGTCACTGCCTCGCGGAAACGCCTTCATCACCTGCACGAGGGTGTCGAGATCTGACAGTGCAAGATTGACAAAATCATCGAACCGCCAGTTCGTCCCATGCCGATGAAATAGCGACATGAGAATAGTACTGACGATGGCACGAGCGGCATTACGGAAAAAGGCGTTGTTGCCGTTCAGGGTTGGGTAGAGTTGATAGGCTAGCTGAGCCAGTTGCTGGTAAGAGGGAAAGTCCTTGGCAATCGCCCAAGCCTTGCCTTCCTTATAGGTAAACGAGAGCAGCGTGTAGTCCCGCTTCATCCCTTCGAGCCAATTCAGACATTCCCCTTTGATATCGACAACAATCAAGCGCTTCCCACGCCCCGACGTGATGGCATTCACAATGGAATGAAAGGTTGGGCCAGACCCCGTTGTTTTGCCCCGCCCCGATGCCCCTATGAAGGCCATATGAGGGAATTGATCCAACTCAACGGTATGCCCTAATAGGTCAATCATGGGTTTGTTATTAGGGACGAAGTGTTTCTGAATTTTGACGATCGGCTGGAGTAGATTCTTGGGTTGATAAAGCTCCTGACGAACCAGCCTTCGGGCTAATTGGCCTGCCGTAAATTGTTGTTTACCAGTCATGGGTCTCTTGTCCTCTATTGGGTTTATCATCCGGTGAAAACGGAATGGAGCTATATCCCTTCCGTTGTTGTTGATCGAACATCTTGAGTAGATCGCGATTGGATTGCAGAAAATCGATATTGAAGCCCGCAAATTGCACTCCCTCTTCTAGTTCTCTCGGGCGAAAAAACTCAGTGACAATTGAGCTGGTGAGGCGGATTGTAAAACCTGAGAAAGCAAAAAGGAGAAAGCCTAAAAGGGTCTGATGTTCTGACTTTTTTGTGAGGAGTCGTGGCAACACAAAGACCGTGAAAGCGACGGTTCCTAGAACGGCTGTCACAAAAGAAATGCCAAAAAGATTAGCCCAGATGAAATCTTGACCCCGATTCCCTGGCACTTTGAGGGTGTCTCGAAATCGGAAGTAGATGATTTCATACTGCCAACGCAGCAAAGAAATTTTCGTGTAGAACGTATAGCTCGCCCATCCAGCGAGACCTAACCAAATCACACTGCCCCATCGAGCAATTTCAAGCCACCAAGCAAGAGAAACATCGCCTAAAACAGGCCCACTAAAATAGCGGTCGAGATAGGGCGCAAAAAATGGCCCAATGAAATAGCCAAGAGTGCCATAGATGGCAATTAAAAGTGGCAGAAGGATACGAAGAAACATGGAAATTCTCCCTTAATACCTATGGGATTTGCGACGAGTCATGATGTGTCCACTGCGTTCTAGAAGTCTGATTTGTTGGGTGCGGGTGATGTTACCGGTTGCCGCAGAGAGATTGATCATGGCTCTACTCTTTGGAACCCCAAGCTTTGGCACTCCCAACTGGTTCTTGTGCCAAAGATAAAGGCGTTCGCTTAGCTTTATTTGTCCGGTAAAGTAGCGAAATTCAATGGCGGTTTTGGATCGCACCTCTGCTTTTCCGTTGATGCATCGCTTGTAGGCTCGGGGAGAGATTTGGCCGGTGGCATAGAGCGCTGTCATTTTTCGTTGAAATCTTGCATGGCGCTTCTCGGCGAACTGTCGTGCTCGGGCGAGTTCCCTACGTGCATCATTTCGTTCTCCGGGTCGTCCAATTGGGCGCAACCACTCGGGCGTCATCGAATCTTTGACCTTACGGACGATCGCTCGCAGCCATTCCTTTCGCTTGGCAGGTTTTGAGGCGATGGCAGATGGCATTTTTGCGCACCGCTTCGTTACGGATGGGTTCAATCGAGGCCGACAGTGCGATTTGGCAGGTTGCCGCTCCTTCGCTTGAATGGTCTGACGCACTGACTTCGGTTGCCCTGAAGTTGCTGGGTCGGAAATCCGATGACGCGCCCGAGCGTCAGCTTCAAATCGATTGGCATCAAACCCGTGAGTTAATCCAATCACACGCCATGTCTTAAACAGCGCATCCTGAGACGTGACCGTTTCCTTCTTCGGTCGGGTTTCTACGACAACTTTTTGTACTTGCTTTGCTGTTGGGTGCTCCAGCTCTCGTAATCCCGCTTCAATCTGGGTGCGGCGGTGGCTAAAGGCGTTGCTCAAACTCGGTGGAATACCCTTGATACCAAAACTTGTCCCGTTTTTGATTCGTGTTGAATAACACTCCAGATGCGGAAACTCTTTGGATAATTCACGTTGGAGCCGATCTCGAAACTGTTGGCCTAGGTCAAAGATGACCTCTCGTTTCAGCAGGGCGCGTGTATCTAGGGCTCCGCCCTGGCCATCCTGTCGAATGACCGTCGAAAACAGTTGGGCATGGACATGCACCTGTGGATCCAAATCTCGGCTGGTGAAGTGGGTAAAGCAGGCAAAGATGGGTTTAGCTGGCTCCCTGTTCTTGCCCCCTGCCCCAGTGCGGGTGAAGCAATGGTTCGATTCAATTGCGTCCAAGGGAAGGCTGTGCCGTATGACTCGAAGCATCCGTGATCGGTTTTCGGAATTGGTTGTTCCAAAGAAGGTTGAGAAATCGGGGGGTGCAGAGAAGCAGAATTCAATCGCTGTCACCGGCTTATGCTTTTTCTCGGTTCCTGTTTCTTCATCGATGTAGGTGCGCGTCGTCGTCATACCACGCCGTAGGATTTCGCCCGTTATGGGAGAATCGCCTCGATACAACTGTTTGACACGAATGTCATCGTCGTAAATGGGTTGGTTCTCTAGCCCCAGCGCTTTTGCCCCTGAGCCCGCGAAATACCCCAGGGCTAGGCCATGTTCAGCATCTTGAACCACACTGCCGGTCATGTATCGAATGAGATAGCGCTCATATCCACTACCGCTGTGGACAACGACACTGGAACAGATCATAAAGATGACTCCTCCTGGCTAAAAACCTGCATCAAGAGGCTTTGCGCCTCTTCTGTGGTGAGACCTCCGAGCACAATGAGCAGAAGCTGGGTCGCAATTTGTTGTTCAGCCCGGAGTTGGGCGATCGCCGTACCGAGCGCTTCAATCTCTGAATGCAGATACAGCACTTCTGAAATGACCTCTCCAAGTTCCTTGGAAAGCTTGTTGGAAGTGAGCTTTGGTGATGAGGACGGTGCCTTGTTCATGGCATGAATTGGGTAGAGAACGGTGGCGGTATCCTTCCCCTGGCACAGCCAAGGGAGGATGCCGTTTAATAGAATGAAGGGAGCGATATCGAGAGTAGGATTGAGAGACGTTAACGTTGAAGTAGCAGGGCAATCGACCGGCGATCGGCTTTAGCACTGGGTATCCAGAGGTGTCTATCCAGCCCTGGGGACATGTCACCCTACAGCCCAATAGCCTTGGCGGGACACTGCGAGGCAAGAGGAATGGATTTACCTCCTGGGTACCCAGTGACCCACTTGTTGGGTATTTTGCGGATTCGGGAAGAGTGCGGTCAAAATCCTGAGGACATGCTTGAAACGCACGCATGACAGGCATTTGAGTCATTTCGGGAATACTTGATATTTCGGAATCCCGAAACTTTTTGCGGCTCGTTCCACGGTCGGGCGATCGCCGCTATAACAAAGACAGGGTCACTACCACGCCGGATAGCAGCATTACTGGGAAGCGCTTTCCCTGACATCGGCATGGCAAATACAGACTTTGGCCCCAAGAAACAAGAGATAGCGAAGCGCCTGATAGGTGCGCTCATCGATTATGCCAATGAGGAGCGTCCTACGATTCCCTCGCTTAAGTGTGGGTGGAAAGATTCGAAGCAAGCCAGCAATGGACAAGAGGAGCTGATGGTTACAGCGGGAACGTTGCATCCCCTCAAAATCCTTATTCATCATTATGAACGAACCCACCAGTTAGCGCCTTTGACTGACGCGGCGTTGGACAAAGAATTAGGTGCGGTGCTTCGTCGCTTGGCCGATCGGGCAAACCTTCTGGACATGAGGACTCGAACCCAACGCACTGGCCCGAAGAAGGAAGGTTGGGAATTTACTCTACGACTCCCATCTCTGAAGCACGACCGGTGCCTACGTGACTTTTCCGCCTGGTGTCGGCAGTGGAATGAGGGGATGGCATCCCGAAGTCCGAGGGCATCTCAATCAGCTGCGACCTATACGACGGGCAAGACGCGATCTGATCGCGCCCTTCCCCATAATCTTCCGGCCAGTGGCACTCCAGCGTTTGTTGGGCGTGAAGCTGATTTGCAAGAGCTTCAGCGATTGATCCAACCCGATGGTCATGGGTTGCTGGCCGTTTTGGGGATGCCTGGGATTGGCAAGACCGAGTTGGTCTTGCAGTATGCCTATGCTCACTTGGCCGACTACGTGGGAGGTATCTGTTGGATCTATGCCCGAGAGTTTGAAATCAAGCCTCAGATTGTTGGATTTGCCCAATCGATCTTGGGGCTCAAAATTCCAGACGGCATGGAGTTAAGGGAGCAGGTTGCTTTCTGTTTCCAGCATTGGCCCGACGGTCAGATTCTTCTCGTCTTTGACGATTTGCTCAGTTATGAGCAGATTCGTGAGCTGCTGCGGTTCAATCGCGATCGCTTCCATATTGTGATCACAACCCGCATCCGGTTGAGTTCGCCCGTTACCGTTTACAGCCTGTCGGTGTTTTCGTCTGAGGATTCGATTCGGTTTTTGGAAGCCGATGATTTGGTGGGAGCGGTGCGGATTGCAGATGAACGGGCGATCGCCCATAGCCTCTGCGACTGGCTGGGCGGCTTGCCGCTGGGATTGGAACTCGTGGGTCGGTATCTCAACCAAGACCCCGATCTCTCTCTGGCAGAGATGTTATTTCGTCTTCAAACCACACCGATCACGAATGAAATCCTGGATGGGGACGCGGAGCGGGATGAGACCTGGTCACTTACGGCACGGCGGGGGGTTGCCGCCGCCTTTGAGCTGAGTTGGGCGAAGTTTCAGGAAACGACCCAACGGCTAGCCTATTTAATCGGGCTTTTCGCCCTGGCTCCGTTTACCTGGGATTGGGTTGAATCGGCAGAAAACTACTACTGTCAGCTCTCAGAGGATGAGATGAGCTTTGACCCAAATCAGCTCCGGAGAGGACGACGGGAGTTGATGCGCTACCATCTCCTAAAACGCACAGGACGCCAAACCTATCTTCTCCATTCCCTGGTGCGTAAGTTTTTTCAACTGAAGCGAGAGGAGAATGATGTATGACGGCGACACGCGTTCAGGTACAGCGAAAGGTTGACGTTGGGCGACTCAAGCAAGCCGTTGCAAAAACCATGGCAGATGTTGCACGCACCTTGCCTGAAACGCCGACCCGAAAGGAATTAGCAAAATGGAGTGTCGCGCTCCCCCACCTGGCCATTGTCGCAACGGATCTAAAAGACTGGTTGACAGACGAGGATGTTTTTTGGCCGAGCAACAGCCTTGGAGCCTACTATCACAAACAAGCAGCGTACAAATCCGCGCAATCTTGGCTGGAACTGTCTCTGGATGTGACACAGCAACGATTAGGAGACCGCCATGTCGATGTCGCGGCTGCCCTCAATAATTTAGCTTCTGTTCATGATGCATTAGGGTATTATGCCGAAGCAAGGTCACTGTTTGTCCGAGCGTTAGACATCATCAGAGCTGCTCAGGGCGATCGCCACGAAGATGTAGCCACCGCTTTGAATAATTTGGCTTCCTTGTCTAAGGCTGAAGGGAACTATGTCGAAGCAGAACGACTTTTCTTAGAGGCTATCAAGCTGAGGACTGAGTTGTTTGGTGCAACCTCTATTGATGTAGCAATTAGTCTTAATAACCTGGCTGACTTGTATCAAATCCAGGGAAAGGTGGACGATGCGGAGTCCTTGTATCTAAAAGCCTTGGATGTGATCACTGGGTTGTTGGGAGAGTCCCACCCCACAACGGCGATCTTCATGAGTAATTTGGCTGGTGTCCATATGAATCAATTGCGTTACCAGGAAGCTGAAGGACTTTTCCGAAAGTCTCTCAAGGTGTTGCGAAAAGCCCATGGCAATCATCATCCATCCGTTGCCATGACCCTCAACAATTTAGCCAACTTGTACCATACTCAAGAAAAACCCAAGAAGGCGGAATCCCTCTTAACAGAGTCCTTGGGAATTCTGTGGTATCGCTTGGGCGATCGCCATCCCGATGTGGCGGTGAGCTTGGGGAATTTGGCCGCTTTCTACAAGGAACAAGGGCGAT
>JBCBSL010000185.1:0-10839 GCA_039819145.1 Cyanobacteria bacterium J06638_22
ACAAAATTTAACAAGCCGCAAATCCCTTGTAATTCCAATGATAGATGATACTAACGTACTCCGTAGAGGGCGCTGATATGCTCTATGGCAGGCTAAATTAATTTGTGCAGTTTATAATCACCACTATCCGTAGGGCTAAGTTTCGTAATTTGCATCCTCATACTCTACCCCTAGGTGTTGCAAGGATCTCAGAATTTCTGTCAAATCTTAAACTTTCACCCTCACCCGCAGCTCATGAAGCAACTTTCGTTTGATTTCGAGTCTGATGAATTTAATCCCGATGAAGCCTTCGGTCCACCCAATATGGCAAGAATCTTTGTACCTGTTCAATCGTTGTCTTCTCAGGAGCGTAAGCTCTTGGCTTACTTAAAGGAATATGACGGTTTAGCCTTAACAGATAAGGAGTTAGTGCCTATCTTATTTCCTAAGATTCACAATGGTATAGAACACATTGAGACTAAACCAATCTCACTTGGGGAAGATAGCTTTGATGTAAAGGCAGAAGCAAGGAAGAAATATACACGCAAAGTTAAGAAGGTCGTGTCAGGGATTAACGCTACAGCTTCCAAGCGGGTAGCACAGTTGGAATCACGGCAAGATCGGCTAGAGCAATGGTCTAAAGAGGAAGTCATTCTTGTAGTCGGAGAGACAGAGAGAGGAGAAGTTCTAAGAGCTTATCACGGACCTGAAAAGCGCTTATCCATGGAAAATTTGAGAGCTTATCTTGAATGGGCAACTACGTTTAAAGAGAAGCAAAGCCAGCCTTACTATCGTGGACTGGATCTATGGGAAGCAGCATCAGATGCAGACTATACCTCTATCGTTACTCCAACAATCACAACAGATTACGATACACCTGATGAAGCAATGGATGCTTTTCTGAAGGAGAACCCAAGATTTGGAGACACTCTGTAGCTTGCCCCCTGTTCTAATGCCCATGTCTATTGTTCACTTTGCTAGCGGAAAATGGCAGGCGACTTGGTGGCTACTGGGCGTGGGAGCTGCGTCAGCTGCAGCGGGTTGGAGGAGGGGCATTTCCTGATGGCAGCGATCCTGGCCGTGGGGGCAGCGTCCGTAGAGGCGACAAACGTTAGGGTCGGGGTTAATGGGGCTGCGGGGTTCGCCGTTGAGGGGAATGGGTTGGGGCTTGGCTTCAAAGCTGGGAATGGCGGAGATCAAGGCTTTGGTATAAGGGTGAGCGGGATTGTTGAAGATGTTATCGACGGGACCAGCCTCAACGATTTTGCCCAAGTACATGACCAGGACGCGATCGCACAACAACCGCACCACATTCAAATCATGGGACACAAATAGGTAGCTCATGCCCAGCCGTTCCTTCAAATCTGCGAGCAGATGCAGGATGAGCGCTTGCACCGACACATCCAGGGCAGAGGTGGGTTCGTCGAGAACCAGAAGTTGAGGATGGAGGGCGATCGCTCGGGCAATGCCCACTCGTGCCTTCTGTCCACCCGAGAGCTGGTGCGGATAGCGAGGCAGTAGTTCTAGCGGCAAGCCGACGAGTTCTGCCAATTCCGTCGCGCGTTCCCTTAGGGTTTGGCGGCTCTTTACATGGCCCAGGCGACGTAGGGGTTCGGTGATGGTATCAGAAGCGGTGAAACGAGGGTTGAGACTGTCGGTGGGGTCTTGAAACACTAATTGGATTTGGGAACGCTCGGGGCGATCGGCAAAGTAGCGGGCGGGAATCTGGCTAATCTTGGTATCTTCAAACGCCACCATCCCCTCTGTCGGGTCGAGCAACCGCGTGATCAGCCGAATCAAGGTGGACTTGCCGCAGCCGGACTCCCCCACCAGCCCAACACTCTCGCCACGCCCAATGGCAAAGCTGACATGATCCACCGCATGTAGCATCTGGGGATGCAGAGGCGAACCACCAACCGAGAAGTGCTTGGCCAATCTCATAACGGTGAGCAAGGGAGCCGTAGAGGTAGGGGTTTGGGTGAGGGTCATGGTGAATTTTAGATTTTAGATTTTAGATTTTAGATTTTAGATTTTGGATTGATTGCGGGATTGATGGAGTAAATGCGCAGGAATATCTGGTTATGTGGATTTGGGGCGCACATGCACGGAACCAAAGGTTAGGTGAAGGCATAGTCATGAAGCAAGGACGACAACTTCAATCTAAAATCCCAAATCTAAAATCTAAAATTGCTTACTCCAACGGATGCCAGCAAGCGACCTGATGCCCAGGAGCAACGGTGGTGTTGGGTAAGGGCGGCTGGTCGCATTCGGGGGTGTGGCGATCGCACCGTCCACTAAACCGACAGGGCGGTAGCGTCGCAGAGCGCAGGTCGGGGAGGTTACCAGGAATGGGGAGGAGGTCGGCGAAGGTCTTGTGGGGTTCGGGGGTAGAGGCGATCAGGCGGGCGGTGTAAGGATGGCGAGGGGCAGTGAAAAGGGTGTGGGTAGAAGCCGATTCGACGACATGGCCTGCATGCATGACGATGATGCGATCGCAATACTCCGAGGCCAGCGCCAGATCATGGGTAATCAGCACCGCCGCCATGTTTTGCTGAACCGCCAGATCTTTGATCAGATTCATCACTGTGGCTTGGGTTGTCACATCCAGCCCCGTCGTCGGTTCGTCGGCAATCAACAGCTTCGGTGAGCAGGCTAGCGCTAGGGCAATCATCACCCGCTGGCACATGCCGCCAGACAGCTCGTAGGGGTAAGCGGCATAGCGGGTGGCAGGATCGGGAATGCGGACTTGAGCCAGACTGGCGATCGCCCGTTCCTTCAACGCCTTTCCCTTCAAACCCGAGTGGCAGCGCAATACATCCTCGATCTGTTTGCCTACCCGCCGAATCGGGTTCAGCGCCGTGCGGGGATTCTGAAAGATCATGGACAGCTCTTTGCCCCGGAGCGATCGCAACTGCTTCTCCAGTGTCGTCAACAAATCTACTTGCTTCCCGGCTTCCGTAGTGAACAGCGCTTGTCCAGTCGTTACCTTACCTGCGCGATCGAGCAACCCCATCACGGTAAAAGCCGTCACGGATTTTCCAGAACCACTTTCCCCCACAATTCCCAGGGTTTCGCCTTGGCGAATACGGAAACCCACGCGCTCCAACGCCTGCACAATCCCCGATCGCGTGCGAAACTCCACGGCTAGGTCTTCCACAGATAATATTTCAGTGCGTGTTGAAGCAGAGACAGTGGTAGCTTCCATAGGGTCAGGCGATTAATTTTTGAGGGTTTGGGAATTTGGCCAGTGCGGAAGTCGCTTGAGTGGTTTTACGTTGTGGCAATGGCGATCGCCCGCGAATGAATGGCGGGCTATGAGGGCAAGTCCACTGAAGTGAACTGGGATACAGTCGGAGGCTGACAAGCAGCCCATAACCCATTTCAATGGGTTTCTTCTATTAGCCCGCCATTCATTCGCGGGCGGGTATTCGGGTAAACAGAGGGCACAAAAACTCACCGCTTTGAATATCGAAGACCGTTTGCTTTGGAAGCGTCTCAAACGGGTGAATGGAGCATCATAAGACCTCAGAACACAACATTCAAAACTCAAACCGTTTGCTTACGTTCGCATGCGCGGATCGATCAAGTCGCGCAGCCCATCGCCCAGGAGATTAAAGCAAAACACCGCCAGCATCAGCACCGTACCCGGAAACAGCGCCAGCCACCATTCCCCCGACACAATGTAGGTGGCGCCTTCGGCAACCATGATGCCCCACTCTGCCGTGGGCGGACGAACACCTAGACCGATGAAGGACAAGCCTGCGGCATTTAAAATCGCCCAGCCCATGTTGAGGGAAATATGCACCATCGTGACGGGGAGGACGTTGGGGAAAATGTGATTGCCCATGATCCGCAGGTGGCCGTTGCCGACCAAGTGCGCTGCTTCCACATAGCCTGCCTGTCGCTGCACCAGCACCTCCGATCGCACGACCCGCGTATAAAGTGGCAGGTTGATAATTGCAGTGGCGTAGATGATGTTCTCAATCGTGTTGCCCAGGGCAGCGACCAACCCCATCGCCAGCACGAACAGGGGAAACGCCATTAGGGTATCGATCAGGCGGCTGATAATGCGATCGCACCATCCTCCAAAATAAGCCGCGCAGGTGCCCAAGATGCTACCCAAGACGAAGGACAGCGCCACTGCAACAACAGCAATGCCCAAATCTAGGCGCGTCGCCACAATTACGCGGCTGAGGACATCGCGCCCTAGCTCGTCGGTGCCAAACCAATGGGCAAAAGATGGGGGCTGTAGGGCAAGGGCAGAGTTGCTGGCGAGCGGATTGTAGGGGGCGATCGCCTCCCCAAAAATCGCAAACAGCACCATCACAAAGAAAAAGATAAACGCCCCAAAGGTAACAAGATTCTCGCTCATGACATAGCGAGCGTGGCGCAAGGTTTCGTTCATGTTTCCACTCCAGCTCGGGGGTCAATCACCACGTACAGCATGTCAATCAACAGATTCAGCACGACATAGAGTAGCGCCATTGCCAACACAAACCCTTGCACGGGTGCATAGTCCGATGCCACCACCGCACCAACCGCATAGGAGCCAATACCTGGCCATGCAAAGACTTTCTCCACCAGAATGTTGGCTCCCAGCAGGAAGGAGAATACGACTCCAAAGGTCGTCACTACGGGCAACAGGGCATTGCGGAAGGCGTAGCCAAACAATACCTGCAACGGTGGCAATCCGCTGGCGCGGGCGGTGCGAATAAAGTCGCTGGACAGCACGCCCAGCATCGCCGCCCGCGTTACCCGTGCCAGGGGAGCCAGCGCGAACAGGCCGAGGGTGACAGCGGGTAAGATCAGTTGCGTCAGGGAAGCCCAAAACAGTCCCAGATCCCCTTCCAGCAAGCTGTCGATGAGATAGAATCCTGTCACCTGATTAGGGGCGCTGTAGAGGATGTCCAGCCGTCCGGTCGGGGGCGGTGCAATGCCTAGGCGAAAGTACAACACGTACAGCAGAAACAGCCCGGTGAAGAAGGTGGGGAGCGACACACCAGCGGTTGCCAAGATGCGGACTCCGTGGTCGATCCAAGAGCCTGCGCGGAGAGCCGCCAGAATGCCGAGGGGGAGGGCAAGGGCGATCGCAAAAGCCAATCCCGCCAAGGTCAACTCCAGAGATGCTGGCAACCGGGTCGTCAGGTCATACACCACCGTCTGCCCCGTCGTCAGGGAATTTCCCAAATCGCCCCGCGCTAGCTCGCCCAGGTAGATGAAGAACTGCTCGGGTAAGCTCCGATCCAGCCCTAAAGTTTGACGAATCTCGGCGATCGCCTCTGGTGTTGCCGCTGGCCCCGCAAAGAATGCTGCCGGATCTCCCGGCAATGCCCGCGTTAACAGAAACGTGACTATCACCACCCCGACCACAGTTGGCAGTGAAGATAGCAATCGCTGGGCAATAATGGTTCCTTTCGACTTCTTAGCCATAGAAACGTCTTAAAAAGAGTATAAAACCATGTAGAAAGCAGGTCTGCGACGTCTTGGAGACGTCGCAGACCTCGGGGGCTTACGCCTTCTGGAGTTGGCGGAAGTCGAGTTGGCGGTGGAACCAGTACTGATACCCCGAAACATTGGGCTGCATGGCAACCGATAGCACAGGCTGCACGGTGGGAACCCGTGGCATTTCTTCAAAAGCAATCTCAAGGAAGCCTTTTACGCTTTCCTCGTAGGTCGGATCGCCCGGTTCTGTTGCCAGCGCCGCTTCAATCAAATTATCCATTTCAGCGTTTTTGTAGGACGCGCCATTAAAGGTCGCATCCTGCCCGTGGTAGGAGTAGAAGAAGAAGTAATCGGGATAGTTGAGCCAGCCGCCGAAGTTATTGATAATCATCGGACGGCTCTTTTCAACCAAAACGCCTCGGAAGTTGGAGTTGGGGACTTTTTCCAACGTAACATTGATGCCGATTTCCGCTAGCGATTCCTGTACCAGGACAGCCATCGGCTCTGCCCACTCCTGCATCCCCAGGTCAAAGGCGAGCGTCGTGTCAAAGCCATCGGGATAGCTAGATTCCACCATTAGCTGCTTGGCCTGTTCGATATCAGTGTCATAGGGATAGGGCTGCGGCCAAGTGATATCTTGCGGCTCCATTGACTCGCCGCCAAACATAGGAATGGTTTGGCCGAAGAAAGCGGTGTCGTAAATAGACTGGTAGGGCATTGCATAGGCCACCGCCTGACGCACCTTCACATCGCTAAAGGGATTGGGCTGGCCGCCCAACTCTGGATTGGCATGTAGGTCGATGCAGTAGAGGCAATTTTCGATTGGCGTGGCCACCATCGTGAAGTCATCCATCTCCCGCAATTCCATTGCATCCTTGTCGGCTAGGTCGAAGTTGACGTCAACATCCCCTCGCTCCAGCAACGCACGGCGGTTTCCAGCCTCTGGCACATTGAGAATAATGACCTCTTTGATAGCAGGCAAAGGCCCCGATTTCCAGTCCTCATTCCGCACCAAAGTAATGCGCTCGTTAGGTCTATAGTCCCCGAGTGTATAAGCACCGCCGCCCGCCGGGTTATTGTTCGTCCATTCCACACCCCAGGGATCATCGTCAGTGACATGCTGCTTCACGAGCTCCGAGTTCATCACCACAGGGATGGGAACCGCCAAATCCATCATGGTCAACTTATCGGGGCGAATGAAGTCTACACGGAAAGTATAGTCATCCACCACCACAAACTGTTCGGGATTTTCCAGCGCCCCCGCTTTCATCTGGAAGGTAGGGAAGCCACCGACGGAAACAGCACGGTCGAACGACCACTTCACATCGTTGGCCGTCACAGGGGTGCCATCATGGAAAGTTGCATCCTGGCGCAGATTGAAGGTAACAGACATGCCATCTTCGGCAAACTCCCAAGACTCAGCTAATTCCGGCTCCAGCACTGTGTAGTCGTAGGAAATAGACCCATCGTCCAATGTCCTTTTGCCAAAGGTCATGAGGCGATCGTAAATCGCCCAGGATACGCCATAGGCGGGACGGTTGGTGCCCACCCGATGCAAATCCAAGCTATTTGGGAAACCACCGCCCTGCACAACGGTGAGAGTTGCTTCGGTATCAGCAGCAGCTACTTCTCCTTCAGCAGCGGGAGAAGCACTGGGCGCACTGGCTTCAGGGCCGGCACAGCCTTTAAGGACGTTGGCGATCGCCAAACTTCCGGCAAACCCAGCACTGGCTCGAAATAAATCGCGTCGTTTCATGGTTGTTCGTTTGAGTGACCTCTTGAGACGTTATGAGCAAATTTACAAGCAGATATAGAGCATCAATATTGACAGTCTGGAATTGACAATCTGGAACTGACAATTGGGAGCGATTGACTGTCCCTCAGAAAAAATCGTCTTGACTATCGAGGGGGGCTAACAAAAAACGTTTGGGTATTGCGTACGCTGCGTATCTTTCAATCACCTATCCGTGAGGGTTAGAACATCATGCTGCGCTGACATAGCCCACGGGATAGGCGTTTTGGAGTTTTGGGCGATCGCCCTACCCGTTCCTAGCATTTGGAGAACCTATGGTTAGAGCATTGCAATTCTGAAAAGTTTCGCTAAAATCAAAACAGTAAATTTCGTAACAGTTTTACCTCCCTTTAGATTGCGACGCTAGAACAGCAACTTGAATAGAAATGTGAAAGAAAAGTTAGTTGTAGTTCTAGGACAAGGGCAGGAAACATTTGGGGAAGTTTTCGGGAAGAAATCGGGAAGATCGCAATCGCATTGGTCAGCGCCGTTATAGCTCAACGATCCTGACCTTGTGCGTTGGAATTGGACTGTCTGTTGGTGCGGCACTTTGGGTTGGTCGCTGGGAGCAAGTGTCGCGGCAGCAACGGTTTCAGCAACAGATCAGCAACCTTAATACATCCTTACAGCGCAGCCTAAACCGCTACACCGAATTACTTTTGAGTTTGGGCGATCTCTACCGCACAGCAAACAATGAGGTGAGCCAGGAAGAATTCTCTCGGTTTGTGCAGCGCGCTATCGTCAGCTATCCAGGGATTCAGGCACTGGAATGGGCACCTCGGATTCCGGCAGCGGAGCGATCGCCCTACGAAGCCAATCCCTCCTTTGGTTCTCTCAATATCACTGAGCGCAATGCCCTTGGAGACATGGTTGTCGCAGCGGGCGATCGCCCCGAATACATCCCCGTCACCTACATCGAACCCCTACGGGGCAACGAAGTGGCATTGGGTTATGATCTGGCCTCCGATCCGACCCGCCGCCTTGCTCTGGAACGGGCACGGGATACTGGGACGCTAGCCGCCACCGCCCGCATCCGCCTGGTGCAGGAAGTGGCCGAAGCCCAATATAGCTTCCTGGTGTTCTTGCCTGTTTATGATGCCGCCTTGAACCCACCAGAAATGACAATGCCTGAACGGCGGCGATCGCTCGATGGTTATGTTCTTGGTGTGTTTCGGGTCGCCGATGTGGTGGAAGAAGCCCTGCAAGATTTGGACTACGACATCGACTTTTTCATTACCGATCGCACGGCCAGCCCCCAAGATCAATTCTTGGGAGCCTATGAATCGGAAAGTCATCAGGTCGTTAGCATCGAAAATGGCGATTGGCGAGAGCGCCTTGGGCAAGGAGCCCTCTGCCCCACAGAAATCGACTGCACCCTGGCCGTGACCTTTGGACAACGGGAGTGGGCCATTTTGTTTCTCCCTGCCCCGAACTACACCGCCGACTGGCGACCGTGGGGAGCGATCGCCACGCTCTGCATCGGCTGCTTGCTCACAGCAGGGATTGCCAGTTTTGTGTGGCGATCGCAAACCACCCTCGAACGCACCCGCGAACTCAGCGACCTGAAGGTTCGCTTCTTCTCCATGGCCTCCCACGAACTCCGCACGCCCCTCAGCACCATTCTGCTCACCGCCCAATCGCTAGATACCAACCAGGCGGTGCTGTCTACTGCCCAAAAGCAAAATGCGATCGAGCGCATCCATAGCTCTGCTCGCCGCATGACGCAATTGCTCAACGACATCCTTACCCTGACTCGCGCCGAAGCCGGGCGGCTGGAGTTTTCCCCTGAGATTGTAGATGTTACCGCCTTCTGCAACAGCATCATGGATGAAATGCAGCTTCAAGCAAACGTGGGGCAAACTCTGACCATGGAGGTCACAGTAACCGACCCGAAAGTCTACTTGGATAAGAGATTGGGGCGATCGCTCCTACACAACCTTCTCGCCAATGCTCTCAAATACTCCCCACCCCCCAGCACAATCCACCTGCATGTCTGGAACGATGCCA
The DNA here is from genome assembly GCA_039819145.1 of Cyanobacteria bacterium J06638_22. Classification (GTDB taxonomy): domain Bacteria; phylum Cyanobacteriota; class Cyanobacteriia; order Elainellales; family Elainellaceae; genus Vacuolonema. The sequence continues at coordinate 9,221 of JBCBSL010000185.1, forward strand.
AAACCCTCTGGCTTCAAGTCAAAGACTCTGGCATCGGCATCCCTGCCCATAACCAACCCTATATTTTTGACACCTTCTACCGTGGTAGCAATGTTGGAGATATTCCCGGCACAGGACTGGGCCTCGCTGTTGTCAAAACCTGCGTCGATTGTCACCAAGGTTCCATCACCCTCCGCAGCGCTCCCGGACAAGGCACAACTATTACCATCGGCTTACCTCATGCTGGATAGCAAAGATGCGGCTTGGCTCAAGGCACAGATCCAGGCAGCTCCAGATAAGAATCCAGGAATGAAATAAGACGTAATCCCAAATTTTGTGTGCTGGCATACAACGCAGGTCACCATACCCCGCAAAGATTTTTTTAAGACCTTGCAGAAATTGAGAGGCGCAAGAGTTGTCGTCATCTTGCCATCGGTTGAATTGTGCTACTGGGTGATGAGTCGGTTGTATCACAGGCTTCACCTAGCTATTCTCCTTTTCTGAAAAGTGGCACCACCGTTGGGCACAATGGGAGAAACATCATGCGAATTCTGCTCGTGGAAGATGATCGGCATCTTGCAGCATCACTTTCCGAAGCATTGACAGCGCAACACTATGCGGTGGATGTGGTGCGGGACGGCGAAACGGCTTGGCATTACCTCACCTCTCTGCCTTACGACCTAACGCTATTGGATGTCACCTTGCCGCTACTCGATGGCTTTAGCCTGTGCCAGCGGATGCGATCGCGCGGCAACCATGCCCCTGTCCTGATGCTGACAGCACGGGACACCAGCTCCGACAAAGTGAAAGGACTGGATGCGGGAGCTGATGCCTACATGGTCAAACCCTTTAATCTCTCCGAGCTACTGGCACAAATCCGTGCCCTATTGCGGCGGGGCAAAGTTACCGCCACCTCTATGCTGAGTTGGGGCGAGTTGCGGCTCAATCCGACAACCTACGATGTACAGTATGGCGATCGCTCCATTCGCCTGACCCCCAAAGAATTCGCCATCTTGGAACTGTTGTTGCACAACGGTCGTCGCGTCCTCAGCCGACCGACCATCATCGAAGCGGTCTGGTCCCTGGAAGAGCCTCCTGGGGAAGAAACCGTGAAAGCCCATGTCAAAGCTCTCCGCCAAAAGCTACGCAAAGGTGGCGCGCCGTCCCGCCTTATCGAAACGGTTCATGGACGTGGTTATCGCCTGAGCTGATGGGCTAGTCGTTCTATTTGCCTTAGAATCGCAAATAAATGAACTTGCCATATTTTTGGGGAGCAGCGGGGCTGCGCCGCGCTGCTCTCCAAAACTATATAGCGCTATGCGCGTTGGTTCAGTACGGTTGTGTGTGGCGCGGCGCGCCACACACAACCCTTTTTTGTACTTGATGCGGTTGCAGACCGCTATAGTTTTTCTTAAATCCATGATCCTTACCAAGGATGACCTGTCACAACGGCGTCGGTTGTTGCACACACAAGGCTAAGTCTTCGAGGCCAAACGCCATGATGGGATGGGTGAAGTTGAATAGCGCAAAGGGGCTAATATCTGGAACTTCAATCGTCGTCTCGGCGTTGTTGCATGAAAGGAGCATGGATTCGGTAATGGACTAAGGTTTAAGTACCATCAAAAACCCTTGCATCCATG
>JBCBSL010000186.1:0-10836 GCA_039819145.1 Cyanobacteria bacterium J06638_22
CCGCTGCAACGCAGCGGGCGCAAGCAATATTGGGGGTTCTTCAACCGGATTTGACATTAAATCGTTGATTTGCGGTTTGCCCTTGAAGCAATATTCAGAAAAATCAACGACACCGATCGGCTCAATTTGTGGTTGAGCGATCGCCCCTCCCAAAATCTCAGAAAAACCCCTGAGGGGATTGGCTCGGTGCATTCGCTACAAAGGAAGGGCTGCTGATAAGCAGCGGACGAAGAACATCCAACCTCCGCAGTCAACCTCTCAAATCCATGCTGTTGGCTGCGCAGGACTCCCTCCGCGAACCAAGGGGAGGGGACGTCCCAATGCTCCGGGTGGCTCCGCTGTTGTTCAGGTTTAGCTCTACCGTCTTTCCCTCCCGATTCAGTATTTATTATGCTCGTGGATCTTTTGCCGGATCCTCGCTTTCTCTTGCAGCTCAGGGATGTAATGCCCAACCCAAATTTTTCGTCTGTTAGGAGAGATGTGAATGCAACGGACCCCTGCCTCAATCCCTGAGTTTGTCGATAGTGCCCTGCCGCTTTCATCGGGTGGACTAACACCGAAGGGGCTAACACCGGATGGACTAACACCAGCTATTGGAAACACGGGCGATCGCCTCCAACTGCGCTCCACCAGCCCTGAGGCGATGACGACAAACCGCATCAACGGTACAGCGGATCGCGATCGCATCATCGGCAATGCCAACGCCAACCAGATTTTTGCGCGCAATGGGAATGACTTGGTGCGGGCACGGGGAGGACGCGACAACGTAAACGGTGGCGGCGGCGGCGATCGGCTCTATGGCGAGGGCGGGCGCGATCGCCTCAGCGGGGTCGGTGGCAACGACAAGCTCTTTGGGGGGCAAGATCGGGATACGTTGATTGGCGGCGCAGGGCGCGATCGCCTGGTGGGTAACGGTGGCAATGATGTGCTGACGGGCAGTGCAGGCAATGATAATGCCCTGGGGGGTGGCGGCAACGATCGCTTGCGAGGTGGGGGCGGCAACGATCGCCTCAATGGCAGCGGCGGGAACGACACGCTGGTGGGTGGCGGTGGCCGCGATAGCTTGATGAGTGGTGCCGGAAAAGATGTGATGCGAGGCGGGAGCGATCGCGACAGCTTCACCCTCTCTCTGGCACAGGCCAGCACCAACGTGAACCGTGCTGACACCGTTGCTGATTTTGTGAGCGGCGAAGACGTTATGCAAGTCCAAGGCGTATCCCAGTTTGCTCAATTGAACTTGGTGCAAGATGGCGGCGATACCCTGGTGCGCCATCGGGCGAGCGGGAAATACTTGGCACGTCTGACAGGGGTGGTGGCCAACCAACTGAACGCACGGGACTTTGGGTTGCCCTTCACCCCTTCACCGGGAACCCTAGGCTTTAGCTCCGATGCCTATAGGGTGAATGAATCGGCGGGTACCGTGACGATCACCGTCCGACGGACGGGTGGCAGCGATGGTGCCGTGAGTGTTAACTACGCGACCCAGGACGGCACCGCAAACAGTGGAGACTACACCTCAACCTCGGGTACGCTGACCTTTGGCGATCGCGAAACCCAGAAAACCTTCACGATTGCGATTGCCGATGATGCAGCGGAGGAAGACAACGAGACCGTTCGGCTCCGCCTCTCCTCGCCCACAGATGGTGCTGATCTGGGTCAGGCGGCAGCGACCCTGACAATTCGGGATGATGATGGCAGCGGCATCTTTCCGCCAGATGTGGATATTCAGAGTAGCCCGGTGACGAAGTTTAGCCCATCGACGACAGAAGAGGCGATCGCCTCTCTTGATGGACCGTCTATCACCATTGGCACGCAAACCCTTTATATCGGCACCTGGCAGCGCAGCAGCAACAACCAGGATCCCATCATCGCTAGCTTTGATAGTGCTAACCCTGAGAACAACTGGATTCGCACCGATTATGAACGCACTGGCGCTGATGGACGAGGCTATGGCTTGTACTGGGATGGCACCTCGCTGTATGGCGTGTTCAGTGTAGATGGCACCCAGGGTAGCTCCGACGAAGATTTCCGCGATGCCGCCCGCGATGCCACCCAGGGATGGCTGCGGAGCTACGGCAGCGGTGGGGGTGCCAAAATCGGCGTTGTTGCCCGCATCGACCCGCTCACAGGGGATATGGAAGAAGCGGCGCACTTCTCATCTCTACTCTCCAGTGGCAATAGTAACTCTTTACTTATTAAAGGGATGTCAACCAACAGCAGCGGCAACCTGGTGATTCGTGCCGACTCCTGGTTCTCGCCCCGCAACCCCGATGGGTCTGCCATGACTCAGGTGGTTTCGGGTGGATCGCCCCACGACTACACCATCGAGGCGCAGCCCGACCTGCGCCGGGTGATCAGCACCTCGGCAGTGGGTTGGGTGTCGTAGGTGATGGACTGAAGATTGGCTTTCTGGGGTATATGCCTAGAGTGCTAGGTGCTTGGGGAAGCCCAAGCATGTTTTGCAAGCCTGCATTGTGGGTTTGTAAAAATCGCTGTTCGAATTTCAATGCATCAGGCTATAAAGGTTAAGGCGCGTCTAGTCGAATCCAGGTCAGCAGCGGGATGAATCTTCGAAAACTTGGCTGATTCCAGTGAGCCGAGAGGAAGAACTGATTTGTCAGGATTGATGGGGTAACTCCATAAAATCCTCAGCTATACTCAAGGCTAAGCATTGGCAATCTCCGACCTATCACTGGAGATTTGCACTGGAGGGACTTATTTCCCTTGACCTCCACAACACAGCTCATGTTAGCCATACTGCTGGTTTCAGCCTTACCAGGTATCTCACCCTCGAAACTGGAATGGAAAAATATCGGGCTGTAGTTTCCCGCTTACTGTTCCCTTGCTGGTTTTCCATCTGGATAGCCTTAAGCTTATGGCTGATCGCATGTACCCCAGAGACTCAAATGACCCCGCACTCATCCGCAGTGCGCCGTTTTTTGAGGGGCTACCGGAGGAGGCTGTGGAAAAAGCCACCAAACAGGTTGTTATCCGTAACCATCCGGCTAACCAAGTGTTGTTGCTAGAAAACGACTGGGGAAGTTCTGTCTATTTCATTCTGGGTGGGTGGGTTAAGATTCGCACCTACAACCTGGATGGTAAAGAGGTGACGCTCAACATTTTGGGGCTTGGGGAATTGTTTGGGGAAATGGCTCCCCTGGATGAAGTCCCACGCTCCACTGATGTGATCACCTTGGTGCCGACGACCATTGGCAACCTGCCTGCCCAAGATTTTGTGTGGCTCCTGCGCAACGAACCGAATGCAGGAATTCGCCTCGCTCAGCTCATGGCTCGCCGTTTACGCCAGGTGAACCGGCGCTTACGGTTGCGCGAGTCGGATAGCATGTCACGGGTTGCTGACATTCTGCTCTTCCTTGCAGATGGCCAGGGAAAAACTGGCGAACAAGGGACTGAAATTCCCAACTTGCCGCATCGAGAGCTGAGTAGCCTCAGTGGGCTAGCGCGGGAAACCGTCACCCGTGTTCTCAGCAAGATGGAACGGAAAGATCTCATCGTGCGCGATCGCGAAACCCTCACTATTCCCGATTTAGATGCAATGGAGCGGATGCTGGTCTAACGTGCGTTCAAAAGGGGTCAGTTTTCCAGCTGGCAGAGAGGTGGAGCTGGGCGATCGCCATTGGAATTGTTTGACGGCAACGGCAAGGCGATCGCTTCAGCCGTTGCCCAGTCGTTTGTTGCTGCGTTGACTTCCCTCGATTGAAAGAAAAACTAGACAATCGGTTAATGTTGCAGCCATACTACAGTTGTAATCCAGTCGTCTGACTGTCACAGTTTACTGTCATAATCCTCTGGAAAACTGTCACAGTTATAAGCAAGTGAAAAGGAGGGAAACCCCACCCTCTTGGCCACCCGTCTCACAGGTCTGACACCGCTTGAAACCCTGATATTTTTGCGGTGTATTGAATAGACCAGACGGCATCTGCGTCGGTTTGACGTCGTCACGTGACAACCATGTGAGCCGTAGAGTCAACTGCGGTGCCTGCGTGAGGCGCTGCCTCCCTATCGTTTCGTTATCCCACAGCCTTGTTTCTACGACTTGTTCGTTTCATCGTGGCTTGTCTTGAAGTATGGATACATATGTCTCCTGTTTATCCAAGCGTTCTCATCACCTCTTCTTGTCTGTAGAGAAATTGGAAGACACGCCGAGAAGAAATTGACAGCCGTTAGAGTCTGTTTTTCACGTAGCAATGATTGGGTGAACTACCAACGCGACAGTTAAAAGTTAAATCAGTTACGTTGCGGCGTTGGGTAGCTTTTGCCCTGAACGTTTAGTTTTCCTTGGAGCCCCTACCATGAGTGAGAACTTTTTGTTTCAGGCTGTTTTGGAATGCTATCTCGATGGCATTTTGATTGCCGACCATAACGGCAAGATTGTTGTTTCCAACAAAATGGCTCGCCAGATTTGCCAGCGCATTGCCCCGGATGGATGGTGCAGCGATCGCCTCCCTCCCCATCTGTGGCGGGTGTGCGAGGTAATGCTCCAGTATCGGACGGATCTGGCCGATGATCGGGTCACGATTGATGAGCAACTGAACCTAGACCCCGCTGGGCATGTGCGGGTGCGGGTGCAGTGGATGGCGAGTCAAGCGCCAGAAGGACGCTTAATGGTGACGCTAGAAGACACCCTACATGCCGCCGAAAACCAGGCGATCGCTGAGAGTGAGTTGTTTGGACTCACCCGCCGAGAGTCAGAAGTGTGGTTGTTGCGGCGGGCGAACTGCACCTACCGGGCGATCGCCAACCAGCTCTATATCACGGTCGATACGGTGAAAAAACACATGAAAAATATTCACGCCAAGCGTGAGCTGTATAGCTGGACGAAGCGTGAGGGTGTTTAGGTCTGAACATCCCGCAGAGTCTCCCGTCTAACCTCTAGAGGTGATCGTTGCCAGCCACGCCCTGCGTAGCTGGCAAAAAATAATTGGGTGTTGCTATCGCCCGTAGCGCTATATATTCATCGGAAGACGGCTCACTTGTTAGGCTGGTCGTAGTTTTTCCGCATTTTGCTCATGTCACAGAAAAATGAAACCCCGGCGCTTCTCGTCGCACTGATTGTGACGCTCCTGCTGATTGGTGGCGGTATTTGGTTCCTCTTGCGCAACCTGAATCTGGGCGGGGTGTTGCCGCAGCCCTCCAGTCCGACGGCAACAATACCGGGTGGCTCGGATCCTCCCACCAACCCCAACACGCCTACAACCTCAAATTCGGCGATCGCTCAACGCCTCAGCATAGGGGATCGCATCCTGTTTCCGGATGGGGCAACCCCGGCGAAGGGATTGGCGGTGCAGGCGATCGCCGAGGGTAACTATGAGATGGCAATTGCGGAACTGGAAACCTCGCTTCAGGACAATCGGAATGATCCAGAAGCCTTGATTTACTTGAGCAATGCTCGGATTGGTGAGGCGGCGGCCTACACCATTGCTGTGTCGGTGCCGGCGGAAGCGGCGACCAACCAGGCGCTGGAATTGCTGCGGGGTGTGGCACAGGCGCAAATGGCTGTGAACGAAGCTGGGGGGATCAACGGCGTTCCTCTGCGGGTTGCGATCGCCATTGACAATGATGAGCAAAGTACTGTGACCCAGGTGGCGGAAGCACTCACCCAGGATTCTAGAGTGCTAGGCGTGATTGGGCATTTTAGTAGTGGGTCGTCCCTCGCTGCCGCGCCCATTTATGAAGAAGCCGGACTCCCAATGATTTCGCCGACCAGTACCTCGGTTCAGCTATCGGGACAGGGACAATATGTGTTTCGTACCGTGCCGAGCGATCGCTTTACCGCCACCACCCTGTCCCGCTACCTGATTAATAACTTGCAGCAGGGCAATGCGGCGATTTTCTTCAACGGCGAAAGTGACTATAGCCTGTCCCTCAAAAATGAATTCTCAACGGCATTGCTCACCGATGGCGGGCAGATCCTCAGTGAGTTTGATGTGTCAGCTGGTGGGTTTGATGCAACCGCTGCTGTGCAACAGGCGCAGCAACAGGGCGCTAGTGTGCTGGTGCTACTTACCAACACAGCCACGCTAGAGCAGGCGTTGGATGTGATTGCGGTCAACGGTCAGCAGTTGCCCTTGCTAGGCGGCGATAGCTTGTTTAATCCGACCATTTTGGAGACGGGCGGACAAAATGCCTTAGGGATGACCGTCGCGGTGCCGTGGGTGATCCAGTCCAATGCCGAGTCGGAATTTGCCATAGCATCGCGACAGCTATGGGGTGGTGCTGTGAACTGGCGTACGGCCATGGCCTACGATGCAACGACTGCCCTGAGTGCTGGGCTTAGCGTCGATCCCACCCGCGATGGTCTTACTCAAGCTCTCAAAGATCCGAGTTTTTCCGTCGAGGGTGCAACGGGAACGATTCGGTTTTTGCCCTCGGGCGATCGCAATCAACCGATGCAGCTCGTTCAGGTCACACCAAGTGATCGCACTGGTTTTGGCTACGCCTTTGAGCCTGTGGAGTAGTCACCAGAAACAATCGTAGGGAAGTATTTATGATGTTTTGAAAGCCCCGCTAAGCGGGGCTTTCAAAACCACAAGGGTACTGTTTTAAGCCTTACTGGGTGAGGCGTTCAAGATATTGCCTTGCCTGCGTTATGCGACTACTCTTCCTATTCCTGAAGTTCGATGGGAACTGCGTCGGCCTGCCAAATTGTTTGGGCATAGTCTTGGATGGAGCGATCGCTCGAAAACTTGCCCATGCGAGCGGCATTGAGGATCGACATCCGCACCCAGTTTTCTGAATCCCGATAGGCTCGATCCACCTGATCCTGGCAGTCTACATAAGACTGATAGTCTGCCAGCAGCATGTAGGGATCGTGATAGAGCAGGTTGTCGATTAGCGGACGGAACAACTCCCGATCGCCGTGGGAGAAGTGTCCCGAGGCGATGAGGTCGATAACGGCCTTTAGGGTTTCGTTGCTGTGGTAGTAGCTCATTGGGTTGTAGCCTTGGCTTCGTAATGCCGCCACCTCCTCGGTCTTCATGCCAAACAAGAAGAAGTTTTCGGCTCCCACCTCTTCGCGGATTTCGACATTGGCTCCATCCAGCGTACCGATGGTCAAGGCTCCATTCATCGAGAACTTCATGTTGCCCGTGCCCGAGGCTTCCAGCCCAGCTAGGGAAATCTGCTCTGACAGTTCCGCAGCGGGGTAGACCCGTTGCCCAAAGGTCACGTTGTAATCGGGGAGGAAGACGACTCGGAGGCGATCGCTCACATCAGGGTCTCTATTCACCACATCTCCGACGGAGGTGATGAGTTTGATGATCCGCTTCGCCATATCGTATCCCGGTGCGGCTTTGCCCCCAAAGATGAAGGTGCGCCCGGCCATATCCTGATTCGGGTTTTGCTTCAGGCGGTGGTAGAGGGTGACGATGTGCAGCACGTTGAGGTGTTGCCGCTTGTACTCGTGGATGCGCTTCACCTGGATGTCGAATAGGGTGTCGGGGTTCACTGAGATGCCCGTGCGGTTGGCAATATGGTTCGCCAGATCGGCTTTGATGTCTCGCTTTACCATGCGCCATTCTTGGCGGAATCCGGCATCATCGGCAGCACTTTCCAGTTCCCGCAGGCGATCGAGGTGGGTGAGCCACCCATTGCCAATGCGGCGATCGATCAGGGCAGTGAGACGGGGATTGCTGAGAGCAATCCAGCGGCGGGGAGTGACGCCATTGGTCACATTGCAGAACTTCTCGGGCATCAGCTCGTAAAAGTCGCGCAGCACCGTCTCTTTCAACAGTTCTGAATGGAGTGCTGCGACGCCGTTGATGGCATGGCTACCGACACAGGCCATGTTGGCCATCCGAACGGAGCGATCGCCCCCTTCGTCGATCAACGAGACGCGACCAATCCGGGCATCATCGCCGGGATAACGGAGGCGGACCTGATCCAGAAAACGGCTGTTGATTTCAAAAATGATCTCCAGATGCCGGGGCAACAGGCTACCAAATAGAGCGATCGACCATTTCTCTAGGGCTTCGGGGAGCAGGGTGTGGTTGGTGTAAGCCAGGGTGCGGGTTGTGATGTCCCAGGCGTGATCCCACTCCAGCATGTGCTCATCCACCAGCAGACGCATCAGCTCAGCCACTGCCACAGAGGGGTGGGTGTCGTTCATTTGCAGAGAGAATTTTTCGTGCAGCGTGTCCAGGGTGCGTCCCGATTCGAGCTGCCGCCGGATCACATCTTGCAAGGAACAGGAAACAAAGAAAAACTGCTGTTGCAGGCGCAGTTGCTTCCCTTGAATCTGCTCATCGTTGGGATACAGCACTTTGGAAATGGTTTCAGACACCACCTTGTCATTCACGGCTCTCCAGTAGTCGCCCTGATTGAATGCCATGAAATCGAAGGATTCGGGTGCTTCAGCTTTCCACAGGCGGAGGGTGTTGACGGTGTTGACCTTGTAGCCCGTGATGGGGGTGTCGTAGGGGATGCCCATCACGGTGAAGCCCGGGATCCAGCGGACGCGATAGCGCCCCTGGTCATCGGTGTAGGGCTGTGTGTAGCCGCCAAATTTGACTTCTACCGCTTCTTCCGGGCGTGCCACTTCCCAGGGATTGCCGTACTTCAGCCACTTGTCGGTGATTTCGACCTGCCAGCCATCAACGATTTCCTGGTCAAAAATGCCGAACTCGTAGCGGATGCCATAGCCGATCGCCGGAATCTGCAACGAGGCAAGGGAATCGAGATAGCACGCTGCCAAGCGCCCCAATCCGCCATTGCCTAAACCGGGTTCTTCTTCAATGTCGATCAGCTCCTGAAGATTCACCCCCGATTCTTCGATCGCCTGCTTCACGGGCGCATAGATGTCCAGATTGATCAAATTATTGCCCAGATGCGGCCCCATCAAAAACTCAGCGGAGAGATAGCCGACGATGCGGACATCCGGTTGGGTAAGGGCTTCCCCGGTGGCCAACCAGCGTTGCAACAGGCGATCGCGCACGGTGTAGGCCAGCGCCATGTAATAGTCCACCGTTGATGCCCGATTGGGCAGCTTTCCCTGCACGTAGTAGAGATTGTCGAAAAATGCACGCTTTAGCGTTTCAATACCCAGCCCAGTACGATCATCTTCCACACCCGGTGTGCGGAAGCTTGGAAGATTCATTGATACCGTCATAATGTCCTTTGAGAGTGAACACAGAAAACAAACGATTCGCGGTCTACTCGGTCATCGGATCTAGGGTGTCGGGTCTGTTGTGTTGGAGGAGTGCAAAGGGTGAGGCAAAAAAGAACGGACCGCTGAGGGGCGATCCGCTGTGGGTGGCTATTTGGAGGAAACGGTGAGGCTAGCTGGCTTGGCACGATCGCCCTCAATCACGATCCCTCGATTGTTCGCTTCCAGATGTCGAATGATGTGATAAATCGCTTCGATGCGATTGGGGACGCCGACTTTTTCGGCGATCGCCCCCAGATCTAGGGGCTGTCCGGTGGCCTGCACCACCTGCATCACCTGCCGCTGCAAGTCAAGAACCGAAGCGGCGGCTTTCTTCCCTGCTTCTACCCCTGGTTGGTGGTAAGCGTTGATGTTGACGAGGGAGGCATATAACCCTACGGTGCGCTCGTAGAGGGCAATCAATGCGCCGATGACGCGAGGGTTGACGGTAGGAACGGTAATCGTGACGGAATCTCGCCCGTTTTCGAACAATGCCTCTCGTGTGCCTTTTAAGAAGCCATTGAGAAAGTCGCCAGCAGTGGCTCCAGGTTCCACTTCCATCGACGGGCCTTTGCGATCTTCCAGCACCTCAAGGAACGTGACGAAGAAGTTGGGCACCCCATCACGCAGTTGTTGCACATAGGCATGCTGATCGGTGGAGCCTTTGTTGCCATAGACAGCAATCCCTTGGTGGACAACGTTGCCATCCAGGTCGCGCTCTTTGCCCAGCGATTCCATAATCAACTGTTGCAGGTAGCGGCTAAACAGAAGCAGGCTGTCCTTGTAGGGTAGGATCACCATGTCCTTTTCCCCTTTGCCGTTACCGGATTGGTACCAGGCCAGTGCTAACAGCGCCGCCGGGTTGTTTTTGAGGTTGGCGACGCGGGTCGCTTCGTCCATTTCTGCGGCTCCGGCCAACATGGCGCGGATATCGATGCCCTGGAGCGCAGCGGGCAATAATCCCACAGCTGACATCTCCGAGGTGCGGCCTCCCACCCAGTCGAACATGGGGAACTCGGCTAGCCAATGCTCTTGCATGGCGTACTGATCCATCTTGCTGCCCTGCATGGTGACGGCGATCGCATGGCTCGCAAAATCCAACCCCATTTGTTCGTAGACATGCTTCACTTCCAGCATGCCGTTGCGGGTTTCAGGGGTTCCACCCGACTTCGTGGTGACGAGCACTAGAGTGCTGTTGAGCCGATCCTTCAACTCCTGCATGACCCGGTCGATCCCTGCCGGGTCAGTGTTATCAATAAAATGAACTTTAAGTTTTTCGTCTTTAGGCACTAGGGCTTCAGCCACGAATTCCGGTCCCAGCGCCGAGCCGCCGATACCCACCGACAGCAGGTCGGTGAACTTATCCGCTTCCGGGGGATGAATCTCGCCACTGTGAATCTTTTGAGCAAACTCTTCAATATGGTCAAAGGAGTCATCAATCAGCTGCTTCAGTTCGGGCGTTGGCGCTTTGTCTGAGTTGCGCAACCAGTAGTGTCCGACCATGCGTTCCTCATCGGGGTTGGCGATCGCCCCACCCTCTAACGCCTGCATATCCTTGAACGCTTGCTCGAACTTGGGCTTGAGCGATTCCACCAACCCGTCATCAAACCGCATTCGGCTGATATCGACATACAGCTCCAAACCAGGACTGGCTTTATTACCATCCCGGTTTG
>JBCBSL010000187.1:0-10808 GCA_039819145.1 Cyanobacteria bacterium J06638_22
GTTGACTTGCATTTACCCCATACAGTTTCCATAACACTCGCGCTTAAGTTTCCTGCTTCTACCCAAGATCCGATGTTGAGGAATGCCCACCTGCCTAAGCCCTCCAAGACCTTCAGAATTTTGATTGTTGAAAATGAGTTGATTGTGGCTGAGACCCTGGCCAGATATCTGACCAAATTGGGTTACATCGTTTTGGATGTGGTTAACTCGGGGGCTGAGGCGATCGCCGCCAGTCAGCGGTATGTACCCGATTTGATCTTGATGGAGACTACGTTGCAGGGTGAGGTTGATGGCATCACGGCAGCGAGTGCCATTACCCGCCAGCGACAGATTCCCATCATTTACATGACCGCCCATGTCGATGACGCCACGTTGCAACGAGCCAAACGGACAGGGCCTTACGGCTATTTGGTTAAACCCTTTAACCCCAGCCACCTCAAAGCAACGATTGAAATAGTACTAGAGAAGCATCAGCTGGATGTCGATCGCCAAATGATGCAAACGCGCCAATTAGTCGCGGCGCAGCAGCAGATAGACGACTTGAAGCATCGCGATCCACTGACCAACCTTTTGAGCAGTATGGGGCTTAAGCGGCACTTTCGACGGTTGGTGACTCACTATGTGGCGATCGCCGAACGGCAACCCAACTCAATGATTCCGCTCCTGTGCCTGCGCATTGATGGTGTCCAACGGCTACGTAGCTATGGGTTATCGCTATCGCAGTATGTGATCCAACACGTCGCCCGTCGGATAACCCATGTCTTGGGCGCAGACGGCGTGGCCGCTCGGATGGATACCTATGAATTTGCGATTCTCTTGAATCCCGTCGCCACCAAAGTGAGGGTTGGCCAAATCACGGATCGCTTGCTCGCCGAGATTGCTAAACCGATGCGCTATGGTCACCAGGAAATTTTCGTCACAGCCACTATTGGGGGCAGCCTTTATCCTTACCACGGGTTTCTCTTCAGTGAGCTTCTAACCTATGCCCAAAGTCCGGTCAATCGTCTACAAGCCAAAGGTCGCAATCAATATCAACTCTATAGCGGTGTTCTTGACCCATCCCCTTCGATGCGCCAACTTTCCATCGAAAGCGGTCTGTATCACGCATTGGAGCGGCAGGAGTTGCATTTGGTCTATCAGCCCAAGATCAACTTTAGAACCGGAGCCGTGATTGGGGTCGAAGCGCTGTTGCGCTGGCAGCATCCGACCTTGGGCAACATCCCGCCCATCAAGTTTATTCCGTTGGCAGAGTCAACCGGGTTGATTCAGCCGATTGGCGAATGGGTGATTGCCTCGGCATGCCGCCAACTCCGGCAATGGTATCACCAAGGGCTAGAACATCTGCGGATGGCCGTTAACCTGTCGATCCTGCAACTGAAAGATGCCTCTCTGCGCTATCACATCAGCCGTTGCTTGCTCGAAAATCAGCTGCCTCCCCATGCCCTGGAGCTAGAGCTAACCGAGAGCCTGTTGGTGGAAGATACGACTGAAACCCATCGCTGCATCCACGCGCTAAAAACCGTTGGTGTCGATATTGCGGTCGATGACTTTGGGACGGGCTACTCGTCCTTGAAGTACTTACAACAAATCCCCATCGACAATATCAAGCTGGATCGAACATTCATCCAAAACATTCACCATCCCAAGAACAAAAACGCTGAAATTGTCCGAGCTATTATTAGCATTGCCCGGGCCTTGGGTGCTCGGGTAACGGCGGAAGGGGTTGCGTCTGAAGGGGAGCATGATTTTCTGCGAAAAACCGGGGTCGATGTTGCCCAGGGCTATCTCATTAGCCATCCCCTACCCGCCGAGATCTTTGTTCGGTGGCTCAAGGCACGACCCCAACCGATTTGAGTGCGCTTGTTTTACGCCTTGCACACTTGGATAATTTCCATTCCTCAAGACGCTGCTACAGATATAGCGCTACGCGTTCAGGTAGAACCCAATCATTTTTTGAAAGCCCCGCGTCGCGGGGCTTTCAAAAAATGATTTCTCCTCATCTCAATGCGTAAGGCTATAGATAACGGTGCAGCAGCATGATGGGAATGTAGCCCAGGATGGAAAACAGGGTAGAGAAGATAGCACGACAGATGAAGGAGCTGACATCGTTGCAGTAGCGGCGCATATAAAGTTGGAGCAAGAAGAAGGCGATCGCCGCCAACCACACCAGCGGAAACGTTAGCAGGGTGGACAGTCCAGCCATGGTGGAGACGCCAAAAACAAGAACCAGCATGGGAAGCGACACGATTAACCAGGCTTGGAGGCTAAAGCGTGCCACAGCGAACCAATGTTTGGGTTTCCAGTAATGCCGGGAGGAAATTCCGGCGACGCCGATGAGGGCGAGGTTTACTGCGTAGGCGAGGGTGTAGGGGTAGAGCAAGGGTGGGCGATCGCCCAACAACGATGATCCGCCGTCTTCCAGGCTGGCCAGCACCAGCCAGAGCAGCCCCGCCGCCGACACACTGAGGACAGCGACTACGGTATGAATTTTCCCCGGTTGGGGGCCTAGCTCGGTGTCAAACCAGCGACGGGTGGGTAGTTTGGATTGGGTCGCCGTATCCTCGGGAGCCGTTGTCCAGGGGACAAACCATGGGTAGGTAAGAAACAGTAGTAGTGGTGGTAGCAGCCAGGGGAAGCCGCCCAACATCCAGGCAATGTAGCCTACAAAGGCGACCCCCAGAATGGCGCTGTCATTGAGGGTGGTGTTGGGTCGCCAAGCTAACCCGAGGAGCACGAGTAGAACCGTTGCTACCAGTCGCCAAACCAGTTCGCTGATGGTCATGGTGAGATGGGCGTTGAGCAGGAGAAAGCTGCCCATGGGGATGAACAAGTTGTCGAGGCCACGCCAGGCGATCGCCTCCAATAGCATCACCAGTAGTCCGAGGATGATGGCGATCATCAGGGTTTCCGCTCGACCCGTGGTGCTGAACAGCAGCAGGGGAATGTGAACGCTGAAAAACGCCACCATGAAAAATGCGAGGGATCCTTCGGCACTTTTGAAGCCTTCGTCGGTGGTGTAGCGGGTTTGCCCATAGCGCACCCCAATCAATGCGGCCACGGCATCCGCCAAGGTAAGGATCAGCATGGGGATGATGAATAGCAACCGTTGCTCCGTTGCGGGGACATCACTCAACGAGGACATCCAGAAAACGGTCACAATCGAGATTGTGAAATACACTTCCCCCAGCGATCGCCGCTCCACGCTCCCCAGCACTTTGCCCAGGCGTTTTGCCAGGGGCACAACCAAGCGCAAGGAGACCAAGAATCCGATCGCTAAACTGCCCAGCACCGTTACGGACCAGGGCGATGTGAATAGCCAGGGAAAACTGAGGGTGAGCAATCCCATGGGAATATGCACCAGTTTTCGGACTAATTCGGAGTTGGGCGATCGCGCCCGCTGCCATACCCGCAAGCCCAGCATTAAGCCCAGCAACGCACTCAGGACGAGGATGACATTTAACCAGTCATTCATGACGATGGTTGAGAATGAAGAGTTGGTGGTGTGGGTATCCCCACGCTTACCCATGACATAGGACTAGGATAGAGAGGTTGTGGGGTATCGGAGGCAGGCGAGAGACATTGGATGAATTGTCCAATTACCCTGGTCATGTTTTGAAGCCGATCCAGGTCGTGAGTCAAAATTTCGGTTTTACCCGTCTTCTCTGTTCTACCCGTCTTCTCTGTTCTACCCGTCTTCTCTGTTCTACCCTTCTTCTGCAAATCCTTTCGAACGATCGCAAGCACAATGGCAAATTGGCAAGCAAATTGGCAAAACATCTTTGGTAATTGGGTGTTGGTTCCAGACAATCCACGGGGAGCTATCCATTTTTTGGGCGGGGCATTTGTGGCAACGGTGCCACAGGTATCCTATCGATGTTTGCTGGAAGGACTCGCGGATGAAGGCTATGTGGTGATTGCCACACCTTTTGTGAATACGCTGGAACACGGGGCGATCGCCCATGAAGTGCTGGTGTCGTTTGAGCGGGCTTGGGAGTATGTGCGGACGCGATTGTTGCGATCGACCTACCTTCCCCTCTATGGCATGGGGCATAGTATGGGCTGTAAGCTGCACCTGCTGATCGGCAGCCAACTGGGGCAAGAGCGCGATGGCAATATCCTGATGGCCTACAACAACTATCCCCTCCGTAAAGCGGTGCCGTTAGGCGAAGAGGTTTATCAGGTGACGAATCAGCTTTCTGCTCAATTTGCCACCCAAATTACGCAGTTGACCGAGCAGTTTGCCCAGTTGGCTCCGGGAGTGAAGCCAAATCTCGATGTGGAATTCACCCCGTCGCCGGAGGAAACCAATCATCTGGTTGAAGCACAGTATCAGGTGAAACGTAATCTGCTGCTGAAGTTCACGACCGACACCATCGACCAGACCCGCCCCCTACATGACATCTTGCGAGTGCGCTACCCAGAGATGACCTCTGTGCAGATTCTTAAAGGAACCCATCTCACTCCCCTTAGTCAGGATCTAAAATGGCAGGCTGGAGAGTCATTTAGTCCGCTGGATGCCATTGGTCAGATGGTCAACCAAACGATGAAACAAACCGTGAATCGGGATTTCTATCAATTGCAAAAGGCAATTCTCCGCTGGCTCGATCCTGTTGCCTACATTTAACCATCCAACCTTTATGCACTATTCCACTTTTTTCCGTGGCTTGATGCTGGCCGGTAGCCTGGTGTTTTTCCTGGGCTGTCAGGAACCCATACCTCCGGTTGAAGGCGATACGCCGTCTCCCGATGAGTCCGTCGTTGCTCCACCGACTGAGGAGGAATCGCCGTCCCCCGAAACTCCGGAAGCTCCTCCAGAAGCTAGCTCCACCGAAATTTCTGCTATGGCCTTTGGCGTCGCCGAACTGGGGATGACCCTGGGAGAGCTGAAGGCAGAACTCCCTGATGCGACGTTCGAGGTACAATCGCCCTTTCTTGTGGATTTTGATGCGATCGCCGTTTCCCAAAATGGAGAGGCGCAGTTCTACATCCTCTATCTGGCTGGGGACACCTTTGATGACACTGGCGTGATTCAGGGAATGTTTACAGACAACCCGGCTTACCAAACGGCGGAGGGCATTGGCCCCGGTTCGGCGATCGCAGACGCAGAAGCCGTTTATGGTAATGCCATTTTGGCCTACAACGTCGAGAATGAATCGCGGGAGTATGTGCGCTTCGAGCAACATCCAGCGAACAATCTGGCGTTTGGCACGGGCTCCGGCGCAGAAGCGGGCATTTATCCCGAGGGGGATGCGCCATACCGCGAAACGGAAGAGTATCGCCCAGATGCCACCATCCAATCCGCGATGATTATTTGCCTCACCGACGACTGTACGGCTCCGGAGTAATATCAAATCCGTTTGAAGAACCCAACGATTGTTTGCACCCGCTGCCGTGCAGCGGGTGCAAACAATCGTCGGATTTTATGGCTGTTTAACCGAATTTGATATTAGAGGGATAATTGCTTTAGGGGTAGTTGTTGTCGAGGAGCACCATGCAAATTCAGCAGTATCTTCACGCGGCCGTTTTAGTGTCTGATCTAGAACAAGCCGAGCAGTTTTATAGTCAGGTGCTGGGCTTGGCACGGTGCGATCGCAACCTCAACTTTCCGGGGATTTGGTATCAGGTGGGCGATAAACAGGTTCATCTGATGCAAAACGATCGCTTCGCGGCTCCACTTTTCAACGAGCAAAAATGGGGACGCAATGCCCACCTCGCCTTCTCGGTGGCCGATCTAGATGCTGCCAAGGCAAAACTTTTGGCGCATGACTGTGAGGTGCAAATGAGTTCCTCTGGGCGGGCGGCATTGTTCACCCGCGATCCAGATGGCAACATTATCGAGCTACAGCAAGGATAGAGACGCAAACTGCGATGGGCTAGACCAAAACCAGGAAACCATTTCCCTGATGTGTTGATCCTACTCTGTCCATTGGCTGGGGTAGCAACCCTGCATTTTGTTGATGGGATACTAGCAAGGGTTTCATTCTTGGGAAGCGACCATCCAGAGGTAGGATAGGCAGCATCATTTAGGACTGACGCAACCCTCGCGTCAGCCTGACTCAAGTCGTTGGTGGTGCGGCACGATGCACCCACACCATCAACCAACTGCGTAAATCCTATTGCTGAACGGGAGTGCAGCCGTTATGTTGATTCGGAAGTTAATGCAATGTGACGAATTTATGGCGGGCGATCAGTCCATCCTGCGGGAGTTGTTGCATCCCGATAAGCAGGCGATCGCTCTGCGCTACAGCCTTGCCCATGCCACGGTGCCCGCCGGACAAACCTCAACGCCCCACGCCCTTACCACTTCGGAGGTCTACTACATCCTCAGTGGCGTTGGGCGGATGACGATTGATGATGAAAAGCAGCGGGTCGAACCGGGAGATGCGGTCTACATTCCGCCCAATGCGCGGCAATTTATCCATAACCCAGGGCCAGAGCCGCTGATTTTTATCTGCATTGTTGACCCAGCATGGCGGAAAGAGGATGAGACGGTGTTTGCTGATGGCTAAGCTTTAGCGCCTGACTCAAACGCGAGAGAAGCGATCGGGAGCCAGTTGAGGGAGCACATCCGTTGCTTCCCCTTTGTGGAATTTGGCGAAATGCCGTGCCAGTGGTGGTGCGAGCAAGAAAGGTCCATTGAAGCCCGCACACAGGTGCAAACCCTCATGGTTGGACAAGGTGCCAATGAGGGGGAGGCGATCGCCACTGAACGAGACGAGGCAGGATGCCCAGGTTCCCGGTACATCCTGCAAGGCGGGTAGTACCGTGCCGATCCCTGCACGAATCTGAGCCTCACTAGCGGCGGCATCCAATTGCGCTTGTGGATTGGTCAGCACCCGGCTCGTTTGCCCCATGCGCACACTGCCATCTTGATATTGCAAGGCTCCTACATCCAAAATGGCGGGTGCGACTTCATGGCCGGGTTCATCCCACAGTGCCTCTTTGTCGGGTTGGGTAGCTTCCGCTTCCATCTCCATGCGATCGAGTTCGGCGGGCATGACGATGCTTTGCAGGTGCAGCTCATCCAGCGGCGGCGTTTGAATTAGCTCGGCTTGGGTGAAATACACCTGGGCTGAAATCCCAGCCTGATGCAACAGCGATCGGCTCAGCCCCCCAGCACAGACCAACACATTGGCTCCGTGGATGGTTCCCTGATCGGTCTGGATGCCCTGAATGCGGGAGCCAGATTGCTCGAAGCCATTGACGGTGGCAATATCTAGCACGCCTCCCTGACGTTGCATGGCGGTTTGATACCCTTGCGCTAGAGCACGGGGCACGACGTTGCCATGTTTGGTGTGGAAGGCGGCGGCGATCGCCCCCGTGTTCAACAGCGGCTCGATTTCCCCGGCTGTGGTGGGGGCAAGTTGGGTGGGGGGAATACGGAAGTCTGTGTAGTTGGGGGCGATCGCCGCAGGATCGCGATCGGCATCGACCGTTAGCAGCAAATCCAAATCTCGGTACTGAATGTCGTAGTCGAGTTCAGCGGCTAGCATTTGATAGATGGCTTGACTCTCGTCACAAAGCTGGCACAGAAGGGGGGTATTCCCCGACCAGTAGGCGATCCCGCCATAGCTGTAGCGGGTTGCGTTGAGAGATTGTGTGGCGCGATCGAGCAGCAACACCGAAAATCCAGCCTTGGCCAGTTCATACCCAAAGGCTGAACCAACCAGCCCTGCACCCACCACAATCCAATCGTATGTCTTCAAGTCGTTGTCTCCTGCACCATGGCATCGACTTCAATTTCAACCAGCATGTCTGGGGTTGCCAGGGCACTGACCTCGACCAGCGTATTGGCTGGGCGCACCGTTGAAAAGAACTCATGGTGTGCCCGTGTGGCCTGTTCCCACTGACGCATATCGGTAATGTAAACCCGTGTCCGCACGACATCGGCCAAGGTCGCTCCTAATGCCTGAAGTGCGCCCTCAATTTTCCTGTAGATGTAAACGGCTTGACCATGCAAATCGCCAGGATGCTGAACCTGACCATTGGCATCGATGGCGGTGGTTCCTGAGACAAAAATGAATGCGCCGAGCCGCACCGCTCGCGAATACCCGGCTCGTTCTTCCCAGGGGGTTTCAGTTGAATAAACTTGTCGCTGCATAGCTCCTTTTCATTGACTGCACATAGTGACCTGCTTTGCTGGAAACTGCTCCACTCGCCCTAGTGCGGTTTGTTCTACGCTGCTTCTCTTGCTCTCAAGCTGCTTTAGGCAAAAGGTAGAAGAGCATCAGTGTTTTTGCAACCATTTGCCAATATCCGGTCACCAACCTGAATAGATCGTTAGCTAAATAGATTATTCACTATGTGAATCATTTGTTTAGATGCCCCATTAACTTGATAGGCCATCAAGTTAATGGGGCATTGATTAAACGAGTCATTAGCTAGATAAGTCATCGAGTCGATATCGTTCTAATACGTCTAATACAAATACTGCATATTAGATTATTCGGCTGACTTTGAGTATCCCTCAGGCGTAGGGCTTGAACAAGTCTCAAAAATTTTAGATAAAGACATTCACAGCTAATAAGCATGAAGTTGTAGATCTTTATGAAAAGGCTTGTAAATTTCCTACAGCCTGAAGGATAATTCTCAACGGACTTAATTGGTATTTGGTGGGTTTGATGACTGCCCCCCCCAGTCTCGTCACATTATTTGGCGATCGCTAGCCCCCATCGAAGTCTCCAAATGCCTTTTCCGCATATTTTGTAGCCCCCATGCAGAACTAAGCCCATGCAAGATAACGAAGAACTATGGCAATTGTTTCAAGCCGACCAACGCGAACACAATCGCACAGATGATCAGATTGTCGATCTTTCAACCGTAAGTGCTAAAGATATTGATCGCCTAGACCGCGTGAAGCAACTTTATCGAGAGGGAAAGATTCGTACTGGAGCCGATTATTTCTATGCCGCGCTGATTTTACAACATAGTCATGACTCGATCGAAGACTACTTGCTAGCCCATGAATTTTGTGTGGCTAGTATCATCAAAGGGTATAATCGCGCTCGATGGTTGGCCGCGGCAACGGAAGATCGCTTCTTAATCAGCCAGGGGCACCCCCAACGGTTTGGTACTCAGTATCGCCTGGATGATGAAGGCGGTTGGCAGCTCTACGATGTTGACCCGAACGTAACGGATAGTTTGCGCCAGTCGATGGATGTGCCGACGTTGGAACAAGCGCGATCGCGCGAAACCAGGCCGAGATGGTGGCCAAGGTTTGGAGGCGATGACCGCTTTTCCTTGAACTAGCTGAATAGAGCCTTACGCATTCACCTGAGGTGCGTAAGGCTATGGTGCAAACGATTGCGATGGGCAGGGGGAAAGGCCTGAGGCGATCGTGCCATTTGCTCCGGGTACGGTTGCCACCAACTGTACCCGACCGTCCCCTGTGCGTACCCACCCCCTGGCTTCTACCAAGGCTGGCTGTTCTGGCTGGCCTTGGGATTGCGATTGTGCCTCGATTGCAGTGGAGGGTTGGTTGCGGGTGTCCAACCAGTCCACAACGATATCGGGGGCATCGAGCACATCTAAGGGGCTGGACGAGATGCCCCCGCGCCCGGTTACCACGAAGCGCCCTAGCTGTGCCGAGGCGCCTAACCCTCTGGGGCACACCTGGCCAATCTGGTCGGCGGCGTCTACCACATCCGTTGGCAGAGCGACCAATCCCTGAGTGGGGTCAACGTTGGGGGTGATAATTTCTACCTCGCCATCGACCCCGATTTCCGAGCTGGCGGTGATGTCGCTGAGGGGGGTGCGGGCGTCGCGGAACTCCAACCCGAAAATGCCTTGGGTCGTGATGCGAATATTACCGCCACGACCCTCGAAGGCATTGGCGACGATGTCGCTGTTCTCTTCGGGAACGGCGACGATAAACCCATCGGCGTTATTGATGGTGATGTCGCCGCCATCGCCACCGCTCTGGGTTGTTCCGGCTTCGGTGGAGATGAGACTGTTGTCTCGAAGCAAGAGGAGGTCGTCGATCGAGAGGGCGATGTTGCCGCCGTCGGTGCTAAACGTTTCGGTGCTGATGGTCGCTTGATTGGTCAGCCGTAAGTCTGTGGCGGCGATCGCGATATTTCCCCCGGTTCCCTGTCCTTCACTGCGGGCTGACAGCACCCCGAAATCCAGCGCGAGGGTCTGAGCTTGTAGGTTGAGATTGCCACCATCACCTACCGCTGTTGTTTCCACCTGGCTAAAGACGCCGCTTGGCAACTCGGGGTCTCCTGGGAGGTTGCCGACGATGGTCAGGCGATCGCCCACCCGAATCCGTATGTCTCCAGCACCGCCAACGCCTCGGGTGCTGGTGGTAAGCCCGGCTCCATCCCGCAGCTCTAACCGTTGGGCAAAGATGATTAGATCGCCCCCGCTGCCGATGGCATTTTCCTCAACTCGACTGAAGCCCACGCTAGAAAAGCGTCCATCGGCGCTGTTTCCGGCCAGGGTGAAGCGATCGCCCACCCGAATCCGCACATCCCCGGCATCGCCATTCCCAAAGGTGCTGGCGCTAAACCCCGTTCCGTCCAGAAATTCCAGCACGGGAGCGATGAAGCGCAGATCGCCGCCGCTTCCCGTCGCCTGGGAGCCAACGGTACTGAAGGCGGCACTGCGAAAGCGTCCATCGGCGCTGGTGCCTGCAAACGTGATGCGCGTTTCTCCCTGAACCCGGACATTCCCGCCATCGCCACGCCCTAGGGTGGCGGCGCTCACCTGCGCTCCATCGCGCACCTCGACCACGGTCGCTGAGAGAGCAATGCCGCCGCTGTTGCCCACGGCTCCCGTTTCGACCCGGCTGAGGATGGCGCTGGCAA
>JBCBSL010000188.1:0-10789 GCA_039819145.1 Cyanobacteria bacterium J06638_22
TAATGAGGTGTTCTGCGCCTGGGAGATGGATTTGTTTATCTCCATATACAGTGACCATCATGGCTCAAGTAAGCATTATTTTTGATTTCAGGAAAAATCGCTTTTCAGACACATTAATCGGTCATCTATAACTGCGGGAGTTTATTTGTTATGGCAACAATCAGAGGCACATCCAGAAACGATCGTCTCAATGGAACAAATGATGGAGATCTGATTTTTGGATTGCTGGGAAATGACACTCTCAATGGGTTGCGGGGAAATGACCGACTGGACGGCGATTTAGGTGCCGATGTCATTTCAGGTGGAAATGACAACGATACGCTGGATGGCTTGGGCGGCAATGACCAGCTATCGGGAGGCGCTGGCAATGACCTGATTCAGGGCGGGGTCGGTCAAGACACAGGGACGGGTGGAACTGGCAACGATACCCTCATCGGCGGCGCTGGAAATGATGTGCTCAATGGAGGGTCTGGTAGCGATCGCATCCTGGGGGGCAACAACAACGACCGCCTCATCGGTGAAGGCGGGGATGACAACTTGATCGGAGGAAATGGCAACGATACCGTTGTGGGTGGAACCGGCAACGACATCATCAATGGCAACCAAGGCAACGACGAGCTTCGGGGAGAGGCTGGCAACGATCGAATCCTCGGCGGAACCGGTCTCGATGACATCAATGGCGGTAGCGGGCGGGATACCGTTCGTGGTGGTGGTGGCAACGATCAGCTATTGGGCGGCGATGGAAATGACCTGATCATCGGCAACAGCGGCAATAACACCATGAATGGTGGCGCTGGCAACGACACCCTGAACGATGGCGGTGGTAATAGTACCCTCATTGGGGGGGCTGGCAATGATGAGCTGAATGGTCGTGCGGGGAGCGATCGCATGGAAGGGGGTGGAGGCAACGACCTCTACTTTGTGGACAACGCTGGCGATGTGGTCGTTGAAGCGGTAGGTGGCGGAATCGATAGCCTCGAAACCACCGTTACCTATAATTTGCAGCCGGGCGCTGAAATCGAAATCATTAGCCTGGCAGGAAACAATAGCATCGGCGTAACGGGAAGTAATACCAACAACACCATCACAGGTAACGCTGGTAACAACCGCATTAGTGGCGCTGGCGGCAATGACATCCTCCGTGGCGGCGGCGGCAATGACCGTCTGGATGGCGGCGCTGGAAATGACACCTTGGATGGCGGCGATGGTATCGACGAACTGATCGGGGGCGCAGGCAACGATAGCGTTGTAGGTGGCAGTGGTGCCGATCGCATGGATGGCGGCGCTGGAAACGACACGTTAGAAGGTGGAGCTGCAAATGACGACATCCAAGGCGGCGCTGGAAATGATCTGATCGATGGTGGTGCAGGGATCGACCGCATGGAAGGCGGTACTGGCAACGACTCTTACGCCATTGACAGTCTTCAGGACACCATCGTTGAGCAGGCCAACGGGGGACGTGACCAGGTCATTGCCAGCTTCGACTACACGCTCTCTGGCAACATTGAAGACCTTTTGCTCACAGGGTCGGCCAATCTCAATGGCACCGGGAATGATGAAGATAACCGCATTACCGGTAACACAGGCAACAACACGCTGGTTGGCGGCGGTGGCGATGATGTCCTCAACGGCGGACAGGGCAACGACGCCCTCGAAGGTGGCAGTGGAGATGACAGCTATTTTGTCGACAGTTTTCTGGATGTGGTTCAGGAGAACTTTGACGATGGCGTCGACACCGTTTTCACCAGTCTCATTTCCTATAACCTCACCGAGAATATTGAAAACCTGACCCTGATTGGCAGCGGGAGCAGTACCGGAACAGGAAATAACTTCAATAACGTCATTACAGGCAACTCGGGCAACAACTTCTTGTTTGGCCTGGGGGGTAACGATAGCCTAGTTGGTGGTCAAGGAAACGACAGCTTGGATGGGGGAGGCGGTGCCGACACGATGGTCGGTGGTCTAGGCAATGATTCCTACCGCGTTGCCAATGCCGGGGATGTGGTCAATGAAGATGGTGGCGGTGGCACCGATACCGTCTTTTCCACCATTACTTACGCCCTCACAGGCAATGTCGAAAACCTGACACTCAATGGTTCAGCCGATATCGGCGGGACGGGGAACAATCTCAACAACGTCATCAATGGCAACGGTGGGGACAATGTTCTGAATGGCGGCGGTGGCAACGATTCCATGACCGGCGGCG
This sequence comes from Cyanobacteria bacterium J06638_22, assembly GCA_039819145.1. Classification (GTDB taxonomy): domain Bacteria; phylum Cyanobacteriota; class Cyanobacteriia; order Elainellales; family Elainellaceae; genus Vacuolonema. The sequence continues at coordinate 2,207 of JBCBSL010000188.1, forward strand.
GCGGCGATGATTCCCTGATTGGTGGTGCTGGCGTCGATACGATGCGGGGGAATGCTGGAAATGACACCTTCGTCGTAGAGAATAACAACGATCTGGTCATCGAAGAAAACGGTCAAGGCCGAGACCAGGTCAATGCTAGCGTTAGCTTCAATCTGCAAACCAATGGGCAGGGTGTCGAAGATCTCCTGTTGACGGGTACCGCGAACATCAACGGGACGGGTAATGGTCTAGCCAACCGCATCACGGGTAATAGCGGCAATAACACTTTGCAAGGGGGCGCAGGCAACGACACTCTGGATGGGGGCTCAGGTGCTGATGCCATGCGTGGTGGTGATGGGAATGACCTGTACCTGTTTGATAATGTCAACGACACGGCTAGCGAAAACCTGGGGCAGGGGACAGATCGGGTTGTTGTGAGCGTCGTGGCCACTACGGGCACGTTCACGATTGGCGCCAACATTGAAAATCTCACTCTCACGGGCGATTCCAATATCAATGGTGTTGGGAACAACATCGACAACATCATTGAGGGCAATACCGGCGACAACCTGTTGCGCGGCTTGGGCGGCAACGATATCTTGCGCGGTGGCCAAGGGGACGATGAACTGGAAGGGGGATCCGGGAACGATCAACTGACTGGGGGAGCGGGGAGCGATATCCTGCGCGGTGGCAATGGCGATGATACCTACTTCGTGTCCGCGACCGACACCATCGTCGAAACGGGAGCGGGAGGATTTGATATTGTCTTCGCGGATGAAAGTTACACCCTCAGCCCCAACGTGGAAAACCTCACCCTGCTGGCGGGGGCTGGCGATATTGATGGCACAGGAAATGCTTCCGATAACGTCATTACAGGGAACGAAGGCAACAACACCTTGGACGGTGGCGGTGGCACCGATCGCCTCATTGGCGGGGAAGGAGACGATATCTATGTCATCGACAGCAATGATGATGTCATTGTTGAAGACAATAACGATGACGTTGAGCTGGTCATCTCCTTTGCCCCGGACTACACCCTAGGAGCCAACCTAGAGAATTTGACCTTGGGTGGTACCGAAAATATCAACGGCAGCGGCAACAGCGAAGATAACGAAATCCAGGGTAATTCCGGCAACAACATTTTGCGCGGGGAAGGTGGCGACGACACCATCACCGGAGGCGATGGGGACGATCGCCTCAACGGGGGGGCTGGAACCGATATCCTCGATGGGGGAGCCGGGGATGACACCTACGTTCTGGTTGACATGAACGACACGGTGAATGAGACCGGAGGTGATGATGGAGACACGATTCAAGCAGGGTTTGACATCAACCTGAGTGATGTTGAGTTCCTTGAAATTGAAAACCTCATTCTCACTGGCACTGCTGTCAATGGAACGGGCAATACTGGCAACAACCTCATCGTCGGCAATGACATTGGGAATGTGCTCCAAGGGGGCGATGGGGATGACACCCTAGAAGGCAATGGGGGGAGCGATCGCCTGGTAGGCGGAGCCGGAACCGATAGCCTCGTCGGCGGTACGGGCGACGATACCTACGTAATTGACGTAGACGACGAAATTGTCGAGGTTCCTGGCGAAGGGATCGATACCGTCGAAGCCGATTTCGACTACGTTCTAGTCGATGGTCTGGAAAACCTGACCCTGACCGGAACGGCCACCGATGGCACGGGTAACGCCCAAGATAACGTTATTATCGGCAACGCTGAAGACAACGAACTGTTTGGCTTAGGCGGCAACGACCGCCTCGAAGGGCGGGCGGGCAACGATTTGCTGGATGGCGGTAGCGGAATCGACACGATGGTGGGTGGCAACGGTAATGACATCTACAGGGTCACCGAAGATGGGGATGAGGTCATTGAAACCAACGACGACATTGCCATCGGCGGCACCGATACCGTTGAATCCGCTCTCGAGAGCTATGTCCTCACGCCAAATCTAGAAAACCTCACCCTGATCGGCGAAGCCCTCAACGGAACCGGGAATGAGAGTGATAACGTCATTCTGGGGAATGCCGAGGATAATACGCTCTTGGGTCTGGGCGGAAATGACCTGATCGAGGGAGGAGACGGCAACGACCTTATCAACGGGGGCGAAGGCGCTGACGCCATGGGCGGGGGTGCTGGAGATGACACCTTCATCGTCGATGATGCGCTCGATCAGGTGGCTGAAGCCCCCGATAGTGGAACTGATCTTATTGAGTCCTCCGTCGATTTTGATCTCAGCACGAACGGGGCGAACATCGAAAATCTTACCCTGACTGGCAATGCGCTACTGGGGACGGGGAATGGCCTAGACAATATCCTCATCGGCAATGGGCAAGACAATGTGCTGGATGGCCAAGGCGGCAGCGACACCATCGAAGGGCGCGGGGGGAACGATCGCCTCATTGGGGGCGACGGAGATGGCGCACCGGATGAGTTAATCGGCGGCAGCGGGGATGACACCTATGTCGTGGGCGTGGGCGACGTCATTACAGAGCAACCGGGTGCTGGCACCGATACCGTTGAAGCCGACTTTGACTACACCCTGGGTGACAACCTGGAGAATTTGATCTTAGAAGAGGGGGCTGGGCCGCTCAATGGGACGGGTAACACGGAAGATAACCTGATCCAGGGCAACTCCGAAGACAACGTCCTCTTGGGGCTGGAAGGCAATGACACCCTCGAAGGGGGAGCCGGTAACGACAGCCTCGATGGCGGGTTCGGCGATGATGAAATGGTTGGGGGCGATGGCGACGATACCTTCGTCGTGGATAGCGAACTCGATAGTGTACTTGAAGAGAGTCCCACCGGTGGCACGGATCTGATTCTGTCTTCGGTGACCTACACTCTGGGGGATAACCAGGAAAATCTCACCCTGACGGGCGATGGCTTCATCAACGGGACGGGCAACGACCTGGATAACATTATTACTGGCAACGACCAGGCAAACATTCTAGAAGGGGAAGGCGGCAACGATACCCTGACCAGCGGTGGCGGCGATGATTCCCTTGATGGCGGGGAGGGTGCCGATGCCATGACTGGGGGCGCAGGCGCTGATACCTACTTTGTGGACGATGCTGGCGATACCGTCGTTGAAGTCGACGAGCCAGGGATTGATCTCGTGATTAGCGAAGTCGACTTCAGCCTCAATGAACCGGATCGGTTGTTCGTCGAGAATCTGACCCTTGTTGGAATGGCTATCAACGGGACGGGGAATGCCCTGGATAACACCATCCTCGGCAACGACGAAAATAATGTGTTGCAGGGTCTAGAGGGGAATGATTTCATCGTTGGCGGTGTTGGGCGCGATCGCCTTGATGGGGGTGCCGGGGTCGATACACTCCAAGGGGGCGCTGGCAATGACACCTATGTGATTGATTCGATCGACGATAGCGTCTTTGACGATGGTACGAGCCAGGGCGACCTGATTGAATCCTTCATTGATATTGACCTCGAAGATGGTTATGAGGGGGTTGAAGATCTGACCCTGCTGGGCACAGCGACCGACGGATTTGGCGACGCCGAAGCCAACATTATTACGGGCAATGATCTGGATAATGACCTGCGGGGTCGGGGTGGCAACGACCAACTGATTGGTCGGGGCGGCAACGATCGCCTCGATGGCGGTGCAGGCAACGACACCATGGACGGTGGCGCCGGGGATGATACCTACGTGGTCGACAGCAACGATGATGTGGTCAGCGAGACCAACGCCGACCCGCTAGTTGGTGGAATCGATACCGTTGAGTCCAGTGCGATTAGCCTTGCCCTTGGTGCCAACATCGAGAACCTCATCCTGATCCCTGAGACCGGAGCCACCGAAGGCTTTGGTAACGCCCTAGATAACGAAATTGTTGGCAACGAAAATGACAACGTTCTCGAAGGCCGAGCGGGCAATGACACCATCACAGGGGGCGCCGGCATCGACACCATGCGTGGAGGCGTGGGGAACGACACCTTCTTTGTCGATAACTCCGCAGATGAGGTTATTGAAAGCATTGGCCAGGGGACGCAAGATGTCATTTTCTCCGATGCATCCTACACCCTGGCTACGGGCAGCGAAATCGAAGAACTCCGGCTCAACCAGGTGGAAGGTGCCATTGAGGCGATTGGGAACGAGTTTGACAACCTAATCGTCGGGAATGACTTCGATAACCTTCTGGATGGCGGTGTTGGCATTGACCGACTGGAAGGGCGGGATGGCGACGATACCTACATCATCGACAATGCGGGCGATCGCGTCGCAGAAATTTCGGCGGGCAATGCGGGGGGGATTGATGTCATCCGCTCCAGCGTCAGCTATGACCTGACAACGGGTGGGGCAGTCGATGTCGAGAATCTCATCCTGCTGCCAGCAAGCCCCGATGCCTTAGATGCGACAGGAAATGACTTAGATAACTTCATTCAGGGCAACGAATTCAACAACATCCTGGATGGTGGGTTGGGCGTCGATACGCTCGTTGGGGGCGATGGCGATGATTTCTACTTCATCGACAACCCGGATGATCGCGTGACCGAGAACGGCGGTGAAGGTATCGACACGGTGCAATCCACCCAGACCTATACCCTCACGGCCAATGTTGAGCGGCTCATTCTAGCACCGGGGGCAGGACCGATTAGTGGTACGGGCAACGACCTAGACAATGAGATTTTCGGTAATGAGGCCGACAACTCCCTCAGTGGTGGCGATGGCAACGATTTGCTGGATGGCGGTGCTGGCATTGATGCCTACAACGGCGGCAGCGGCAATGACACCTTTTTCATCGACAACACTGCCGAGGTCATCACGGAAGGGGAATCGGGTGGCATTGACGTGGTCGAGTCCGACGTCACGTATACCCTGGGAGACAATCTCGAAAACCTCATCCTGCAGGGTGGAACCGGAACTGATGACCTGAATGGTACTGGCAACAACCTGGCAAACTTGATCATCGGCAACAACGGAAACAATGTCCTGACGGGCCGTGCGGGTAACGACATCATTCAGGGACGGGGCGGGAATGACATCCTGCGCGGCGGTGCCGGGAGCGACACCATGTTCGGTGGCGCTGGAGATGATGAATACACGGTCAACCAGGAAGGGGATATCGTCGATGAAACCGATGAGGAGGGCAACGATACAGGCGGAACCGATAGCGTTATTTCGGATATCGATTACACCCTAACGGCCTTTGTCGAGAACCTCACTCTACGCGGCACGACCGGAACGGAAAACCTCAACGGAACAGGAAATACACGGGATAACATCATCATCGGCAACGATGGAGATAACATCCTGAATGGCGGGGCAGGGATTGACCAACTCACCGGCAATGCGGGCAACGACTTCCTGGATGGGGGATCTGGCAATGATGTGATGACCGGGGGAGTTGGCGACGACACCTATGTTGTCACCAGTACGGCCGAAACCCTGACAGAAGAACTCGATGAGGGCATTGATCTAGTCATCTCATCGGCGGAATCGTTCACGTTGGGCGCAAACTTTGAGAACCTACAGCTCGAAGGCGATGCTCTAGAAGGAATTGGCAACGAGCTAGATAACATCATCACCGGAACCGATGGCAACAATGTCTTAAATGGGGGTCTGGGGCAAGACACGCTGCGGGGTGGCGCGGGAGATGATGAGTACGTCGTCAACTCCTTCGATGATCCAGAGGACACGATTGAAGAGGCAGCTGGTGAAGGGACAGATACGGTGCGATCGACCGGTACCTTTACTCTCAGTGACAACCTGGAAATCCTCATCCTGGAAGAGGGGGGCAACTTCAACGGCTTTGGTAACGGTGATGCTAACACGATCACCGGGAATGAGCAGGACAATCGCTTGGATGGTGGTGCGGGTATCGATGCTCTGGCTGGAGGCGGAGGGAATGACACCTTCGTGATTGACGAGGCCGCGGATAACATCCAGGACAGTGGCGGTATTGATTGGGTCGTCATTAACTCCACGACGATTCTGGAATACAACTTGGCTGCCTTGCCTGCTAGCGTCCAAATCGAAAACCTAGAGCTAATCGGAACATCCGATATCAATGCCACCGGGGATGAACTCGACAACATTGTTCGAGGAAATCAGGGCGACAACCGTTTGGTTGGCCAAGGCGGGGCTGACACGATTGAGGGAGGGGCTGGGAACGACATCCTCCTGGGTCAAAGGCCATTACCTGTCAGTTTCGACGATGGAGCAGATATTCTGCGAGGGCAGCAGGGGAATGACATCCTCAACGGAAATGCGGGCGATGATATCCTCAATGGCGGTGAAGGGGTTGACCTCTTCCGGTTCAATTCTGGTCTTGTCTTTGATTCAGCTAATTTAGGAGTGGATACGATTCAAGACTTCACAGCCGGGGAAGATCGGATTGTTCTCAATCGCACTACCTTTACGGTGCTCACTGGCGGCAGCGACGTGTCTCTCAGCGCCGACGGTCTGTCGGAGCTGTCCTTTAAGCAGTTGCAAGCTGGAGACTTTGCACAGGTCAACGGTATAGCGGGCATCGATACCCTGGCGGCTGCCGTCATCTATGACACGGCAGGTCAGCAGTTGTACTACAACGCCGATAGAACGGGTGCAGGGGCGGCTGTTGCGTTTGCTCAATTCAGCAACAACCCGAATATCACACGCAGTAGCTTCCTGATTGAGGAAACCTAAAGCGTTGAGTGAGTTGCGGCGTGATCGAAAACGAGATGGATCGCGACCAAGTGGCGAGCCTACAGCGGTTCTTTCATACCCAGAATCATCAACGCTATTGGGCAAATCGCTGATGGGGTGGGTCATCATGCCCGCACCATTAATGAACCTCGTCGGGATTCCGCGAGGTTTGTGTCGGCTCTGGTGAATATGGTGGGCTGTTAGGGAAGAATAGACATGAAATGCAACAGCTTAGCTCTGACCAAGCAAGCTGATTTCATACACGTTCCTCCAGGCTTAACGTGCTCCTGTCCATTACGCTTTTGGCTGCATTTGCTAATGTTTGCTTATGACTGAAGCTACCCCTCCCTCCTCTCCTCTGGCAGCTAATCCTGCTCAGGCGCGACAAACGCGTCAGCAGTTTGCCACCCCCGACGAGTATTTGTCCTATGAGTTGGGCAAAGCGGTGCAGGCTTTGCCGCCGCTCTACACCCGGCTGCTGGCGGGCGGCCTAACGGCCATCGTGGTCAGTGCGATCGCCTGGGCGCATTTCAGCAAAGTCGATGAAGTGGCCGTCGCCCAGGGGGAGCTAACCCCTGCCGAGCAACTACGTCCTGTGCAAGCGCTGCGGGGTGGGCAAATTGTGGAGATCCATGTGCAAGAGGGCGATCGCGTTGAACAGGGCGAAGTGCTGATCGAACAGGATGCGGCGATCTCTGAAGCTGATGTAGCACGGTTGCAGGAAACAACTGAGCTGATCCGCCAGGACATTGCTCGGCTGGAAGCAGAACGGACAGGTGGTACCAGCACAGGTGCGTCCCTACAAGACCAATTACTGGCGGCACGGTTGCAAGAATTTGCAACCCAACAAAGCGCGGCTCAATCCGAGGTGGCTCAGCAGGAATCGGCGATCGTAGCGGCCACCGCTCGCCTGACCCGACTGGAAGCCAACCTCAGGAGTGCACGTAGCACGCTGGCCAATGCCGAAGAACGAGAAGCGAGCCTGCGCGAACTCGCCGCCCCAGAAAATGGAGCCGTTCCCCGGTTTGATTACTTAGAAGCCAGAGATGGGCTGATTCAAGCACAAAACCAAGTGGCATCACTGGAACAGGAAATAGAAGAACAGCAGGCTCAGATCCGTCAAGCAGAAGCCGCCTATCGTCAATCGGCAGAAATTTCTACCCGAATTGATTCCGAGCGGCGGACAGAGATCCTCACCCAGCTCACCCGCCGCCGTGAAGAGTTGACCAACATCGAAGGGCAGTTGGAACAGGCAACGCGCCAACAAGAGCAGGAAACCATCCGATCTCCCATTGATGGCGTCGTTTACAACCTACAAGTGAGTCGCGCAGAAGGGACAGTACAACCTGGCGAAGAGCTACTTTCCATCCTCCCGGACGGTGAGGACTTGGTGTTGGAAGTGCAGATTCTTAACCGCGACATTGGTTTTATTAGCCCCGGGATGCGTGCCAAAGTCAAGATGGCCACCTTTCCTTTCCAGGAATTTGGCATCATCGATGGAGAGGTGATGCGAGTCAGTCCCAATGCCACCGCTCATGAAGAATTAGGACTGGTATATCCGGCGTTGGTGCGGCTCGATCGCACAACAGTTCCCGTTCGTGGACAAGAGGTGGAGCTGTTACCTGGCATGGCCGCGACCGCTGAAATTGTCACCCGCCAGCGCTCGATCCTTACCTTCTTACTAGAGCCTGTTACCCGGCGCTTCGACGAAGCTTTCTCAACCCGCTAGGAGCTTCACGATATAGCCCTGTGCGCTTAGGGAAGACCCAATCCATTGTTTGAAAGCCTTGCGCTGTCAGGCTTTCAAACAATGGATTGGCCTAATCCCAATGATGCGTAATATCAAATCCGGTTGAAGTCCTTTTCCTGTAAGCAATTTCAACTTTTTCAGGAAGCCCTACATAGTCGTAAAACCCAAATATCGTTTGCGCCCGCTGCAACGCAGCGGGCG
>JBCBSL010000189.1:0-10708 GCA_039819145.1 Cyanobacteria bacterium J06638_22
CGCTGCTTTGCAGCGGCCACAAACGATAGTTGGGTTCTTCAACCGGATTTGATATTACGCATCAACAACAGCACCGAATAGCATGAGGGCATCCCGTTGAGCGTCGCTAATCCCCATCACGCCCGTGATATCCATGCCTTCGTAAAGCCGTTCCGGTGTGAGGAGGGTGGAATCATTGTTCTGTTGTCGATCCCATAGGGTGATCGAGCCATCGGCATGACCACTGGCTAACCAGCGACCGCAGGGACTCCAGGCCATAGCTTGAATGGATTGCGGCTGTCCCGGCAACATCTGAACGCAAGTATCTGTGATGATATCCCACAATTGAATCCTGGCATCAGCCTTGCTCATTGCCAGGATGTTTCCCTCCGGATGCCAAGCCACCGCCTGTCTCCCATCAATGTGGCTAGCAAACGCTTGGATGCATTGGCCCGTCGTGAGATCCCAAAGCCTGACCGTTTGATCCAGGCTGCCGCTGGCAATCATTTGCCGGGTCGGATGCCAGGCCACGGAGACAACCCAGTCTTTATGGCCTTCTAGGGTAGCGAGACAGGCTCCGGTTGCAACATTCACCAACTTGAGGGTGTGGTCACAGCCGCCGCAGGCAAGCGTCTGGCTGTCTGGACTCCAGGCCAATTCAAAAATCCAATTGTTTTCACCCGACGGGCTGGGATAAAGCCGAGAGAGTTTCCCTGTTTTCACATCCCAAATGCGAATCATGGCCTCATCCGAACTAGTTGCCAGCCATTGACCATCTGGGCTAAACACCACTGCTCTAACCCAATCCTTGTAATCGCGCCAAACCTGTTGACAGTGCCCGATTGTCTGATGCCAGAGTCGCACTGTGCCGTCATGGGAGCCACTAGCTAAGAGCGGGGCATGGGGATGGAAGGCGACAGACTCGACACCGCCCAGATGCCCGGATAGGTTTTGCAGCAAGCGGCCTGTCGATAGGCTCCACAACCGCACAAGCTGATCGGCATGGCCGCTGGCGAGGCTATCCCCCGCTGGACTGAAGGCCAAGGAAATAACGGTGCTCGTTAGTCCCTGCAACGTGCGGAGGCACTGCCCGGTGGGAATATCCCAAAGCTTGACCGTCTGGTCATGGGATCCACTGGCGAACGTTTGCCCATCGGGACTAAAGGCTGCATCGCGGACGCCATTCCTATGACCAACACAAACCTTGTGGCACTCATACTCCGTCGTATCCCACAGCCGGATCGTCTGGTCGGCACTGGTGCTGGCTAGGGTGCTACCGTCGGGGCTAAACACGAGCGACCAAATTTGGGCGGTATGGCCCGGCAGCGTTTGCAGGCAGCGTCCAGCAGCAACCTCCCACAGCTTGATCGTTGCATCTCGACCCGCGCTGGCGAGGATGGCTCCAGAAGCAGCGTTTGACGTTGGGGGCTCTGGCTGAAAGGCCACCGACCAGACTAAATCCTGATGGCCATGCAAGATTTGAATGCAGTTGCCTGTCGAGATCTCCCATACCCGCACCGTCTGATCTTCGCTGGCGCTGGCCAGAAAACATCCACCGGGGCTGAAGGCCACCGACCACACCCAACTGGTATGCCCTTCCAAAACATGCAGCACTTGCCCGGTTACCGGGTTCCAAAGTCGGATGGTTTGGTCGTGGGAACCGCTGGCAAGTAAGGTACCATCAGGATTCCATGCGATCGCCACAACCCAATTTTGATGTCCCAAGAGCTGCGCTAAGCACTTGCCCGTGTCGGCATCCCACAATCTGATACTGCCTTCATAGGCACTACTTGCCAGAACATGGTTGCTGCCAAACATGGGGTGCGGCTTTGGGCAGAAGGCAACGGCAATGGGGCTATAGGCCACCGACCAGATCGAGTCCGTTGGCTCTTTACAGGTTGCACGTTTTTGATAGTCGGTGGTTTGCCACACACAAATTTCGCCGTGAAAATCGCCCGTAGCCAGCAGGTCGCCGTCAGGGCTAAAGTCAACGGAGAAAATCAAGCCGATGAGTTCCGTGAAGACAGAGTGAATGAAAGTCGCATCGCGGAGGTTAACGTGGCGTAGCCCTGTTGCTTGCAGGTAGGCGTGCTGAAGGGTCAGCTGCGAGAAGTCAAACCCCGTCAAATCGAGCTTGAGGGCATTGCACAGGTTGAGGAGGTTGCCGCCCCCGTAGCCAGCTATCTGAGCATCCACGTGGCGCAGTGCGGCCAAGATGTTCACCAGTTGCCGTTCTACAGCCGCCGCTGAGGGGAAGGCGCGGCAAAACTCTTGGCCAATCGGCTCCAGCAGCAATCGCGTCTGGCTCTCTCGGATATATTCAGCCACCGTTGTTTTCAGCAAGGCATGGGTTGTGAATACTCTTAAGTTCGCCGTCGTCAATTCATCCACCATCTGCTCGACCAGGCGATCGCACACATATTCCATCACGACGGGCTGCTGCGTATAGCTGCCCCCCTGCTGCTCAATCAGGTTGCGGCGGCATAGGGCTTCCAGCGCTTCCAACAACCGATAGCGCGACACCGGGGGAATCACATCCTCATGCAACGTTTCAACTGTCGTCCACTCGCGGTTAATGGCTAGCCAGTACATCAGCGTTCGCTCAAGCGGCGAAAGGCGCTCAAACTGTTGCTCCAGCAGTTGGCGTACGCCGTTGAATAGCACGGTTCCCTGGGTCAGAAACATGCCAATGTCGCCGTTAAACAAATCTTGTACAGAGGTGGCGGCAATCTTGATGGCTAGGGGATTGCCGCCATAGGTTTCAATCAGCTGATAGCGCAGTTCGCTGGAACCCGCTAGTCCTTTGGCCGCGAGGATGGCATCGGCTTCCGCCTGCAATCCCGATAGGGTGAGCGATCGCACGGGCAGTTCCGCCCCTTCGCGAGTGGCCACCACAATCGGTTTCTCACGGCTGGTGAGCACCACACAGCTCTGGTGGGAGGCATCACCCACCACCTGCAGCAACTGCTCATAGTCTTCGTAGCCGGGGCGAAAGTGTCCCAGGGATTGGGGTTGCAAAATCGCTTCCACATTGTCGAGAACCAGAAGGCAGCGCGTGGTTTGCAACCGGGGCAGCAGGTAGTTGAGGGTGGGTTGGGTGTCTTGCTGCTGCGACACCAGGGGCACCAGTTGCGTCAGCAATGTGTCCAGCGGCGGTGCGTTGCGGAGGCTGCGCCAGATCACTAAGTCAAACGCGGATTGCACAGCCTGCGCCACCTTCACACTGAGGGTGGTTTTCCCGATGCCGCCCATCCCCAGCAAGGCGACCAGACGACAGCGATCGCCCAGCATCCAATGCCGGAGGGTTTCTAGCTCTGCGGTGCGACCCAAAAAGAAGCTGACATCTGGCGCTTCGCCCCAATCTTGCTCTGCAATTGGAACGATCGGGGGAGAGATCTTCGTCGGGGCTGGCGCTGGTGCTGGATCAGCGCGATAGCGTTTGAGGGCTTGTTGAAAGTTAGTTTTGCTAACCTTTTCGCCCAATGCATCCGATAGCTGTCGCCACAGCTTGGGGCCAATATCACGCTTCAAGTAGTTGATGGAATACCCCGATGCTTCGGCGATTTGCTCATAAGTTTTGTCGGCGATCGCCCCCATCAAAATCGCGGTTTCCACATCCGACAGGTAACGATTGCCCCGTTCAACCATGACCGCATTGGCCGTGGCGAGGATTTGTTCTACTTCCGTCTGTTCGATTTCCGTCTGTTCTGCGTCCGTCATAGAGCGGGGGGCACCTCTGATGTTGTCTCAACGGCTCCGAGGGCATGGAGCGTGGCTTTCTGCGACTGGGTTAACCCCGTGATGCCTGTAATGTTTAGGCCTTCGTAGGGACGTTTTGCCCTGAGGGTTTTAAAACATTCTCCCGTCTGTGGATTCCACAATTTCAGTGTTTCATCTAAACTTCCTGTTACCAACCACTGGCCTTCAGGATGCCAGCGGACGCTTCTCACGCCGTTGCTGTGGCCTTCAAGCACCCGGCTGCACGCCCCCGTTCGCCGATTCCACAGCCGAGCCGTACTATCTTGAGACGCGGTGGCCAGCCATTCCCCATCCGGACTCCAGGCCACCGACCACACCCAATGGTGATGGCCGTCGATCGTCTTGAGACAATCGCCCGTGCTGACCTGCCACAACTTGATAGTTCTATCGTGAGACGCCGTGGCTAGAGTTTTGCCATTGGGACTGAAGGCGATCGAAAAAATGCTGTGGGTATGGGCTTTGATCGCGGTTAGGCATTCTCCACTTTGCGGATCCCAGAATTGTAGAACCCCATCCTGCACCCCACTCGCTAGCTGCAACCCGGATGGAGCCCAGGCAATATCTGTGACTTGGCGGCCATCTTCCAGGGTTTTCTCACACCGCCCGGTATCGCGCTCCCAAAGTTTGATCGTGCCATCAACCGAGGCACTGGCGAGCTGTTTCCCATCGGGATGCCAAATCACCGCGAAGACCAAGTTTAGATGCCCTCCAAGGGTTTTGAGGCATGTCCCAGTCTGGGTATCCCATAGCTTGATGGTTTTGTCGTAGGACGCGCTAGCCAGTAGCGCCTGATCGGGACTCCAGGCCACCGACCCGACCAAACCGTTATGCCCCTGCAAAACATTGATGCAGCTTCCAGTGGCCGTGTCCCAAAGTCGAATGCTGCCATCCTGATGGGCGGATGCGAGCTGGCGGCCGTTGGGACAAACAGCGATGGTGCGAATGGCATTGCTATAGCCGCGCCAGGTCGTCAGGCAATCCCCGGTATGGGAGTCCCACACTTTGACGGCTTGATCATCCCCGCTGCTGGCCAGTTGGTTGCCGTCGGGGCTAAAGGCCACCGACCAAACCTTACTGCCGTGCCCCTGCAAGGTTTGGATACACCGTCCCGTTTCCGTCTCCCACAGCCTCACCAACCAATCTTGTGCCCCCGCCAGAAGCGCTCCATCGGGGCTAAATTTTAGACACCAGGCCAAGCCAAAGTTGCCCTGAACGGTTTGTAAACAGGTGCCTGTATCCACATCCCAAAGTTTGACGTGGCTGTCTTGAGAACTGCTGGCCAGGGTTCGGCCATCGGGGCTAAAATCCACGTACCACACAAAATCCGTATGCCCCTTCAGGGTGCGGCGTCGCTCTCCCGTTTGGGCATCCCAAATGAGAATTGTGGTTTCACCACTTGGGCAGGCCAGGGTTGTACCATCCGAACTCCAGGCCACCGACTCAATTTGGGGCGCGTCGCAGCGTAGATCATGTAGGCAGCTTCCCGTTTGCACATCCCATAGCTTGAGCGCCTGATCAAACCCGACGCTAGCCAGCCGGGTGCTATCGGGACTCCAAGCCAGACGCCCCGCTTCCGCCTCATGACGAAAGGTATGCAGACATTGCTCCAACGGTAACGACCAAATTTTTACCGTAAAGTCGTGGGAACTGCTGGCCAGGAGTTGCCCATCGGGGCTAAAGGTCACATGGCGAACCCAGGCGCGATGGGCAGGGAAAAGCTTGGTGATCTGGCCATCCGACATCTGCCGCAGGTAAATTTCTCCCTGGGTATTGCCCCCAGCCAGCCACTGTCCGTCGGGGCTGAAATCGGTACAAATGGTGGCAAAGGATTCTTTGAGGAGCGATCGCCTCAAGTCAGCGTTAGCAAAGCTAACATCGTGCAGCTCTGCTCGTTGGAGGCAGCCATGCCAGATGCTCAGCCCAGAAAAGTCAAACCCCGACACATCCAGCCCAATATATAGACAAAGGTTGAGCAGATTGCCGCCAGCATAGCTAGATAGTCGGGGTTCGGAGCGGCGCAGCGCGGCCAGGACGCGGAGAATTTGCTGTTTACAAGCGGCGGTGGTCTTAAACGTCCGCTGAAACTCGCGGGCAATTGGGTCGAGAATTAACCGGATCTGGCTCTCCCGCACATAGTCAGACACGGTGGTTTTGACCAGGGCATGGCTGTTGCATAAGTCTAGGGATGATGTGGTCAATTCATCCACCACCTGCTCAATCAGCCGGGTGCAGACATATTCCATCACCACAGGCTGTTGGGTATAGCTACCCTTTTGCTTTTCGAGCAAGTTGCGCCGACATAGGGCTTCCAGAGCTTCCAGTAAATGGCGGCGGGGCACCGGGGGCGATATGTCTTCTTCTAAAGTTGTCAACGCCGTCCATTGGCGATTGATGGCCAGCCAGTACATCAATCGATTTTCCAGGGAAGAGAGGCGATTGAACTGTTGATCCAACAGTTGGCGCACCCCGTTGAACAGCATTGTGTCCTGGGCCAGAAACCGGGTCAGGTCGCTATCAAACAAATCTTGAATCGAGGTGGCCGCAATTTTTATGGCCAGGGGATTGCCGTCATAGCGGTTGATTAGTGCCTCTCGATCGGTCGGGGAACCGGAGATACCTTTGGCGGTCAGCAATTCATCCGCGTCTGTTTCCAGGCCGCGCAGGGCGAGCGATCGCACCGCAAGTTCAACGCCTTCTCGGGTGGCAATGCCCGCAGGCTTTTCTCGACTGGTGATGATCAGACAACTGGAATGCGGCGTATCCCCAACGAGCCGCAGCAATTGTCCATAGGTTTCATACCCCGGACGAAAGTGCCCCAAGGATTGCGGCTGCAAAATCGTTTCAAAATTATCGAACACGAGCAGGCAGCGCGAGGTTCGCAGGTGGGCTAGCAACCGATCCAGGGTGGGTTGGGTGTCTTGCTGCTGCGACACCAGGGGCACCAATTGCGTCAGCAATGTGTCCAACGGCGGTGCGTTGCGGAGGCTGCGCCAGATCACCAAGTCAAACGCGGATTGCACAGCCTGCGCCACCTTCACACTGAGGGTGGTTTTCCCAATGCCGCCCATCCCCAGCAAGGCGACCAGACGACAGCGATCGCCCAAAATCCAATGCCGGAGCGTTTCCAGCTCTGCGCTACGCCCCAAAAAGAAGCTAACATCCGGCGCTTCGCCCCAATCCTGCGCTGAGAAGGGAGCGACCGGGGGACTCATTTCCTGCGGGGCTGGCGCGGGCGCGTCGTGAGCACCATGGCGCTTCAGGGCTTGCTGAAAATTGGTTTTGCTGACTTTTTCGCCTAAGGCAACAGACAGCCGCCGCCAAAGTTTGGGGCCAATGTCACGCTTTATGTAGTTGATGGAATAGCCAGACGCTTCGGCAATTTGCTCGTAAGTCTGATCGGCGATCGCCCCCAGCAAAATCGCCGTTTCCACATCCGAGAGGTACTGCCCGTCCTGGTGAACAACGGCAGCATTGGCAGCTGCGAGGATCGGTTCAGTATCTCCCATTGGTCACAACATCACCCACCTATAGGCAAAATCCTACCTTACCTTTCCATAACTTCGCGGCAAACCTTTACACAGCGGCACACTCCGTATAGAGGCAGCGACAAAATGGCTGGATCGGCGATCGACTAGATCTGCACTCTTTCCTTTTCGGTCAGTTCTCACGCCTGTTTTTTCATCTAGCTTTGTGGTTTGTTGCTCTCTTCAACTAATGACTCGCCTGCTTCTAATGCTGCTGGAAGTTCAACTCCCAGTTGTTACATAAGTTCGGGCGGGATATTTTTTGCTTTGGCAACTTCCTCCTTAGCAGGCCATTGGGTCGATGAGTCAAATTTGATGTCTTGAAGATTGGCGCTGCCTAGCGTTGCCCCCTGTAGATTGACGCCCTTGAGAGTTGCCTGCTGTAGATTGGTTTTGTGTAGATCTGCCTCCTGTAGATTGGTACCGATTAGACTTGCCTCCCGTAGATTGGCGCTGTATAGACTTACCTCCTGTAGATTGGTGCCGATTAGACTTGCTTCCTGTAGATTGGCGCTATATAACCATGCTTTCTGTAGATTGGCACCGACTAGACTTGCCTCCCGTAGATTGGCGCTGTCTAGCCATGCCCCCTGTAGATTGGCACCGTTTAGATCTAGCGATCGCACATCATATTTCACTTCCCGTCGCCCAATAACCGTTAGCGCACTCTGAATATCTTGTGGGCAGGATATGGGCTTCAGAGGCTCAGACTCAGAGATGGACATGTTGTCGGGCAATAACGACACCAGAGTGAAGGAAGCGGCCTGAGTTGGCGAGGTCATTTTCTTTTCCCGAATAAAAGCTGTCAGCACCTCCATCACGACGGGATGATCTTCTCGGGAATCCTTCGCAATTCGTTCCAACAGGTAAATCCCACCCAGCCTGACTTCGAGTTCTCCATCGGCCAGCATTTTGACGGCTTGCCCAAAGCGGTTGGATACCTGCTGATCTTCTGTTAACTGCAAATTTCTCCAAGCCAAAAATGCTGTAGCGATGAAACCCAGTCCACCCAGAGTTTGTAACACCCTCAGAGCCATATCCCGATTGGCGTTGGCTAGCTCCTCTTTTTCCTTCGCATCTTTGACGCTATTGGGGCTGTCCCAGTTCGGAATCAGCCATAGTGCCAGTGCGACAATCGCTACCACAACCCCAGTACCTATCCAAGGCAACAGGTATTTGATGCGCTGAAGTACCTTCTTCATGGGCGATCGCTCCTCACTTCGTGCCACTAATTCTAGCGATTAGTTTACGACCGCTTAGAAATAGTGCTGTGGGTGGGGCGTTTTTGGAACGCTGCTGAACACGCTTTACTTGACGGGCGATACCTAGCGCGATCGTTACTCGGTAGAAATGGCAAGCTTACAATGAAGGCATCTAAAACGCTGTGTCGTGTAGTCTGTTGTTAGCGCTTTATGGTTGATACGACTTCGACAGGTTTCACCGTCCCACCGGGCTTTGTTGCATGAAAGCAGAACAGAACGATAGGTTTTTCTGTTCTGCTTTCATGCAACAAAGCCGTGGGTTAGGCTAAATTCAGAAAACAAAACTTGCTGACTATGAATCGTCCTATTCACGTTCAGTCACATGTTGGAGCTGACGGTATCCTCTATATCGAGGGTCTGCATCAAATTGCAAACCAGGATGTAACCGTGATTCTGACTCCACAAATCGGCGGCAGTGAAGACACAGCCTTTGAGCTAGAAAAATATGCTGTCTCCGTAACGGGTAAATCCGTCGCAGATCGAATCAAGACTATCAGCCAGATTTGCTCCAGCCTGCCGATTCTTGACGATCGCTCTGCCGATGAAATTCTCGACTACAACGATATAGGTGTCCCCGAATAAATGGTTATCGATTCCTCAGCGTTGGTTGCTGTTCTCTCCGGTGAAGAAGAAGCACCTATTTTTGCGGAACTCATTAGCAAAAGTTCTTATCGTTTGGTTTCAACCCTGTCTTTCGTTGAAACCTCCATCGTTATCGGTCAACGCTACGGCTCATCTGGCCTTGCCCAGCTAGACCTACTAATTCAAGAAAACTCAATTGCCCTGGTGCCTTTGTCAGCTCAGCAAGCAGAGATTGCCCGTCAGGCGTACTTTAGCTATGGCAAGGGTCGTCATCTGGCTAAGCTCAATCTGGGTGACTGTTGCTCCTATGCTCTGGCCAAAGTCTCAGAGCAGCCCTTGTTGTTCAAAGGCTAGGATTTCTCAAAAACGAACATCGACCGCGTCGCATACTGAATCAGTTGAAGCCCACACGCCCGATTGAGCGCTTTACACTGTTTAGACGACGACTAAACTAACAAGTACGCTAAATCCATAACAGGTAAGTTCCAATAATGTCAGCACCGATTTTTCAGGTCAACGTTTTCTGGGATGCCGACTCAGCCGTCTGGGTTGCTACTAGCGAAAATGTTCCCGGACTGGCGACTGAGGCGGAATCCTTTGATGAGCTACAGCAAAAGCTTCGGACTATGGTTCCAGAGTTACTGGTGCTCAATCGGATACTTGCGGAAGGTTACAAAGGATCCATCTCCTTCGAGTTAATCACTCATACCCAAGAAACCGTTGAGGTGGCTTAGACAATGGCAAAGTCTTTGACACCAAAGCTCAAGAAGATTTTGACCGAAGCAGGCTGTTATTTCGAAAGAACAGGAAAGGGCGATCACGATATTTGGTACAGCCCAATTACACAAAGACGGTTTGTTGTTGACAGTGCCATTAAGTCACGCCATACAGCCAATGCCGTATTGAAACAGGCGGGTTTACCCAAGCAATTTTAGGCTTTATACCAACAATGTTTCTGCTGGGTTACGCTAGCGCTAACTCAGCCTACGGCAAAATTGGAGGTCCAAGAGTTTTGTCAGTGAACTAGGCCACTCATCCCAAACTCAGGAGTTGCAGAATCATCCCCCAATCACGACAGCCCAAACTCACGCAAAGCAGGAACAAAGTTGCGATTTTCGTGGCTGGGGCGGCTGAGTTTGATCAGGGCGAACCGTTGGATTGGGTTCAGGGCTTGCCATTGATCGAGGGATAGGGTGCTGCCGACCTCTTCCAGCTTGGCTTGCACCGTGGGGGGGATTTGGCTGCTGTCTGCCCAGGGGGGAGCGGGGTCGATGGGGAGTTCTCCGGCGGGGGCTCCGGCATGCTGGGTGACGAGGGTTTGCAGGTGGTCGTGGTAGTGGGCGATCGCCGCCTCCGTATCACAGGGCATATCCACCAACTGCTGTCGTTCCTCAGTCGAAAACTGATTCCAGTGGTGGAGCTTGAGCTTCACGCCACAGGTATCGAGCTTATAGCGCACCTGCATGGGGATGCAGCGCAGCGCTGCCACAAAATCGGCTTCAAACTTGAAATAGGTGTCGTTTAGAGCAGTCATGACAAATATTCCTAGCGCGTATAGGTTATATCAATTCTACGAAAACCAAAACCAGATCATTTTTTGAA
>JBCBSL010000190.1:0-10696 GCA_039819145.1 Cyanobacteria bacterium J06638_22
GTTTTGAGGCGGTGGCAATTTATATAGAAGAAACGGTGGAGAGCGATCGCCCCCCACCGATGTAACTGCTTTGTTGTTCCATGTCTGGACTTTCTAAATACGAACCAAGTCCTCTTATGGATTGCAATCCATAAGAGGACTTGGTTCGACAACCTTTACATCTCAAGCTAAGTCTTAAAATTCTAACTTCTGATCCATTTTAAGAATAATGAGACTAATTTGAGATTAATCAACTGAAGTTTTTAATGAAGTTGAAGTAGAGCAAACCACAGCGAGCAAAGCTACGGTAAAAGTGCTGCAACAGGTACCTCAACATCAGGAAGGTTAAGAGGCGAAATTTACCCATTCTGTAACGGATTACTCCTTCCATCTTGCCAGTTTCCTAATAGGCTGCCTATTTGTCCGCTTGAAGTCCTTGGCGAAAGGCTTTCGCGGCAGCAAGGGGATTTGGATTTTGGATGCAGCGGGTCAATAGAGCCATATCTAAATCTGGAAGAAGTTCGCTTTGGGAGATTGGTTCGTAGCCAGCGGTGTCGGAAAACTGGGCTAGAGAGTTGTCCCGCTGATGGTAGAGGGTGAGGCGATCGCCCTGCCAAAACCACACCTCGCGTACTCCCAGGCGGCGATACAGTTCCAGGCGGTTGATGCTGCCACTGGTCACGATTACTTCGATCGCCAAATCTGGAATCTCTTTGTCGGTACCAATGCAATAACTCTCGTCTGGCTCGCCCCCGGATTGTTGCTCTGGGTTTCTCAGAGTTGTAGACCCCATCGGGAAGTAGTTTGTATCGGTTTCTAGGAAATAGATTTCTAGCAGGTTGCCAATCTTGGTTTTACCGTCTTTGTGTTTCCGACTAGGAGCCACAATTTCTAAAACTCCCTCCAGCAAGTACACACGATAGGAAGATGTTTCTCCGAGTTCGGCCAATAGCGCTTCGTATTGCGCCCAAGATACTTGACTCAGAACCTGCCTTTCTTCTGGGTCATCCAGCGCTAATTGTGTTGACCAGTCGTTGAGGAGAACCATTGTGTCGTTACTCTATCGGCCTTTCTCAATTTTAGAGGCGATCGCTCTTGCCCCATTCTTGTTGATTGAAGGGATTCCGTCCTTATCTCCACTACAGTTCTACAACGGTTTGAATGCGCGAAGATGCGTTGGTCTCAACGCTCCAACATTTACGGTGTCTCGGAGGGCGCGTCGGAGTTCAAGCCAGTGTTGGTAGATGTCATGGTTTACGGCTTCGAGGAGGCGATCGCGTAATGGCCCTTCGAGGTCGCGGATCTCTTGCTTTGTAACTTGGGAATACCATGCGTTTCGGTCTTTCGAGGAGGCATTGATGAAGCCTGTATCCTGGAGCGTATTCTCGGCCTCAGCAGCAGTTATCATCGTGAACTCCAGATGTCCGAGTTCACGGAAGCGCTGCCATTCAGGGGAAGAGTGGGTGTTCGCTCCGGCAAGCCAATCGCTGGCAGCGAAGACACCGCCGGGCTTTAGGACTCGCAACACCTCGCCGTACATCGCCGCCTTGTCTGGGACGTGAATCATTGCATCTTTGCTGAAGACCACGTCGAATCTTGCGTCGGGCCAGTTCAAAGGGCCGGGAGACACGAGCTTGAAATCTATCTTCTCTGCAAGGTGACTGTGCAATGACTCCAGGCGATCGCGCGCCCGTTCGAGGGGCGCAGGCTCTATGTCGATGGCGACTACATGCTCTGCCTCTAGCTCTCCTGCCAGGATGAAGTCTACGCCTCCCGTTCCGCAGCCAATATCAAGGACCGTTTTCCCGGCAAGGTCGATTCCATTGATAATGGCACGAACCTCGTCGGGACCGCCCGGAGAGAGGAATCCCTCACCCCACAGGATCTCCAGTCGGTCGACAAAGTGGTCTGGATACTGCGTCTGCTGCTCTGACACGCGGGCTCTCCTTCTTTTCGATATTACCTATCGGGGTTGGCAACAAAAGACGGCTGTGAAAGCTGCCCCTGAGCAGTAGTGGCTGGCTATCTGCTGACTTTCATACAGTATCCCTGGCAAATGGCTAGGATACGCCTTCCTCTTTGATTGTTTCAGAAAAACCCGATAACTCTTGGTCGAAGGCAGAGTTAGCAACGTGTAATTTATTGTGAATTGCGCTTAAACGCTTGCTTCTACTGACTTGTAGAGCGGGCAGCTAGTTTTTGAATCATCTCGATGGGAACTTGCTCAGCCCGAATCAGAGACATGTTTGCCTGCAAGCTTGTGACGTCTCCGGCGCGGATTGCAAAGAACTCACCCACTTTTTGGTTGGCAAGTTTGCTAGTGACATCGACCTTTGCTTCGCTGAGCATTGGTTTCAGCTTATTAAGAGCGGTATTTTCCTTGACTTTGCCAACGAACCAAGACGAAATCTGGTCGCGACATTTGTAGTCCAAATCGCCTGGACTTTGAGTGGCTAGTAGAATACCCAAACCCGCTGAGCGTGCCCGCTTGAGCAAATTCTCCATCGGTTCTTTCGTTGATGGCTTTCCTTGAGCGGGCAGATACAGATCGGCTTCGTCAAACAATACGACGGCCTGTAACTGGCCAGATGGGTGCTTTTGGGCGTAGCGGTTGAGGTCGAGCAAAAACTGGGAAACCCAGAACAGAATATTGGCGTTATCGCCCAATGTTCCCAGATTGACTACTGATAGCTGTGTTTTCGGAGATTTGGGCGAACCCAGCATTTGCTCAATAGACAGTTGCTCATGCTGGGTATTGAAGAGATTCCCCTCCATGAGGCTGAGCGTTTGCAGGTCTTCGGCCAGTTTGCGACAGTGTTTCGGGTCGAGGAACCCAATCGCGTTCACTAGCAGCGGATCCTGCTCAGCAATGAATTCGATCAACCGATTAATGCTAAGCGGGTTCTCTGTTTGTAAGGTGCTGAGGACGGCGATCGCCTGTCCCAGGATGGCCGTCCGCATCTTATCCTGACCATACTGTTTGTAGTTCAGGATGCCGCCTAAAGCCGTCGCACAATAGTTGGCGATTTGTTGTCGCTCAGCGCTGGGGAGCTGCCCCAAACCGGGAGGTGTAATGGCAATACTCAGCGGTCGTCCAGCACCGTCAATCGTTCCCGGTGTGTAAACGGCTACGTCAATTTGGTTTCGTAGGAGGTTGCGATAGGCGATCGCCTGGGGATCGCTGCTGGTTTTTTCCCAAGCATCGGGGTTGGCGTAGCTGCACAGATCTCCTTTGCGATCGAGCAGAATCGCTGGAATACCGCGCAGCAAAAGTTGCTCGATCAACGTCAAAGCCAATGTCGTTTTACCACTGCCAGAGCCGCCGAGAAACGCCGCATGGCGCACGAGTGCCTCGAGGGAAAGCTCAACAGGAGTTGGCACGGTTGCGCGGGTTTGCCCCAGCGGGATGTTTGACTCGGGGGCGGGTAGAGTTGGCTGGACTTCAGGAGGCAGGTCTGTTTGCGATGATGTCTTGGTAGGCTTCTCTGGTTGGGCTGACTCCGTCTGCCCAGATACATCTGGTACCTGAGGCTGAACGTTAGTTGTGGGCTGGACATTTGCCTGTAGGTTGCTTAAGTCGAGAATGCGTTGCAGCGAGGGTAGTTGGGACAAGGGTTGTTCGGCTTGTAGCCAGGCTGAGTAGGCGGGGCGATCGCCATATTTTTGTTCAAAGCTCTGGATCGCGATCATTGTGCGCCAGTCAGAATCAGCCACTTGGGCACGACGTCCCCCCTCACTGAGGAATTGGCCAATTTGTTTGGCAATCTGGGTCTTTGGGTTACTGGGAAACTCTGTGGTGCGAAGGGCAACGGGGATTTGATCCTTGGCTTTTTGCTCCAGTGCCCGAATTTGTCTGGACAGTGCGCCGCCCTTTGAAGATTTCTGGCACAGGATTAGCAATAAAGAAAAGCTTTGCGTATCTGGCTCTGAGTGAAGATTGGCGGTCAGATAATCTCCGTCGGCCTCTGTTGTGAATCGATAGCCGTTGCCCAGCTCTTGTCCACAGCGTTCGATGCTTTCGCCCATGAGCGTGAGGAGATCGCGATCGCTTTCAGGCAACTCAAAGCTCTCTGCCAGATGGTCGTTCCAAAACTGACTCAGCTCAGATATTTGTGGTGGTGGGGAGCCATTTTCCGATGAGCCTGTATCTATGCTAGGTGGTTGATTTGTTGCGATACTAACTTCACGTTGGCAGCGACACCAATCCAAAACATCTCGGGTTGTTCGATTGGTGAGACTCTCCGTTGCCTGCTCTGGAAAGGGATACAGTGGCTCCGATTCGTTGATGGGTGTTTCGGTTCGCTCGTAGAGGCACTGCAACCGTCGAGCGATAATTTGTCTCACCTCGTCTGCCGCTCTTTGGGCTTTGAGACTCACCGGGGTGGGATCTAGCTCTAGACGATCCAGATGCGATCTCGGCAAATCCTTTTTCAAAATGTCGTAGAAGCTCTCCAAACAAGAAAGCACGACTACGACGTTTGGAATTTCGGCCAATGTCACAACGGCCTGCACCGCTCGGCGAAATCGCTGTCCGGCTGCATCCATGCTATGAATGTCTTCGAGCTGATCGAGACAAATCACTAAGGCTCCCTGGGTCACCGCCTGAATCAGTACAGCCAATGACTGGAGCATTCGGAGTGGATCATCCTCGCGATCGCGTGACACCATCCCGCCCAACATCTTGCTGTCATAGGGGGTTAAAGGCTCACACCGTAGCAGTTTGAAGACTTTGCCATTGACGGCGGGTTGTCCGGGCTGCAAGTACAGCAGCGCTCGAATCAAGTCGATATCAACGTTATTGAAGCGCTTTAGGGACAAGACGCGATCGGCAACCGGATAAATGAGATCAACCAATTCTTCTCGGGACAGGTCATCTTCTCGTAGGAGCGCCAATTCTCTAGGTGTTACCGCTTCATTGTCCTCAGCCAAAGCATTCGAGAGTTTGATTAGCCCTGTCGTTGGCCCAAACGGCTCGTAGTAGGGCTTATCAAAGGAATCGATCGTGTTTCTTAGGACGTACTGAGCATAATTAGACACCGCAGTGGTCATCTGCATATAGCTGAAGAACCCCGTCTGCTGCTCATGAATCTGGTTGCGAAACGCCCGCATTAGGTGCGTCTTACCTGCGCCGGATTCTCCTAACAGCAACAAGATCCGACCTGAATCGCTGGACGCGTTGCTATCCACCCGACTCAGTAGCCGTTCGTAGGCCGATCGTGCTGCGCTGTGAATCGTTTCCACATCGTAGGGATCGGGCTGCCAGATCTGATGCTGGTGGGTAACAGGATGAAAAATATCGAGGCCTTGATGCGAGCAAAACGTCTCAAATCTTGGATCAGTGCTCATAAGCTCTCTACGTCAGTCAAGACGAATGAAGTGAAAGGTGCTGTTTAGATGGTTGATTTCGGAAGCAGATACATCCTCGGAATCAAGGGCATACGCTAAGTCAGCCCGACTTAATGTCACCAACTGTTGCTGATTGACAGTAACTAGGCGCTGCTTAAACGCATCTAAAGAAGACATGATATGAGGGTGTTGCTGTCTCAAGGTTTCCCACACCTTTGAGATAAACACCTTGTTGTCTCCCAACCGTCCATCTTTAGTCCCTTTCGCGGCTTGCAACGTCATTTCAGCAAACTCAGTATCAGAGAGGGACGGCGGCGATGATGAATCGTTGCTGTCGATTGTTTCAGATGGTAAGGATAGAGAATCACTATGACTGTCGGAGGTAGAAGTCTCTGGCGTGTCGATCAGTGCTTGGCGCAAAATAGCCAAGCGTAATTCGTCTGGAGTCGTTCGTCTA
Source organism: Cyanobacteria bacterium J06638_22 (assembly GCA_039819145.1). Lineage (GTDB taxonomy): Bacteria > Cyanobacteriota > Cyanobacteriia > Elainellales > Elainellaceae > Vacuolonema. The sequence goes on from JBCBSL010000190.1 coordinate 5,783, forward strand.
GCATTGGCGACTTTTGCCACCACCTGAGATAAGGCTTGCTTCCAAGGAAGCGGCTTGGCGGTTTGTAGCACCTCGTTCAGCAGGACGCCCATGACAGCGCCCTGGTCAAATGCTTGTTGCTGTAGGTTGGGGAGTTTCGCTTGGAGATTTTCAGCGGTTTTAGGATCACAGAATTTCTGCCATAGCAGGGCATTTCGAGCTTGAGTGAGGGTGGCGAACTCTTTGATGGGCAGGGCAAAACCGTGCTTTAAGATGGCAGCCCGCAGCCCGTCTGCATCGCGCAGATACTTGCGGCCAATACTCGAAAGCTCTGGCCACTGCAGGGCATAGGCAATCCAGTCTGTATTTTTGAATGTGTTCCATTGAAGCTTTTGGGGCAGTGCTGTCAGTCCAAGTTGGTTCAGGACATGCTGACGCCCCGTATCGGTGATTTGGCAGCGCGATCGGCTAACGGACAGAGCATAGCCTTGATCACATAGGTTCGATAGCGTTGTCTCAATCCACTCTGTCAAGGCTGAGTTCGATCGCTCACTTCCTGCGATCGCCTTGACGGCTCCTTTAAGCTCACTGGTTGTCATGCCCTTTTCATCAGCAAAGAGCAAGCGGCTCAAGAGCAAATCAGCTAGGCGGATAGGTTGCAGTGATAGCATTAGGCCTCCGAAGAGTAGGTTGCTGAAGATTGGGTTGCTGAAGATTGTCGCGAAACGAGGGCCTGGTCAACGGCATCGAGAATGCCTTCAAGATCTTTGACAACATCTTCTGAGAGGAAACGTAGTACTAGAAATCCCTGTTGCTGTAATAGCCTATCTTTGCGGCGATCGCGGCGATAGTTGTCGAGAGACTTGAAGTGATAATGACCATCCAACTCGATTACAATTTTGGCCTCTGCATCGAGAAAATCAACCTCCATCCGGCGATCGCCAAAGTTGATGTCTAACCGAGCATTGACCTGAAATCGCCCTACCGTCGTGGGTTTAGCCTCCAGAATTTGAAATAAGAATCGTTCCGCCTGACTGCGATAGATGATGTCCGCTTCATCGGTATCGGGTTGATCGGTCGAATCAACCAGAGCCACTGCGGTTTCCAGCAGTTCGATGGTCGTACCGTATTTTTCTGCCACACGAAGAACGGGCTGAAGATTTTGCTCGTCTTGCATGCCGCGATCGCCCAACCATTGCATCAGGCTGTCTGTTTCCAGAGTGGGCACTTCGATGAGGCCACTGCGCAAAATGGCCTTTGCTCTTGATTCAGGAAATTGGTCTAACAACTGTTTGCCTTGGGCAGCCGTTACCCCCAAGGCTATGGGCAGGATTGGAACCGCTTCTACAAGTTGAGTGAGTGAAGTGAGGGCGGTACTGGCCGCAGACCCATCATCTGGCAACAGCACTAAAAGTCCCGGCATCGATCGAGGAGGCAAGAGCTGTGCTATGACTGCGAGGCTAGCAAAAGCGGTAGACAGATTCTCTTGCTGTAACCACCGGGCAGAGGCATCGCCGGATTGCTGATCGGGTATCTGCGCAGGAGAAAGGGCGTCGAGGAGCGATCGCAGCACACGCGCTTCATCAGATAATGGCGAGACCTGCTGCCAAAACAGTTGAATTTGATAGTCACTCGTATGGGCAAACCAAGCCGCGAGCCGATCGACAGGCTGATTCACCAGGGTGGCAATTCTCTGTATGACGAGCGATCGCACATCGTAATGTTTTAGGACGGTGCTGAGCCACGTCTTGAAGAGAGATACCCGTGATTTGTAGACACACATCGCTGTCTGGCGATGTGCCTCATTCAACCACTGCGCCCATGTCTGACGGACGGTGATTGCCTTTCCCATCAAAACGGATAGCGTGGGAATTGACTGACACCGTTGTGACTGGTGCAGTGCTAATTTGGCGGCCACCGTTGTTTGCTGCTCAGACACCACAGGCTTTAGGACTGCAACTTTCTCAACGACTCAATGAAAAGATGCTGGCGGTAGCTAGAAATCTGTCTTCCGACGTTATTCCTGCACCCGAAGAGTACCCATGGCAAATCGCTGAGCGACCTATTCTTCTACTTTCTTCAAAAAAAATTGCTTTCGAATGTTTGTCGAGTGCAGGAATCATTTTTGCTAGAGGCTATCTCAAATCTAGATAACTCGTTGGTAACATGGGCGATCGCCCCATCCATCCGCATCCGGTGCAAAATATAGGTGGATATTGCTTCTATTTAGATTGATGCCTTTTCAATGGACTGACCTGTTATGTCTCTTGCTACGCAACGCCTTAGCCTGGATGCCTATCTCCAGTATGACGATGGAACAGACACAACCTATGAGCTGGTCAACGGAGAACTAGTTCCAATGGCTTTGGGTTTGGGGCAGCATGGCGAGATTGCCGACTACATCAACAGCCATTTCCGCCATGAGATTCAGCGGTTGGGTCATTCCTGGGTATCCAAGCAGATGGTGATTGGGATTCAGTCGCCTAGAGGTGACCGCTGGGATACGGTGCGAGTTCCGGATGTTGTGGTGTTACCGCTGGAGCAATGGCGATCGCTGCAGAACCGAGAGGCAGTAGTTCGGTTGAATGAGCCGCCGCCATTGTTGGTGGTCGAAGTGGTTAGTGAGACAACGAAGGGCGTGGACTACCGCGCTAAGCGAGCAGAGTATAGCGTTTTGGAGATTCCCGAATACTGGATTGTCGATCCGCTCCTTGCTAAAGTTACGATTCTGACGCTGGTGGAAGGTTGGTATGATGCCGCCGAATTTGCGGGGGAGATGGGCATTGAGTCGCCAACGTTTCCAGAGTTTTCCCAAAAAGTTGAGCAGCTTCTAAGAGGTGAGATTTGAACTCTAATGTGAGTAGGTTCCGATTGTCCTTGCCATAGAATTACTCCATCCTGCCATTTGGAATAGGCATCTGTAGAATTTGAGAGAATTAGAGAATATTCCTTTAACTCTCCAGCAATGAAAAGCAATCAGCTTTTGACCAGAATCAAGAACATTTCAGTAAAGATAGGGCGGCTAGCTTACTCAAATCTGAGACCTGAGGTCAGACAATATTTATTTAGAAGATATAAATTATTCATAGATTCATATCAACTTTCCAAGTTGAGTGCAAAATGGCGAAAGCGAAAACCCTTTACTCGACTTGAACAATCACTTCAGAAGATCCCAACATGGCTGTTCGTTGGTAGTGCTGCAGGAATGCTTTCGGTGATTATGCTATGGGCTGCACCTGATGGTGAGCTAAAGACGCGAAAGGAGGTTGCATGGGTTTTGCTAAGTGGGCTGGAATCAGTGGCAATTGCATCTGCGGTTATCCTTTATTTCAAAGAAAGTCCTGACCGCAAAGAGCAAAAGCACTACGAGGCATGGCAAGTAGTTGATAATGCGGCGGCAGCGGGAGTCCCTACTAGCTATGCCCGATACAAAGCATTAGAAACCTTGAATCAAGATGGTGTTCCTCTTGAAGGGATTGATGTTCCCAGAACTGACCTTAAAAAAATTAATCTCAGTAAGGCGATCCTCCGTGAAGCAAACCTCAGCCGAGCCGACCTCAGCGGGGCAAATCTTTACTGGGCCGATCTTAGTGAGGCCAACCTTCACAAAGCCGACCTCAGTAGGGCGATCCTCCGTGAAGCAAACCTGCACAGAGCAAATCTTGGCGGGGCAGACCTCAGTCGGACAGACCTTCACAAAGCCGACCTCAGCGGGGCAATTCTCAGTGGAGGAAAGCTCAGCGGAGCACGACTTGGTGGAGCAGATCTCCGCTGGGCAGATCTTGATGGAGCAGACCTCAATCAGACATATCTGGGTGGTGTAAACCTCAGTGGGGCAAGACTCAGTGGTGCAGATCTTCGCCGGGCGAGTCTCAGCGGAGCAAATCTCCTTCGGGCAAATCTCAGTGGTGCAAGCCTTGACTGGGCACACCTTAGTGAGGCCAATCTTAAAGAAACAGACCTCCGTAGGGCAAACCTCGACGGGGCAAATCTTAGCGGGGCAAACCTCAGCCGAACATATCTCAACGAAGCAAGCCTCGGCGAGGCAAATCTTAGCTGGGCATATCTCGGCGAAGCAAATCTCAAGGAGGCAGATCTCCGACAAGCAAACCTTGGCGGAGCAAACCTCAGCGGAGCGAACTTCAGTGGAGCAAACCTCGGCGGGGCAAACCTCAGCGGAGCGAACCTCAGTGGAGCGAATCTCAGTGGGGCAAACCTTAGAGATGCAGACCTCCGTGGGACAAACCTTGGCGGAATAAACCTTAGTGGAACAAACCTCATGATGGCAAACCTTATGATTGCAAACCTCCGCGGAGCAGATCTCCGTCGGGCAAACCTTTACGGGGCAAGCCTCGGCGGGGCAGACCTCCGCCGGGCAATCCTCAGTTGGGCAAAGTTCGGCAAAGCAAAACTTGATGGGGCGAAACTCGATGGAGCAAGCCTCGGCGGGGCAGATCTCAGCGAGGTAAAAGGGCTTACAGAAGAACAAATCTCAAAAGCTAAACTCTGCAAGACGAAATTGCCTGATGGAATCCATATAGCTCCAAATCGAGATTGCCGTATCGAACAAAAATCGCTCAATGGAGCTCTTAATCACCCGCTCAATCGAAAAGATGAAGCCAAATCAAACTAGATATGTCCAAACTCATACTTATCAATGCTGTAACTTTAAAGACAAGTTTTCCAGCTTTGAAAGTATGAGTTGTCCGATCCAATGGCTAAAGACTTGACAATTCCTTGAGCCTATGGCCACTCCTGCATTGGAGCAGAATTCAATGCATAAAATAGAAGCAGGGTCGGTGTTGGCCTCTTCCCAGTAGACTCCGGTGGGTAAGGATTTCCATGAGTCAAACGCGTGTTCGATGGACGGTTCGTGATCTTGAGGTGTTGCCTCAAAGTGAGGAGACTTACTTTGAGTTGATTGATGGCGAGCTA
>JBCBSL010000191.1:0-10636 GCA_039819145.1 Cyanobacteria bacterium J06638_22
CGAGTCGCACAAACACAAGAAAAACGATATCGAAAGAACGACTCTCGCTCAGAAAGGTAAGGCAAGTTTCTAACTAACTGAATTTGACATTACCGGAGGTCTCGGTTACCAACCAACTTTCTGCTACAGACAGCATGACAAACAAATCAACGGTGACAATATTCAATAGGTGGTTGGTGTATGCTTCACGCGGATATCAAGAATCTATCCCAAGTACTTCTGTAGAAATAATTACAGCATTTCTCAATTGCTAAGAGGAATGGATAAGCATAGGGCAGCCTTTTATCTACAATCCTTTCATACCTCTTTTTAGATCCGCTTACCCCACTATGAATTTCTGAACAAAGAAGCTAAATGTTAGTTATCCGTATGTGATTATTAGCTGGATAGAGAGACTCCACTAAATACTGTGCAACGTATGCCAAGGCGCTTATAGACAAGTGTTGCTAGCCAAACATTCGCCGTAACAGAAGCACTGATGGTTGCGATCGCCGCTCCAACGGCTCCAAATTGAGGAATTAGAAGCAGATTCAAACCTACGTTGAGTACAGCGCTAACACCGACAACCATTGCATTATCTTTTTCATGGTGCGTCATGTTTAGAAGCAAACCAACTGCCCCTGTAGATACATTCAATAGTTTGCCGATACTCAGAATGATCAGAACGGTATGGGCTTCAGAGAAATCGGAACCGAAAATGCTGAGTAGGCGATCGCCCAGGAAAATGAATATCAAAGTAACTGGAAGCGCATAGGCAACGACCGCACGAATACTCTTGGTTGTGAGTTCTTGTAATCGTCCAGTTTCTCCCTTTGCATAGAGGCTAGCAATGTGAGGGCCTAACACCGAGGCACCCACTTGTTGACTCATCAAAATAAAGTTGGCTAGTCGAAGCGCGATCGCATATAAGCCAACTGTCCCCGTACCGGATATCATCCCCAGCATGATGGTATCTGTGCGTGTATAGATGGTGCCAATGCCTGCCATGAACAGTAAGGAAAGAAGACTTGGCAACCAACGCTTCACATCATATTCAGCCGTTGCTTGCTTAACATCTGAAGGAATAACACGCAACAAAGCCCATATTCCAAAAAGGAAGGCAAGGATAGTCGATGCGACCTTCCAAGCCATTGCTTGAGACGGACTTAGATCTCCAAAGAATAAGTAAGCAAGACTCAGGAAAACAATAAATGCAACTGGCTGAATGATAGCTTCGGACAATTGCCCCTGGATAACGCGCTTGAAGCCCTGTAAAGCAGCCTGTCGAACAATCGTTAGCGCTGTAAAAGGAATGAGGGCTAGGGCAATGAGGAGCGTGTAAAGAACCTGGGGGTCAGGTGTCTGGATAACCTGCCATATGGCCAGGGCAAATAAGCCACCTACTGCCAGTGAGCACAGAAGAACAATGCTATTGGTCCATTGCAATAATCCTCGGATCAGCCCCCATTTTTCCTGTTCTCGGTTTGCTGCGATCTCGCGCACAAGCAGCCCCTGGCATCCAAGGCTGGCAAGGATGTTCAGAAGCAAAACCCAGGAAATGGAGTAGGCATAAGCGCCATACCCATCGACCCCCAAAAGCCGAGTCAGTAAAATACTGACGACAAGGGATAACCCAACTTGTAACAGTCGAAGGCCTGAAGAAAAAGCGGCGATTTTAGCTAATTGATGACCAATTCCCTTAGCCACAAACAACCTCAGTACACATAAAAAGTAGCAAGAAATTTAAACAGAATGATCTTTCAGACGGACTCATGAAACAGGCTCACTAGACTTCAGTCAAAGCTAGACATCAATATTTTCTAGCCAACGTTTTCTAGGCATAACCAAAGCTAGGCAAAATCGGAGCCAGCTTAGATTCTATGTAATCAATGGTTTCGGCCTTGAGCTTCTCCTTGTAGTCGCCTGCCTTACCCTTACGAATATGCCGATTGACATTCTCACTACTAGGGCGCAGTTGCTCGTTCTCTTCCATTAGGCTATCGAGCAGACTCGGTTCGACCTGAAATTGGCAGTAGTTGATGAGGGCATGCAACCATGCTTCAAAGTCATCGATCATATCTTCGTAGCGCGTTAAATAGACACCAGGGTGGCGATCTAATAAGAGCTGTTTGTAGCGATTGTATGTTTCGTAAACAGCATCACATTGGGCGATCGCATAATCATCAATACTCATGGCTTGAGCATTTTCTCTATTTTTCAAAAAGTCGTCATACTTTTCTGTTCCAAGTGCTGGTTCAACGTGACTATAGGCAATGGAGAAATAACCAGAGACCAATACATCTCGCGGATCACGTACCATCAAAACGACGAGATATTCTTCCAGATCCGGGATCCCATCAATCATGCCACCGAAAACACTATACGTATATCCAGCAGGCTTGAAGATATGCCGATAGGCTTCCATTTCCTCGGCAGAGAGCTTGTCTAAGTAAGGGAAATTGCTCTTGAAGGCATAGTCATGGATACCAACATTGATGATTCCTGTGGCAGCGGAACATCGATTAACGATTGACTTTACATACTGTGTTGCAGACTTGTTAACGGAAAAATGCAACAAGCTCGGGTGAGTATTCTGAGTTTGATGGATTCCTTTAATTAGATCTAATTCAACGCTAAATCTTCGTGCGAGTAGATAGTTGTTTGTCACTGGAATCTGTGTGAGTAGCGACACAGCTTGTTTCTTTAATGTTTTGAGCATTATTAAACGTTCCTCGTAAAAAGTAACAATAAGGTGCCAGCTTGCTTGAAACAACCCAAAAAGTGGCCTTGCGCGTGCACTGCACACACACAAGGCCACTAGCTAAAGCAAGCTTTAATAGACGGGAACAACTCCAGACAAGCGATCCATCGTGCCATCGTAAACAGGCAAATGCCGACTCGTCATCACGTCACCCGTGAGGGATTGGGTCGACCAGTCGTTTGCGGTATCCCATGCGGATGTTGGCAGGGATGAGCTAACACCCAACGAAAATTCAACGCTAGCAAAGTTGCTCGGTGCGATCGCTGTACCAGAAAAATCCACTTCCACGTAGTAGATATCTTCGGCTGCATCCCACACATTCAAATCGCTCACGAGCGGTCCATTGATTTCTCCGATGAGAACATCATTTGTGCTGTACCCTGCATCAAATAATTCGGAGAGGTCAACAAAATAGCGGAACGACAGATCCGAACGCGCCACAGCAGAATCGTTATGAAGATTGGCACGAACCGTCGTTGAATAACTATCCGATGCAATGATGTTCGCATTCACGTAGTAGTCATCGTTGAGGGCATCATAGGTGCCAAAATCCCCTGCCAGATTCAATAATTCATCAAACCAAACCCCCGCAATCTTCTCATATCCCGTTTGGTTGGGATGGACGCGATCGCCCAAATCAGCCACGGTTAGCTCGCTGTACATATCCACGAAACTGACGTTTTTACCCTGGGCAACTTTGTCATCGACAATGCCTTCAATAGTGGCGTTGTAGTCGAGCACCAGGTTGTTGAAAAAGTTCCGCTCGTGGGGAGGAATCGTCGCTACCACGACATGAGCATCCGGAGCCGCAGCTGTGATCTGATCAATCAATGCACTCAGGCGGGCGGGGGCATTAGCTAAATCAAATTCTTGTAAAACGTCGTTGGTACCAATCAGTAACTGAATGACATCGGGGTTTGCGGCTTGTATCCAGGCATCCGCCGACGCAGCAATTTCATCGATTCTCCAGCCTGGATGGCCCTGATGATTGCGATCGCTCAAACTACTCGGGCCATTTGGTGTGGCAGACCCAACGAAATCAAAGGCAATGTCGTTTTCGGTCAGTAAGTTCTCTAGGCGATCGCGATAGCCTCCTGGAAATGTATTCCACCCATGGGTGATGGAATCGCCCAACGGCATAATCCGAATCGGGTCGGGGGACGGCGTTTGGTCATTATCCACAATGGTGAGGGTTGCAGCCGTCTGACTGCCCAGGGTCACGCCGCCCGTGGGGTTAGCTAGGGACAAATTCACTGTCTCATCCCCTTCCACCAAGCCATCATCCACGATGGGAATGAAGACGGTTTGACTGGCTTCGCCATCAGCAAACGTAATGGTCTGGGGGGTGCTGTCGTAGTCATCAGGAGCAGTAGCCGTACCATCGGTTAAGCCGACTTCAACACTGACGGAGCCTGCGGTACCGCCGGTGCGCACTAGGGTTATACTTGCCGTCGTGCCATCCTCTGAAACGGTGTAGCTGCTGGCGTCGAATGCCACCGCACCTGTCGTGGGATCTGGCCCTGGCCCAGTGGGAACAAAGTCAAGGTAATTCAGATTGAAACGGTTCGATGCCATCGTCAGGGTCAGCACTTGGGTGCCATCCACCAAGCTCACATCAGGAATGATTACATCGATGTAATTATTCCAGTTCCCCGGTGTACTCCCAAAGCTGATGGTGTAGGTCTGGCCATTCACCGTGGCATCGAAATTGTAGGTGCCGTTCTTCGGTGCCACGACCCGCGCAACTAGGTCGTAGGTACCAGCAGAAGCCGTCAAATCATAGGTTAGGACGGTGCCCGTGGCTCCACGAATGGCCACCCCACTGGCATCGGTCGTGGTGAAGGTAGTCACCGGGTTGTTGCTCGTGCTATACGCTTCGGCTTCTACGCGAATCGGGCCGACTGGGATAGAAACGTCATCGTCAATGATAGTGAGGATGGCGCTGTCTTGCGTTCCCAGGGTTGAATCTCCAGTAGGATTAGCTAAGGTCAGGTTAACTGTTTCGTCACCTTCCTCCACGGTGTCATCCACGATGGGAATCAGAACGGTTTGGCTTGCTTGGCCATCGGCAAAGTTCACCGTCTGGAGAGTATTGTCGTAGTCACCAGGAGCCGTGGCCGTGCCATCGGTTAATGCTAAATCGACACTCACCGCTCCTGCGGTGCCGCCAGTGCGGACTAGAGTCACGCTGGCAGCCGTGCCATCCTCTGAAACCGTGTAGCTGCTGGCGTCGAAGGCGATCGCCCCAGGGGCATCGTTATCCACAATGGTGAGCGTCGCAGTTGGCTGACTGCCCAGGGTCACGCCACCTATTGGGTTGGACAGAGCCAAGTTCACTGTCTCATCTCCCTCTGCCAGGGCATCATCCACGATGGGAATCAAAACGGTCTGGCTCGCTTGGCCATCGGCAAAGTTCACTGTCTGGAGGGTGTTGTCGTAATCACCAGGAGCCGTAGCCGTGCCATCGGTTAAGCCTACTTCAACGCTGACAGCGCCTGCGGTGCCACTGGTACGAACTAGGGTCACACTGGCCGTCGTGCCATCCTCAGACACCGTGTAGCTGCTGGCGTCGAAGGCGATCGCACCTGGCGTAGGATCTGGCCCTGGCCCCGTCGGCACAAAGTCGAGGTAATTCAGATTGAAACGGTTCGATGCCATCGTCAGAGTCAGCACTTGGGTGCCATCCACCAGGCTCACATCAGGAATGACAACATCGATGTAATCATTCCAGTTCCCCGGTGTGCTCCCAAAGCTGATGGTGTAGGTTTGTCCATTCACCGTGGCATCGAAATTGTAGGTGCCGTTCTTCGGTGCCACGACCCGCGCAACTAGGTCGTAGGTGCCAGCAGAAGCCGTCAAATCATAGGTTAGGACGGTGCCCGTGGCTCCACGAATGGCCACCCCACTGGCATCGGTCGTGGTGAAGGTGGTAACTGGGTTGTTGCTCGTGCTGTACGCTTCAGCTTCTAAGCGCACTGGCCCCGCCGGGGCGGAACCATCATCGTCGGTGATGGTGAGGACGGCGCTATCCTGCGCTCCCAACGTTGCACTCCCTGTAGGATTAGCCAAGGCCAGGTTCACCGTTTCATCGCTTTCCTCTACGGTGTCATCCACGATGGGAATTAAAACCGTCTGGCTCGCTTCGCCATCCGCAAAGTTCACCGTCTGGAGAGTATTGTCGTAGTCGCTAGGGGCAGTGGCCGTGCCATCGGTCAATGCTAAATCGACACTCACCGCTCCTGCGGTGCCACCAGTGCGGACTAGAGTCACGCTTGCCGTGGTGCCATCTTCTGAAATGGTGTAGCTGCTGGCGTCGAAAGCGATCGCCCCAGGGGCATCGTTATCCACAATGGTGAGCGTCGCCGTTGTCTGACTGCCTAAAGTCACACCACCTGTGGGGTTGGCCAGAGCCAGGTTCACCGTCTCATCCCCTTCCACCGAGCTATCTTCAGCGATAGGGATTAAAACGGTCTTACTCGCTTCGCCATCGGCAAAAGTAATGGTTTGGAGGGTGTTGTCATAATCACCGGGAGCCGTGGCGGTGCCATCGGTTAGTGCCAAATCAACACTCACTGCTCCTGATGTGCCCTCTGTACGGACCAGGGTCACACTCGCGGTCGTGCCATCTTCAGACACGGTATAGCTGTTATTGTCGAAAGCCACCGTTCCTGGGGTGGGTTCTGGGGCTGGCCCCGTCGGCACAAATTCGAGGTAATTCAGATTGAAGCGGTTCGATGTCATCGTCACGGACATCGACTGCGCTACTTCCGACACAGAAATGCCCGGCAACACGATATCAACATAAGAATTCCAGTTACCCGCTGTCGACCCAAACGAGAAGGTGTAGACCTGCCCCAATACCTCAACATCAAATGAGTAGCTCCGCTGTTTCGGAGCGACGACCCGCGCGACTAAATCATAGGTTCCTGGTGCAAGGGAATCTAGATCATATGTCAGCTCCATTCCTACCTCACCACGAATGGCAATACCACTGGTGTCAGTCGTCTCAAACAGTGAGACGGGTAAGGTAGAACTTAAATAATTTTCAGATTCGATACGCATTTAGATAACTGACCTGTACTGAATTGGTTGGTGCAAAAGATATCGTTCCGACACAAATAAAGGCGTCTAACACCCGAGTTAGTTATAGCGATCGCATTCCCATAATCACGGATGGCTAATCCTAATGGTCATGGGAATAAAGCGCTGAAAGAGATTTCAGCGCTATGACGTTCAAAGGCTAGAGACTACGGTGACTCGATCTGCACCCCATAATTCAAGTAAGCACTGGCACCTAGACAGCCATGTCGACTAAAGCGCCCGCTTGAGCCGAAGATGGAACGGAACCTTGATGGATACAACCAGCCTTCTCCAACGCAGCCAGAACCTTATCGACGCTTTGCTGGAGGGTTTCTTCGTGCGTCTTGCACTCAACTTCGGGGTTGAGAGGCGATTCGTAGGGATCATCAATTCCAGTGAAGTTTTTAATCTCACCCGCCCGTGCCCGACGGTAAAGACCTTTCACGTCCCGTCCTTCGCAAACATCTAGAGGAGCACTGACATAGACCTCGATGAAGTCACCGATCTGCTCGCGTACTTCCTCACGAACAGCCCGATAGGGCGAAATAGCAGAGACCAGGACAATCACGCCATTGCGCGTCAGGAGATTAGAAACAAAACCAATCCGGCGGATGTTCTCATCCCGATCTTCCTTGCTAAAACCAAGCCCCTTTGTGAGATTTTCCCGAACAACATCTCCATCCAAGACTTCAAGATTCACAGCTCTTGTCCGAAGTTCTTGCTCAACAGCCCGGCAGATAGTAGTTTTTCCTGCCCCACTCAAACCGGTGAACCATACTGTTACGCCACGTTGCTGCATAATTAAATCTCCAAATTTAACGGGTTATCATACGGGTCATGTGCTGACTGATACTCAGTCTGTGAACTATCGGCAGGCCATCCATTTCAAGCTGCAAGCTGCTAAGTGCAAACCGCATCAAACTTGACATTGTGATGAATAAAACCAACCATGGTTTGATCACAATCTTGCTCCGTAAAACCCACGAGGTAAGCTTTACGCTGGAATGGCACTAACCGAAAACCTGGCGCTTCAACCTCGAACAAGCTGGAAGTCTTTGATACCGTTGTGACCAGCTGACCGAGACTGACGCTTCGTAAACTCGCTAACGCTGGGATTGCCCGACGTTTTGACGACGCCATGTACCTGCTGCCATAACTCTCGGGGGGCAGCGCTCAGGCTGTACGTGCGATCGCCCGTCTTACAAACGTGATACCAGGTTGTCCTTTGGCAATGTGTACACCAGAAGGCTTCCAACCATTCACCTTGTAAAGAAACCGTCCGATAGCTTGAGAGCAACAGGAGCGAACTCTTACGACTGACTCCTCGCTGCTGAAGTTGGGCAGCACGATCAGCGAATAGTGCATATTTCTGACTCACACTATCCACATGGCAACCATGAATTGGGCAATGGATTGCCCGCCGCTTAGAGCGCTTTCGATTACGATCACACCTTCTCTGCAAGTTGACCTCCTGTTGGTAGAAACAACACACCTGAACGAGGCTGCGGTGGAGGGACTGAGATCAATCGACCGTCGAAGCCCGACTCCGTAAAAACACTTGATATTTTTCTGTTTTTTCTTTAGCAGAACTGAAGTTCAGACATAAGCTGGGGGGCTTTATATAGATATCCGACTCAGTGTTTTAAACTAGCAACCCTGTTAGATAGGAGACCCAGGAAAGCGCTTGACTCAGCATCTTTAGCTAGCATTAGCGCGCAGACGGGTAAATTACGAAACTTTGCACACGTCTCCTTCAGTGCTTTCAACTAATGTGTAATTTATAGAACCCGAAAACTATTCGCAAGATAATTTTCTGCTTCTTCACGGATCCTTTAAGTATATTTCTGTAGTGAAAAACTTTTTTAACAGTATCGATACGAATATCCGCTGATTTGTATGCAGAATACAAAACTCTTTTGGTAAAGTTCTTTAGGGTATCTTTGTCGGCACGGTTCAATCGATCATTTGCTAGCTGTTGGAGTGTTGGACAAACACCTTGTATGGCCCTATCCCTATTTACAGGACAAAGATTCAATCTCTACTCAAATCCTTGATTTTGGGTAGCGCGGGTGGCCTGTTGCCCGACGCCGGGTTTTATTCTGTCTTCCAGAACCTGACGCATTCAGACACTAATTTCCTTGAAGCCTTGACAGGGCATAGCTTTCAAAAGAATCTGGATTTATTCCAGCGCATGGCGTCATAAAACCCGACTGGGGGTGGGCAAGCGCTGCATTTCTTCGCAGAATGGGCAGTGAATGTTGTAGAAGATGTCGGTACCTATGATCAGGTTGCGGTGGCTTAGACGAGGTTGGCGGATGTTGCTGCTGGGATTCCTTACAGTTGGAATCGTCAGCACGATGGGTGTCCGTGGGGTTCGTTTGCCCCTGGAGGCGATCGCTCCTACGCCCTCTGCCGCCATAGCTCAGATCCCTGCACCGGATCTCTCCACCTCACCGACAGATGCACCTTCGCCACCATCAGGAGTGCAACGGATTGGTGATACGGAAGTCACCGCTGTGCGATTAAAAGGAGAAACCTTATTTGAGATCGCGTCACCCACGGTGCTCGACCGAGACAATCCCGATGGACTGACCCCAGTTGAGCTGCGGGCTCAAAAAATTGAGGAACGGCTCCACTACATCGTTTCGTTGCAAAACGTTTCTAAGTGGGCTGAAACCTTTAGCTATGACACGGTATATGACCCCGAAACCTTACAAATTCAGGTCAGAACGCTGAATCAGCAAACGGTGATCACAGCGTCGGACGCGACGCGTACCGAGCCCCAAGTATTACTAACGGTCACCGAGGCGGATGCAGAATATCACGGTCTCCCGAGGCCCGAGTTGGCAGAACAGTGGCGAGACAGTTTGCAGACCGCGCTCACCGAACAGCTGCGATCGCGCCAACCCGGTGCACTCTGGGCGTGGGCGCAGCTTGCTTTCATCCTGCTGGCAAGCTTGGTTGGCTTTAGTGCGGCAAGTTGGATACTCCGGCAACAGCTCAGCACTCGCAAACATCAATTGCAAGATCGCCAAACCGATGAAGCACCCGATCGCCCCAACATGGACGAACCCAATACCGCGCTGGATTTCCGGCAGCAACTCGAAATATTGGAAGCCATCAGAAGCTATTTTGATTTGGATCAACGGGTCCGCTGGCTAGACTTTTTCGAGTGGTTGCTGGTGTGGTTGCAAATCATCGGTTGGATCATCGGTGTTTCCTTCATCGCAGGTCGCTTTCCCCTTTGGCGATTTACCGTGGGCGAGGTGCTGTTTTCCCCGGTGCTCATCTTTATTGCTTGGGGTGCGGCTGGACTGGTGAAGCGATTGTTGGATCTGGGCATCAACCGAGCAGCAACTTTCTGGCGCACACAAAATGTGGAGGGGGATGTCAAACGGCGATCGCTCCGGATTACCACCATCGCCAATGTCCTCAAAGGGCTAGCCACCTTCCTGACCTATTTCATTTCAATTCTTTTTATCTTGGAAATCGTTGGCTTCAGCACTAGCTCTGTCCTCGCGTTTGGAGCCATTATTGGTTTTGCCGTTTCGCTAGCATCACAGAACCTGATCCGCGACCTGGTCAATGGCTTTTTGATTCTGCTGGAAGATCAGTATGCGATCGGGGATGTCATTGCCGTGGATGGCGTGGACGGATTTGTGGAAAACCTCAACCTGCGAACGACCCAACTCCGTAATGGAGAAGGGCGGTTAATCGTGTTGCCCAACAGCCGGATCAATCGGGTAGAGAACCTGACCCGGAGTTGGGCGCGGGTGGATCACACCGTAGAGGTAGCGGCAAACACCAACCCCCATC
>JBCBSL010000192.1:0-3269 GCA_039819145.1 Cyanobacteria bacterium J06638_22
CATACCATGATCCAGCAACGCCTGAATTGCAGTCATTGAGCGATCGCCTATCACAGGTGGCGATCGCTCAGCAGCCTAACTGTTGATCAATTGATTCTTCTAAAAACGCTAAAAACCACACAGATTTCAGTCTGAGACTGCATTTGCCGATTCTCCGCGTGTAAATCAATCCAGTTGTCTATGGTGCGTGTTGATGTTGAGAGGACTGGCAGGCGATCGCCCACCTCTACCCACCTGCTCCGGAATCCCTAACCCACGATCTCACAGCCCGTCGCAACGCCAACCTGCCCGAATCGCGATTCACCTCAATCAACCGGGGCAACTCCTGAATCTTGAGGGAGGGAAATGCCCGACCTTGCTCCGCCTCAACATACTGAGCTTGCTGAAGCAGATAGATACTGAGCTTGCCCTGGTCATAGCACCAAATCTCGGGAATGCCCAACCGCGCATAAATTGGAAAACGAGCCAGGGGCTTACGGGTAATGTCAATCTCCAGAGCTAAATCGGGAGGCGGGTCTTGGTTGAGGTCAAAGGTGAGCTGGCCGCGAATTTGCGCTTCATTTTGAAAGTAGAAGCAATTGTCGGCTTCTAGACCCGCCTGTTCTGCTTGTTTACGCCAGGTGGTAGACCCGTAGCTTTCGTAATCTTGATTCAAGGCTTCTGCGATATCTTCAATGGCGATGCTGATCGATTGCTTGAAATATTCATGTTCAGGTAAGGGATCGATGATTTCCAATCGTCCATTGTCATAGGCAATGCGGACACCGCGATGGTTTCCTAGCTCCTCCAAAATGGCTTCAAACTTTGCCCAGCTTACATCATGGAGCAGCAAACACTGTCCTGGGGGCACGTCTAACTGTCGAAGCTGCAAAGTGACCATCGGTATATACCCTGGAGATGTTGAGGATACCTATGCTTCATCTTAATCTGGATTTTTAAGCCAGGATTTGTCGAGCCTGCTAGTGGGCGATCGCGTGCATCCCAGTTTTGCAAGTTGCCCCCTCATCCCCCAACCCCTTCTCCCACAAGGAGAGAAGGGGAGTAAGAAAGTACTGCTCGCAAAGCCCCTCTCCCTCCCTGGGAGAGGGGTCTGGGGTGAGGGCTTGTGAGTTTTGTCAGTCAACCAGCCATGAGCGCGTAGGGATTTGACTTATTCTTCCTGCTCTCGTAGCGATCGCCGCGCTAGCTTGGAATAGGTTTTGGTCGTCTCATAGGGGATGCCTAAATCAGTGGCGATCGCCTGTAACGATTCGCCCAATTCACGGCGGGCTAGCACTGTTGCCCAGGTTTCGGAGATTTGGATGGCGCGATCGCCCCCGACCCGTTTGCGCTGAGCCATGAAGATTTGGGTCAGCTCGGCGATGCGTTCGGCCAGGAGCGTTTGGCGGGTTGAAGGGGGAGCACTCACTTGATCGGGCGTGAGCCACCCGAGCTGGGTTTGCCCCAGGCCAAAGGTCGTTTTGTGGCCCGTGCCGCAGTAGGGCGAAAAGTTTAAGAGCGCATAGAACAACTGGTGGAAGTCTGGGGTTTGCGCGGCGCGTTTAGTCAAGCCCAGGCGAATGGCTCCGGTAAATCCGGTAACAGAACCGCGTTTTCCCGCTGCAATTTTTGATGAATCCAGGTGGAGCTGATGGATTAAGGTGTGATCTTCCACCCAATCGAGGAATGCATCTTGCTCGAAAGGCCGTCTTGAAAAATCATTCCAGCGCCGCAGGTAGCTATGGAATAGGTTGACGGGGACGGGGAGGGGAAAGTGGTTGCCTTTGCGGCGAAAGCTGGTGGGGCTGAGAAAGCTCAGGTTCACCATCGCGTTTTGATCGGCAGCCTGTTTCCAGAGTTTGTTGTAGGTTGTCGCTGGGTGGCAAATCTCAACGCTTTGAATGGATAACGTAGCGGTTCGCAGCTCTAGGGTTTCAGGCAGTTGCTTGAACCATTGGGCAATGCCCCGCACCACAGGTTTGGAAAGAGCCGTGAGCTGCCAGTGATAAGTCGCTCCTTTTTGCAATTGGAGTTGTTGATGGTGGGCGGTAAATTGGCCATCCAACCCCGTAATGGTGAAGGGCTTTTCGGATTCGCCATCGTGCAGATAGGCGGAGAGGTCGGGGTCGAAAGCTTGGATTTGCTGGAGAAACCAGGCATGGAGCCCCGTGGTGTATTGGGCATAGAGCACCGCATCGTCGAGCGCTTGCAGGGTAAAGCGCAGCCCCACAAGCTCCGTTGTGACATGGAGAGAAGGGATGGCGATGCCAGAGGTGGATTGGGTGGCGCGACGACGAGGCATAGAGCGAATAAGGGTCACTTGGTCTCTATCTTAATTCGTTTAGTGGAAATTGAATCAATTTCCATCCCCAAGTGGGGACAAGGCAGTAGGTAGAGGCTGGAAATACTGGGGTGGTGGATACCCTTGGCGGAGATTAGCGGAAGGCATCGCCAGATGGTGATAGTCCAACGAATCTCCCTACGCTCTGGCAAGTGCAGCTTTTGCATATGAGTCAACAAGGTCATCATGACTTAGGCACGAGTGCAAACCTGGGGCTGGCGATCGCCCTACAACGAGGTTCCCTAGAGCATTGGATATGCGCATCAGATGCCGGGCAGCAGCCAACTTTATTCATGTGCAAATCTTCAGTATTATTAAGTTAAATAATTTGCACATGAATAACCGAGAGTAGTTTCCAGTCCATCTCAACCATCCCCCTCAAAGACTTCTATGGCATAAACAAATACTTTCAAGGGATAAGTCTTGTCGTCGGTGGAGCTGGAGCTAAGCTGAATCGGTTGGGCGATCGCCCAGAGCGTTAGCGATCGCCCAATATCACATGTCTAAAGCAAAGGAAGATTGGCAAGTATGGGGCAGCACTCCTCTGCCTGCATCTGTATCTTAGTCCCCTTGCGGGGAAAGGGTTCTAGTGAACTGATTGTAATTGGATTAGTGGTTATAGTTAATATGTTAAAACGTTTCCGTCCCCTTGCGGGGAAAGGGTTCTAGTGAACAAGATGGAAGCCTTGTCTACGAAGGACTTCCAAGTATTGGTTTCCGTCCCCTTGCGGGGAAAGGGTTCTAGTGAACTCTACTGGCTACCACCGCTCTCTTATGTGCAGGTTAACGGTTTCCGTCCCCTTGCGGGGAAAGGGTTCTAGTGAACCGAATTGCAGGGGAGCGATCGCCCACAAGAATTACTGTCAGAGAGTTTCCGTCCCCTTGCGGGGAAAGGGTTCTAGTGAACCGAATTGCAGGGGAGCGATCGCCCACAAGAATTACTGTCAGA
>JBCBSL010000192.1:3367-10599 GCA_039819145.1 Cyanobacteria bacterium J06638_22
GAGAGTTTCCGTCCCCTTGCGGGGAAAGGGTTCTAGTGAACCCGCTAGCATCCCTGTATTCATGAAGCAGCTAGGCTCAAACGTTTCCGTCCCCTTGCGGGGAAAGGGTTCTAGTGAACCGTTATGCCCAGACCTCGCTCAAAACCGAGACATTCGGGTTTCCGTCCCCTTGCGGGGAAAGGGTTCTAGTGAACCAAATTTTGGAGGCAATGGCAGCGTGTAACGGGCATTATGGGTTTCCGTCCCCTTGCGGGGAAAGGGTTCTAGTGAACCGTTACTTGGCCGTTCATGTGCCCAGCATCGTGCGCGCGTTTCCGTCCCCTTGCGGGGAAAGGGTTCTAGTGAACCCTGAACCCGCTTAAATCGCCAACGACCTAAAGACCATGGTTTCCGTCCCCTTGCGGGGAAAGGGTTCTAGTGAACTGGACGCCCATTTAAAGGTGTACGCTTTGCCCACATTGGGTGAGTTTCCGTCCCCTTGCGGGGAAAGGGTTCTAGTGAACGTACTGTATACAGCTAGAGCCTTCGGTTAGTTATTCCGTTTCCGTCCCCTTGCGGGGAAAGGGTTCTAGTGAACCTCATGCCCGAAGAACTAAACAATCCTGCTCCGACGGGTTTCCGTCCCCTTGCGGGGAAAGGGTTCTAGTGAACCTGAGGCAGGAAGGATAGGCGCATGACCGCCTCAGTGCCAGCGCAGTTTCCGTCCCCTTGCGGGGAAAGGGTTCTAGTGAACCCTGCATCCTACAAAAATGCCACCTTGGAGCCCAACCCATTCTCAAGTTTCCGTCCCCTTGCGGGGAAAGGGTTCTAGTGAACCTTTGCTGGGTTAATATTGGGCATAATAGATTACTCCGCTTGTTTCCGTCCCCTTGCGGGGAAAGGGTTCTAGTGAACCCCTATGGATCTGAAAACTTTGCTGTATGGTGTTTTCAAGGTTCGTTTGCGCCAGGATACGTTACCTTGCTTCATAAAGCGTTACGCTTCCTGTTCGCCGACAGCCAATCGACTGAAGATTGACTTGCATCTCATTATACTCAACTTTTTGGAATGAAACGGGAGATTTAGATCAAGAAATCTCCCGTTTCCACCGATTTACTTTGACATGCTGCCGATTACGAGCTGCGCCGTGCTTCTACCTTGTTGTCATCTTTCTTAATAGCGTTCAATGCCTTGTCTGGTGGGAGCTTCAGCCATTAGGCGTCAGACACCACGGCGATAGAATGTTACAAAACGATAAGCGCAGGCGGCTCATAGAGTGGGGGGCTGCCATAGAGCTTGGCCTGCTTTTTAGCTTCTGCATTTAAGGGATAGGCTCGGAGGCTATCTTCGCTGAGCTTAAGGACGGGCACCCAGAACTGTTCCAGTTGGCGTGCCATCTCTTGGTGGTCGAGTGGACATTCAAACACCGATCCTTGGACACGCTGGCAGACCCGCTCCATCCGTTTGGCCAATTTTTGGCGGCGGCGGTTATCTGCAACATCGTAGCAAACAAGCCATAGGGGTTTCATCGGATCAAAAAGCCTCCGTAGTTAAGGGTTTGTTCAACGATGCACCGCCCAACCCAACGCGCCTGCTCCAGCATGATTTGGCTCATCGCAAGACGGCGATTTTGCGGGGCATACCGTACGCGCTTTTGGAACTGGCGATCTAGCTGTGCCAGAAATACTTTTTTGCCCATTTTTCCTAGCCAAACGCCCATCCCATCGGGCGACGGTTCAAAGTCATCGGCAGTCAGCAGGCCAGAATGGAGGGTCGCAATGACCGCCTGATCGACAATCGTGGGGCGAAATTCCTCCATCAAATCCAGCACCAGATTTGGGCGATAGGGTTCTGTGGCATGGAAGAAGCCCAGATAGGGATCGAAGCCTGCCTGCACAGCAATGGCAAACATGCGGGCGGATAACACTCCATAGCCCCAGCTCAAGAGTGCATTCACCGGATCCGCAGGCGGCTGGCGCGAGCGATCGCCAAAGCTCCATTCATCGGGAATCCAATGGCGCAAGCCTGCAAAGTAGCTGCGGGCACAGATCCCTTCAATCCCCATTAACTCATCGCGTGAAAGCGGAGTATTTGGGGTTTGGAGCATCTGGCTATGGGTGCGGAGGGTGTCAATGGCGATCGCCAGTTCCGGAATTTGCCGACCCGTGATGCGATCGCGCCGTTGGAGCAATGCCCGTTGGTTTTGGACTTTGGCGAGGATGAGCCGTTGGGCTAATTGAAGGCCAAAGGCGGTACCAACAGATTGATATTGGGCGAGGCGCAGGGTGGGATTGGTTGCAAAGCTCGGCTGCAATCGTCCGCGAAATTGTCCGTTCTTTTGGATGAAGAGGGTTTCAATCCCCCGGTCGAATAGGCGAGAGAGTACAACGCTTGTGAGCTGCACCCCCGGTGAAATAACGATGAGATCCAGTTCAGCCAAACGGAGATGGCGCGATCGCCCGTCGAGGGTCACAGCGAGTGCAGCATTGCGGCACTGCACCACCGTCCCCGGCTCGGTCAAATAGAGCGTCGTCATGAGTTGATGTGGTGAAAGAATGAGAAGGAACAACTCTCACGCGTGGAGGGGTTGGGCAATCTTGCGGCTGTCGGCAAAGCGATTCGCGTCTCACTCACCGTTGAGGGGGGCGTTTATGGAGAAGGCCAATCGCTTCGCTTGACTCGCTAGGGATGACTTCACGTTGGGACAGACAAATTCCTGATTCCAGAGAAAAATATAGCGGTATCTGATTCTGGGAAAGTAAAGGCTGCGCGGGACGGCGATCAGAGGGGCGATCGTTCCTCACTCCTTGTTGCGTCTGCCTTTGAGATAGAACCCAACACAAGTGATCCGCCGCAGGCTCAGCGAACTTCATTCATGTGCAAAACAGCTAAATTGAGAGAATTGTCGATTTGCACATGAATAGATTTTGAAAACGAGTGGGGCGATCGCAGGATATCCTTCTAGAGCGCGATCGCTCCACAACGCTACCCCAGCAACTTCTATGGCGTATCGCTATAACAGGAAGTAGGTTCCGTTATTCATCCCCCAGATGATCTCCATGCCATCCCCTTTCCCTGTTCCCACCTTTCCACTACCGTTGCAAGCGGAGGATCAAGAACCCACCGTATCCCTTCAAGCCTTGCTGAACACTGTGTATGAGCGATCGGGCTATGACTATTTCATCGACTATAGAACCGACCCTTTGCCTCCGCTGTCAGAGGATGACCGAGCCTGGATTGATCGGGTATTGCGAGAGCAGGACATGCGATAGATTGACGGACGCTTTCAAGAAGCCGATGGCAAGTTCAGGTTCAGCCAGGTCTGATGCCAGTTGGAGACTACTAAGAGAGGCCCATGGTGATGCCATTTATGTTTTGGCGGAAACGCTCAAGCCGCACCCTGTACCTCATTCGAGGTATAAGCGGTAGCGGCAAGTCTGAGTTGGCAAAGGCTCTGACACCCTATAATGTCGCGGCTGATTATTTTCCCGGCCTTTATATAGAGGGGCAATATCAAATCCACCATCAAAAAGCATCCCATCAGTGGTGCTTTTCCCGCATCGAAGCGTGGATGCGGCAGGGGCGTCGTAAGATAGCGGTTCACAATACTTTCTGCGAAATGAAATATGTCCAAGAGTATCTAGTTCTAGCCCAGAAGTATGGCTATGTTGTCCAGGTGATCCATGCCGAGGGAGTCATCCTTGCCTCAGGCGAAATGGCGCATAACGTGCATAATGTTCCCACTGAAATTATTCAGCAGCAGCAAGAAACTTGGCAATCATTTAGAAGAGGTTGAGGATGGCTTTCTGGAACCCTGGACAAAAGAAGCTGGTTGGACCTGCTGTCATCCGTGAATGCTCCGCTCATGACGCTGTGCGCCCATAAGCGGAGCATTCACGGACTTTCGTCTGATCGTGGGGGGATTGGGCGATCGCCCTTCAGCAGGTGAAAGCCCTGGCGATGGAACGCAGGAATACGCCTTAGGGAGAAGGATCCTGCTAGAAATCTGGCGCGAATTCATTCATGTGCAAATTTCAATAGATAGCTTTATCTAAAATTTGCACATGAATAAGCTTGGTTGGGGGATGGGCGATCGCCCCCAATGGCACACCGAAACCCAGCATCCCCTCTCCGATCGCCTCATCCGCCAGGGTGCGATGCTCTATGGGGTCAGCTTTGGCCCAAAGACCCGCTATGCCTTGCTCGATATCGATGCCCATAGCCCCTACCACCCCAACCAGGATCCATTGGCCCTCCGCCGTCTCCTCACGGCCCTCGAACCCCTAGGGTTCACTCGCGCCCTACCGGTGCAAAGTTCCTACAGCGGTGGGATTCACCTCTACCTCCCATTCGCCCAACCCCAATCATCCAGCCCCCTCGCAATGGCGCTCCAAACGCTGCTCGAACGGGAAGGATTTAAGCGCGTTCCCGGACAGCTTGAACTTTTTCCCGACCCCAAGCCCTATATCCCCAATGGCATCCCCCGCAACTACGCCGCCCATCGCCTCCCCCTTCAGCAAGGCTCCTATCTCCTCGATACCAATAGCGAGCCCTGCTTCAGTAGCCCCCAGAAATTTGTCCAGCAATGGCAATGGTGCTGTGCCGGAAATGATCTCACCCCAAAGCGCATCCAAACCGTCTTAACCACCTATCGCCGCCGCCAGTATGCGCTCTCAGCGAAAGCCACCAAATTCCTCAATGACCTCACAACCGAAATTGAGCAGGGTTGGACAGGCCATGGTCAAACCAATCGCCTGCTCGGACGGATTGCCCTGCGCGGCTACATCTTCGGCCATCTGCTCTATGGTCAAGGTCCCCTCGAAGGCTCCGATCTGACTCAGCACATTGCGCAAACCGCCATCCACCTTCCCGGCTACCGAGACTGGTGCCGCCACCAGCATGAAATCTATAAACGCGCAGAAGAGTGGGCAGGTTGCGTTGAAGCCAGTCGCTACTTCCACTATGGCCACCGCAGTTCCACCCTCTCCTCCCTCCCCACTCCAACTCCCCAAAACGCTCCCCTCCCCTGGAATCAGCAACAATCGATGGCTGCTCGCGATCGCATCCGGCAGGCGATCGCACAGATGCTCAATACCCAGACCCTACCGGCCACAACAACCGCTCGATTTGAAGCCCTAACCGCCCAAGGACTCAGTGGTACGACCCTCTACCGCCACCGCGATCTCTGGCATCCCCACTGTCTCCACCCGCCAGCGGAATCCAAACCCGAGGATCCGACCCCATCTACAGGCCGGGGAGGGGAACAAGATAGTTCCCCTCCCCAAGCCCTAAGCTTATTGGGAGCCAATGGGTGTAAGACCCCAGCCGATCAAGCCTTTAGCCCCTGGCGATCGCTCCCTTCCCCAACCGGGTGTAATGCTCCAAGCGCACCTCTTGAACCTTGCAACATGAAGCCGTCTCTAATAGTGCATGAGAGCTGGCAACAGCAACACCACCTCCGACAGCAACGCCAGCAGCAAGCCTACATGGAGCGAATGCAGCAATGGCTTACCTCTGATGACCCCATCTTGATGGCTGAGGCCAAAGCAACCCTACAGGCTGTCGTCTTGCGCAATGATTCGGTTGACAACAGCTGAAGGGCAACCTGCTGGCCTTACCCATTCAAAGGTTTCCGGCACAGGTTTACCCACCATGTAGCAAGAGGTAGAACAATTAACGTGCCGTTTCTCTGGGGCAATCCGATAACCACATAGCTGAGGACAAATGCTGTGCCCTTGGCTGAGTCAACACATAGGGATTGCAGAAATGAAGAGAAAGCAAATCTTTAACGGAGTAATTGGGGTGGTAGCGTTAGGGGCTTCTTATCTAACCAATTTCTACCAGTACCAAACAACACACAAGACTGTATCAATTGAAGAGGAAGTAGCTGTTTTCCGAACGTCTGAGGGGGATGAAACATTCACCCACAAATTGCAAGAGGCTGTAAGACAACATGAACATACGGCCTGGGCAACTACACTTGCAGTGCTTGAAAAAGAAGCCCCTGATGAATTGCGAGATATTGCAGCAAGCTTCTGCTTAGCCCTTGAACAAGGCATTTCTCTTGAAGAAGTGATTCATGAGGTAGAGCAGCAGGGAGCGTCAATTCTCTCTGATGCCATGGTGGTCATTGCCCATATCGGCACAGAATCTTATTGCCCCGATTTTTTTGACGCGCGTCTTGCATCTCCCATCGAAACATTCTAGATAGTCATCAAGGAAAATAAAAATAAGAAGGGGGCAAGTGGTATCACTTGCCCCCTTTATTCATCGTTTACATCTATCTGGACTACTCGTTTACAAACACAAATCCTTCCTCTGGATCGACTGTCACGAGTACTCCCAGACCATCTTGTCCCTGGATACGATCACCTTTGTCATCGAACTGGATCCTCCCAGCAACAACCCCTTCATCAAAACCGTCTTCTCGCAGCTCATTCATATTCTCCAAGAATTCCTCACGAGAAGGGACATTGGGAATATCCTCCAAGACTCCAGCTATCGCCTGAACTGCATCATAAGACATAGCTGAGCGCCAATTAACTTGCGATGTAGAGTACATTAAATTTGCATTCTGCTCAAATTCTGTTCCTGAACGATGCCACGGAACTGCAACAGTTAATTGCTTTTCATAAACACCGTCTTCATCCAGGCTTAGCGAATTATAGACAGAATCTGCACCTAGGAGGACTATGTCTGCATTAACACCTGCAACCCGAAGAGCCAGTGCGAGTTGTGGATCTGTATCTGGAACCATGAGAATGGCTTCAGCTCCTTCAGCCACTGCATTATTTACACACGCTTCTTCGCTAAAATCTAAACCCCGGCTCAAGTCGCAACTCTCTCCCTCATATACATATGAACCAGAGGGAAGATGTTTGCGAAACTCATCAGCGAAGGATTGGCTATAAGCACTGGAGCCATCTGCAAGATGAACAATTGCTACTCTTTCCAGGCCCAGTTGCTGAGTTGTATATTCTGCAAGGTATTGTGCAGCAACCGCATCATTTGGGGGTGTTCGTAAAAAGTTACGGTAGTCTCCCAATCTGACAGCTGTTGAAGTAGGTGAAACTGCAATTAAATCATTGTTAGCATATTCATCTGCAGCTTGTAAGGAAGCAGAGCTTGAAAAGTGTCCAATGACTGCTAGTACAGATTCCACGCTGGATAATTGTTGAGCGACTGCTAAAGCATTATTTGTAATACCAACTCTTTCCTCCTCACTACCTGCGACTTGAACTTTGACCAATTTA
>JBCBSL010000193.1:0-8152 GCA_039819145.1 Cyanobacteria bacterium J06638_22
AAATATTGTTTGCGCCCGCTGCAACGCAGCGGGCGCAAACAATATTTGGGTTCTTCAACCGGATTTGATATGAGATTTGCCTAAGGGAACGCTATTCAGCCAATCTGTCATTGGTCCAATGACAGATTGGCTAATGACAAACTAGCCAATGACAAAGTTGCGACCGGAAATCAGACTGGGAGCAACGCCTTCGAGTTCAACCAGGGTGTAGGTTTCTCGGCTAGCGCCGCTGCCATCTTCGTCGATGCGGACACTGGTTCCACCGTCGGTTGTCGTGCCAATCACTACATAGTCAAGGAAGCGCTGGATGGGCGAGTCTCCTTGATAGTTGGGGCGATTGAACAGGTTCGTCAGGTCAATCACATCACTGTTGGGGTCAAAGCGTTCGATCGTGTCGCGGGCATCCCGTGGAACGTTGAAGCGGTAGACATCGGCTCCGCCACCACCAATCAGCGTATCGTTGCCGATACCGCCCACGAGCGTATCGTTGCCTGCCCCACCCCGTAGGATGTCGCGGCCCCGGTTGCCTTCGATGAAGTCGGCATTGCCTTGCCCCGAGAGGATGTCGTTGCCTGGGCCACCGATGAGGCGATCGCTCCCACCGCCTCCAAACAGCCGATCATCCCCTGTTTGTCCTGTAATCCGGTCGTTGCCGCCCAAGCCCCGAGCCACATCATTGCGAGCCCGAGCCTGGATGAAGTTGGGGCCATTGGTTCCCCGCAGGGTGTCGGGGCGAACGGTGCCAGTAATCCGGTCTGGTGGGTTGTTGGGGTCAAAGACGGGAACCTCCGGCGGGACGGGAGAGGTACTGGAGCGAACCCAATCGATAGAATCCCCATCTGCCAGCGCATTGCCAACGGCGTCGGTGATACCCGCCGTTCCAGCGTTGAGCGTTAGGCTGTAGTCCCCATCAGGATCGGTCACGGTCGAAAGATTGCCCAGGGTGAAGACGGTATTGGCATTGTTAGCCGTGAGCGTTGCTCCACCCAGGTTGACGGCATTGCCATTGCGGGTAAGGCGCAGGTCATCCACGTCGAAACCCGTTACAGCCTCACTAAAGCGAATGCGGATGCTATCGGGAGCCGGAGTCACCACGCTGTCTTGCAGGAGGGGGCGCACCGCATTGATCTCCACCGTCGGCACGGTGGTATCGCGGCGATAGAATTCGCCATTAGTAAAGCCCGTGGCAAGGCCGTTTCCAGCCGCATCGGTCAACGTGGCAGAGGCCAGGACATCCAGGCTAACGGTGCCTTCCCCATCCACATCGGTGACGGTCACATTGACGCGATCGCCCGCCACTGCCGAAACGGAATCCACCGTGGCCGTGAGCGATCCCGTGCGATCGAGGGTGAAGTCGCTGACATCAATGTCCTCAACCGTTTCGCTGAAGATCACCGTGAAGATTAGGGTATTGGCTACCGTGTTTTGGGTCGCTGGAGTCCGGCGGATGATTCCGGTCACCGTTGGGGCTGCGTTATCCAGGAGGTAGGTTTGAGCCGGATTGGGTGTCGTAGGCACCTCCAGATCTCGCCCTGCCGGGTCGGTAATGTCTTGGGCTCCGTCATCAATCACCAGTCCCACTTGGCCGTTGAACCCGGCCAGGTTACCGCCCGATACCCTGACAGCATAGTCTCCAGGGGTCTCGGTCGAAGGCGTGATGTTGGTGACTTGTGCCGTGCTGCCTCCGGTGATGGTGAAGTCTGCGGCATTGAGATTTTCAACATCTTCACTAAAGCTGACCAAGAAAACCAGTTGATTGGCATTGGTACGCCGCCCTTCAGGAGTTTGCCGGGTGATTGACTGCAACGTCGGGGCAATGGTGTCGATCCGAATGTCTCTGTTTGCCCCCAGGGAGTTGGCAGCTCCAGGTTCGGGCAGGGTGAGGATAGCGTTGTTGCCAAACGCATCCTGAATGGCACCGCCTGCGCCGAGCGCCAAGGCATTTGTTCCCAAATAGTCGAGGTCGACGGTTTCGTCTCCGGCGCGCACCGTGTAGGTAAAGATCAGGGTGTCGGTGCCATCGCCGCTCACATAGGTGGCGATCGCATCATCCTCCCCGGTTTCCAGCGTCAGGGTTGGAGTTCCCGCAACATTCATGACATCGTCGAATGTTACCTCGACCAGGATTTCGTCACCGACATCGTAGATGCCATCAGCTTGCTGCGCGGTGACATTCGTGATTGTGGGGGCCGTGTTGTCAAAGGTGTAGGTTTCAACTGTTGCGCCTCCGGCCAAGACTGCCAGATTCCCGGCTGCATCACTGATGTCGGAGTCGTTTGCTAGCGCCAGCCCGAGTGTGCCACTGAAGGTGTCGTCGCCAATGTCACCGCCAGACACCGTCACGTCAAATACGACACCACCACCGACATCATTGACACCCGAGACAGTGGCCGTAGACCCGCCGGTAATCGTGAAGTCCGCAGGATTGATGTTCTCCACCGCTTCGGTGAAGGTGAGTCGGAACGTAACGGATGTGGCGGTGGTGAGTTCATCGATCGGCTCTTGACGGGCGATCGTAGTGAGTTCTGGAACAACCGTATCAATCGCAATGTCCCTGTTTGCCCCGAGCGATCCAGCGTTCCCGGTATTAGGCAACGTCAGCGTCGCATCATTGCCCGCAGCATCTACAATCGTGGCTCCCCCCGCCAGTGCTAGCGAGTTCACTGCTACGTAGTCCAGGTCATCGGTTGCCGCCCCGGCCTGAACGGTGAAGTTGAAGGTCAGGGTATTGGTTCCGCTGCCGTCTACGAAGTTGGCTACGGCATCGGTTGCGCCGGTTTCTAGGGTGAGGGTCGGCGTGCCCGTCACGGTGACCGCTTCCGAGAAGGTGATGGTGATCGGTATCAGTTGCCCAGCCGTATAGGTGCCGTTAGCTAACGACGACGTGACATTTGTAACGGTTGGTGCAGTCGTGTCTAGCGTGTAGGTTTGGTCATTCTCAGCTGGGGTTGGCTCTTGGATGATGACGTTGTTGCCACTCGCATCATCGATATCTGCACCCGCTGCTAGGTCGAGACCGATGGTGCCATTAAAGGTCGCGAGGTTGCCCCCCGATACCGTGACATCGTATTCGGTTCCGCTCACAGGGGTTATTCCCGTCACGGTGGCGGTGCTGGTGCTGTTGACCGCAAAGTCAGCTCCATCAACCGTGCCGGTTACATCCTCGCTGAAGGTAACCCGGAAGGTGAGGGTGTCGACATTCGTCAGCTCGGTGGCTGGGGTTTGTCGCAGGATAGAGACAACGGACGGGTTCTCAGTGTCGATGATGATGTCTTTGTTGTCGCCCAACAGTCCGGTGGGATCGAGAGCGGCCAGGGTCAAGTCAGCATTGTTCGTTGCCAGGTCGCGGATGCTGCCACCATTGAGGGTCAAAGCCGAGGTGTTGGCGTAATCCAGGTCGGCACTGTTCTCCCCATCGACAACGGTGTAGCGGAAGGTGAGCGTGTCAGTGCCATTGCCTTCGAGATAGGTCGCCGTCCCCTCGCTGTTGAGGGTGAGGGTGGGGTCACCCGTGACAAAGATAATCTCGCTGAAGACCAGGGTAATGTCGATGACGGCACCCACACCGTAGGTTCCGTCGGCGATCGCCGAGGTCACATCCGTCACGGTTGGCAGCGTATTCTCAACAACGAAGGTCTGGTTATCATCGGGCGGTGCTGGCAAGGTGACGTCAACCTGATTCCCCGCCACATCGGTGAGCAGAGCCCCAGGAGCAAACGCTAGCCCAATGTCCGCATCGCCTGGAAGTCCGGCCAAGTTGCCGCCCGATACCGTTACGTCAAAGACGGTGCTGCCCATGCCAACGGGCGTCACATCAGTGACGGTTGCCGTTGTGGCTCCGGTGACCGCGAAGTCGGCAATTCCAATCCCTTCCATGGCTTCGCTGAAGGTTAACCGGAAAACTAACGCATCCGCATTGGTGCGCCCGGTCGGATTATCGGTTGGATTGAGGGCAGGGGTTTGCCGCAGGATGCTGTCGAGCGTCGGGGCGATGGTGTCAACCACTAAATCTGAACTGATAGCCAGATTGGCTCCAGCGGGTAGGGTCAGATCAGCCTCATTGGTGGCCGCATCGGTAATTCCACCCCCGTTCAGCTCAAGGGTGTCAACGTCCAGATCGTCCGTGTTTTCGCCATCTGCAATGGTGTAGAGGAAGGTGAGTACCGTTCCATCTGTACTAATGCTGTCGTAAGTGGCCGCCCCACCGCTGTTCAACGTCAGGGTCGGAGTACCACCCATTACATCGATCTGAACCGCACCATCGAAGGTGACCTGAATCGAGATGATGTCTCCTGCGTTGTAGCTTCCATCGAGCGTTTCAGAGGTGATGCTGGTGATGGTGGGTGCGATATTGTCGAGGGTATAGGTTTCGTCGGAAATAGCCGGGGGTTCGGCAATGACGACATTGTTGCCACCCGCGTCGGTTACCGTTGCCCCTGCGGCCAGATTCAAACCGACTTCGCCATTGAAATTGGCGATCGCCCCATCATTAATGACGATGTCGTAGACCGTATTGTCGCCACCGACCGCCGTTACGCTGTCAATACCTGCAGCGACGCCATCTACGAGAAAATCTGCCGTCTCAACGGTTGCCGGATCCACGGCTTCACTGAAGGTGACCCGGAAGGTAAGGGTATCGGCATTGGTTGGGTTGATCGCTGGATCCTGCCGCAGGATGGAGAGCAAGTTGGGTCGCGTGGTGTCAATGATGACGTCGCGATCGTCGCTCAGGGAGGCGAGCTCCCCTGGTGCAGCCAGAGTCAAGTCGGCGGCGTTGGTAGCAATATCGGCAATGGTGCCGCCGCTCAAATCCAGCGCGTTTGTGTTGGTGTAATCCAGGTCATCACTATCTTCCCCAGCACCAACGGTGTAGAGGAATGTGAGCACCGTGCCATCTATGTTGCTGCTACTGTAGGTCGCGGTACCGCCACTGTTGAGGGTCAACGTAGGACTACCCGTCACCGTGACCGCCTCGCTGAAGGTCACGAGGATTGTCACCTCATCCCCAATCCCATAGGTGTCGTCGGGGGTGTTGGTGCCGTCAAAGTCAATGTCTATAACTTGTGGCGGTGTATTTTCGACGGTGAAAGTCTGATTGTTGTCGGGCGGCGCAGGTAGCGTTGGGTCAACGGCATTGTCGGCTACATCCGTAAGGTCTGCCTCGGTTGCAAAGGCTAGGCCAATGGCTTCATCCCCTGGGAGGTTGGCCAAATCCCCGCCTGATACGGTGACATTGAATACTGTGCCAGTGTTGCCAACGGGAGTTACCTCGGTGACCGTAGCTGTCGTATTGCCCGTTACCGCAAAATCGGCTGGGTCTACCCCTTCCATGGCTTCACTGAAGGTGAGTTGGAACACCAGCTCATCCGCGTTCGTGCGACTGTCGGGGTTGGTGCCAGCGTCAAGGGTGGGGGTTTGTCGCAGGATAGAGACGAGGGTCGGAGCCGCCGTATCGATCACCAGGTCAGAATTATCAATCAGGTTGAGGCCTGTCGGCAGCGTCAGGTCAACCGCATTGGTGGCCGCATCGGCAATAACACCCCCCTCTAGATTGATGGTTGTGACATCCAGGTCGGCGCTCGTGTCGCCGTCGGCAACGGTATAGAGGAAGGTGAGGAGTGTCCCATCGGGGCTGATGCTGTCGTAGGTGGCTGTGCCGCCGCTGTCCAGGGCCAGGGTTGGTGTGCCACCGGCTGTATCGACGGTGACTGGGCCATCAAAGGCGATTTGGATCGTGATTTCATCGCCCGCGTTGTAGCTACCATCTGGTGTAGGAGAGGTAATGCTGCTGATGATTGGGGCAATGTTGTCGAGGGCATACAGCTCGTCGATCGTTGGTTCTTCAATGACAACATTGTTGCCGCCCACATCGTCGATGTCTGCGGTACCCGAAAGGTTCAGCCCCACCGTGCCGTTAAATGTGTCCAGGTTACCGCCAGAGACCTCTACGTCATATTCGGTGCCACTGACGGGGGTGACGTTCGTCACCGTTGCCGTGCTTGTGCTGTCAACGACAAAGTCATCGGTATCGACGGTTCCTGTCACGTCTTCGCTGAATGTCACCCGGAAGACGAGGGTGTCTTCGTTGGTGACAGCCACATCGGGCGTTTCCCGTTCAATGGAAATGAGGGTGGGCTGCGTCGTATCGACGATGACATCGCGATCGTCGCTGAGAGAATTGACGGCTCCCGGAGCGGGGAGGGTTAGGGTCGCGTCGTTGGTAGCAAGGTCGGCGATCGCCCCGCCGTTCAACGTCAGCGCATTGGTATTGGTATAGTCCAGATCGGCACTTGTATCCCCATCCACCACGGTATAGAGGAACGTCAGCACCGTCCCATCGACATTGCTGCTGTCGTAGGTTGCTGTACCGCCACTGTCAAGGGTCAGTTCCGGTGCCCCTGTAACGGTGACCGCCTCGCTGAGGGTAACCAGGATGGTGATGAGGTCTCCAGCGTTGTAGGTGCCGTCAGGGGTGGCCGTATCGTCAAACGTAACGCTTTCTACGGTGGGGGGTGTGTTGTCGAGGGTATAGGTTTCGTCTGGATCAGCAACGTCAGCGGGGTCTAAATTGTTGCCCGCCAAGTCTTGCAAGATAGCTGTTGGCGATAGATCCAGCCCAACAACGCCATCGAGGGTGGCCAGATTGCCCCCTAACAAAGTGATGTTGAAGACGGTTTCGCTGGTGCTGCCATCCGGTTCGACCGATGTAATCGTGGCGTTTGTCCCGGTGGGTAGGAAGTCGGCTGCTGTAACCCCTGCGGCCTGCATGGCTTCGCTAAAGGTGACCTGGAAGACAATACTGTCAGCGTTCGTTAGCGCGGTCGGGTTGGTCACAATATCGATCGCCGGATCCAGCCGAGTAATCGACACGAGGGTCGGAGCAGCGGTATCGATGACCAGGGCTTTTTCGTCAGCTAGGTTTTCGCCAGCCGGAATGGTGATGTTGGCGTCATTCCCAGCGGCGTCCGTAATTGAACCAGCAGTGGTATTGACGGTTGTGACATCCAGATCAGGAGATTCAGCATCGCCATCGGCAATGGTGTAGCTGAAGGTAACGATGTTGCCATCCGCGCTAACAAAGGTTGCCGTTGTTCCGTTGCTCAGATCCAGGGAAGGCAGATTGAGTGGGTCGACACTGACCGCCCCGTCAAACTCTACCTGGACTACTATGTTGTCCCCGGCGTTGTATCGACCATCGGGTGTGGAGGATGTGATGTTAGCGATGGCCGGTGCGGTGTTGTCGAGGGTATAGGTTTGGTCGGTCGTGGGTTCGGTGGTATCGAGAAGGTTGCCTCCGACATCCCGGATTTCTCCGGTTACGTCGAGGCCAACGGTGCCATTGAAGTTGGCGATCGCCGCATCGTCAACCACCACATCGAAAACATCATTGGAGCCAGCGGCAGTGGCACTGGCGACATTGACGACCACGCCATTGACCGTAAAGTCGGCGTCCTGGACGGTTGCCGGGTCAACCGCTTCACTGAAAGTGACGCGGAAGGTAAGTGCATCGGCATTGGTCACTTCCTCAGTGGGGTCTTGGCGGACAATGGAGAGCACCGTGGGTTCAGTAGTGTCGACCACGATGTCTTGGTTATCGCTGATGGAACCCACTTCACCCGGAGTTTCCAGGGCTACAGCCGCATCGTTTGCGGCCAAATCACGAATCGTACCGCCATTTAATTGCAGAGCACCAATGCTGTTGTAATCCAGGTCAAGTGCGTCTTCCCCATCAGCAACGGTGTAGCGGAATACTAAGGTATCCGTACCATTGCCATCAATATATTCGGCTGCCGCGCCGCCCCCACTGTTGAGGTTGAGAGTGGGAATGCCACCGGTGGTATCGACGAAAACGACTTCATCAAAGGTGACTTGAATATCGATAGTGGTTCCCACCCCATAGGTGCCATTCGGGGTAGTGGAGGTCACCTCCGTGATGGTGGGAGCGGTATTTTCAACGACGAAGGTTTGGTAGTTGGCGCCAGCAGGTAGGGTGGTGTCGACCACATTCCCTGCCACATCGGTAAGGATAGCGGCCCCATCAAAGGTGAGGGCAATGGTTTCATCCCCTGGCAGTCCAGCCAAATCGCCACCGGAGAGGGTGACATCGAACACGGTACCCGTTGCCCCAACGGGGGTTACCTCGCTAACGGTG
>JBCBSL010000193.1:8250-10586 GCA_039819145.1 Cyanobacteria bacterium J06638_22
GGTCTGGCGTAGGACACTGAGCAGCGTTGGTGCAGTGTTATCGATAACCAGCTCACTATTGTCCTCCAGGTTATTGCCAGCGGGTAAGTCTGTGGTGGCATCGTTGCCGGCGCCATCTTCGATTTCATCGGCACCGAGGGTCACTGCGGTGACATTCAAGTCGGCGGTATCGGCATCGCCCGGTTGGATGGTGTAGGTGAAAGTGGCGACGTTGCCGCTGATGTTGTCGAAGGTGGCGGTCGCCCCATTGTCTAGGGTGAGGGTTGGCGTTCCTGTGACGACAAAGGTTTCCGAGAAGGTGACTTGGATGGATAGGGTTTCCCCAGCGTTGTATTCCCCGTCTGGTGTCGTTGAACTAATGCCAGTAATTGTGGGAGCGGTGTTGTCTAGTTGATAGGTTTGATCAATTCCAGGCTCAGCATCAACCAAATCATTTTCAGCCACATCTGTGATGGTTGGAGCGGCTAAATCCAGCCCTACAACGCCATCAAAATCGGCCAGATCCCCGCCAGATACGGCCAGGTCATACTCTGTATCGCTAAATCGAGTGATGCCCGTGACCGTTGCCGTGCTACCTGTGACGGCGAAATCAGCCAGGTTAACGGTTCCTTCGACCACAGCTTCGCTGAAGGTGACACGGAAGATGAGCGTGTCTTCTGCCGTTAGGGCGTTGGCGGGGGGTAGTCGGGCGATCGCCGTCACCGTCGGAAGAACCGTATCGATGACGATATCTTGATTACTGGAGAGGGAATCTACACCCGTAAGCGCAGGCAACGTTAGGTTGGCGCCATTCCCTGCGGCATCGCTGATGCTGGCACCGCCTGGAAGAACTAGGGCATTTTGGCTGCGATAGTTGAGATCACCTGTATTTTCGCCATCCGCAACGGTATAGCTGAAAATTAGCGTATCCGGAGCGTCTTGACGAACATAGGTTGCGACAGCATCTGTAATCCCCGTTTCCAATTGGAGTTCGGGTGTCCCCGTTACAATAACGTCTTCGCTAAATTGGACGACAATCTCGATTGTTTCTCCGGCACGGTAAGCGCCATCTGCCCCAGCTCCACCTACGGCGGTGACCGTCTGAATCGTGGCCGCCGTGTTGTCAAGGGTATAGGTTTCGTCGGTTGCAGGTTCCCCTGTGGGCAAGGCATTATTCGCTAAGTCGCTGATGGTAGGGCTTGCGGCTACGTCAATCCCAAGGATTCCGTCATAAAACCCAATTCCACTCCCAATGGTGATTTCGTACTGGGTTGTGGGGTTTGTGCTGCTGGGCGTGACGCTGGTAATGGTGGCGGTGCCATTTGCTGGAAGAGCATTGATGATGAAGTCGTTGACGCCTACGTTTTCCACCGCCTCACTAAAGGTTGCGAGAAAGGTAATGCTGTCGGCGTTGGTTGCTTCGTCTAGCGGAGTCAGTCGCGTCAGGGACTCTAGAACTGGAGCGATATTGTCGAGCTCGTAGCTTTCAAACGATGCCCCCGTTGCATTGACCAAGTTCCCAGCTGGGTCACTGATGTCTGCGCCTCCAGCCAGCCCAATTCCAACCGTTCCAGTGAAATTTGCCAGATCTCCGCCGGAAACCTGGATATTGTAGGCCGCCGGATTTCCAGCAACCTGGGTCGCTGTGATGGTGACCCCCGTTGGCCCCGTTACGACAAAATCGTCTCCTGTTACATTCGTAACACTGCCATCGAAGGTGGCGATAAACGTGAGTGTATCCGCGTTGGTAAGAGCGGCTGAGGGGATTGCGCGTGTGATAGATGTCAGTAAAGGCGCTGTATTGTCAATGGTAAACGTCTCTTCTGTTAAGGGAGATATAGACGCATTCAGAGGAGTACCATCCGAGACAGCCGTGATATTTTGACTGGGATCTATATCAAGATTAATACTGCCGTTGCTGCCACCAATTCCCTCAACTGTGATGTCATAAACAGATCCTGAAATAGATGTGACAGTTGTGATAGTGCCATCAATTGCTGCCGTTCCACTCAGTTGAAAATCATCTGTGGTGACATTCTGTACCGCTTCACTGAAGGTGATCCTAAAGCTAACACTATCGAAGTTTGTTGGGCTGTTCGTGGGATTTTGGCGAATAATGCTGGTAATGGTTGCCATATTTCTACAGTACTCCTGGGACGGGATGAGGTTAGCAAGAAGTTTTGAAGAGTGTTATTGTTGATTCCACTGTTTTTCGGAATGCCGATCTGGCTAAATGCCAGAGTTGTCAACAATTCGGAACAGCCAAACGTTAGGAGCTTATCCCAAGCTCCTGAAGGTCAAGTCAGAGAATGCCCTGACCTAGATAGTGCTAGTTTTTCAAGGCTCTTAGGACAAGT
>JBCBSL010000194.1:0-10547 GCA_039819145.1 Cyanobacteria bacterium J06638_22
AAATTAGCCCACAGTATTTGTCAGTTTTCAAGAGGGCGTCAATTAGCAATGTTTAGTCGAAGTGCAATTAGCGGATTTGCGAATTCACTCTCAGGTTCGCGGCTTTTTGTGTACGAAGTCGAGGGAATACGTCAAGTTGGAGCCGATGGAAACACCTCTCCGATTCGGCGTAGTGGTAGCACGTTTATCACAGTTCCCTATTCCCGCATGAATGAGGAGATGAAGCGTATCTCCCGCATGGGTGGAAAAATTGTGAGCATTCGTCCACTCAATGGAGAGGCGAATGGGCAAGCTCCCTCTGCTGCTACGTCAGCGCCCTCTCAAACAGCAAGCCCGTCAGCAGAAAAGTCTATGACTCAAGCAGCCAAGAAAAAGAAGAGTGACGTTCCCGTCAACCTCTATCGACCGAAATCTCCGTTCGTTGGGAAGTGTATTTCCAATGAACCCCTGGTCGGTGAAGGGGGCATTGGCATCGTTCAACACCTTACATTTGATTTGTCCGGTGGAAATCTACACTACGTGGAAGGCCAGAGTATTGGCATCATTCCTGAAGGTACAGACGACAAGGGTAAGCCCCACAAGCTGCGGCTCTACTCGATCGCCTCGACTCGCCATGGCGACAACATGGATGACCAAACCGTATCTCTCTGCGTTCGTCAGTTGGAGTACAAGCACCCCGAGAGCGGTGAAACCGTTTATGGTGTCTGCTCGACTTACCTGTGCAACCTGGAAGCCGGTGCGGATGTGAAGATCACGGGACCTGTGGGTAAGGAAATGCTGTTGCCCGAGGATCCTGAAGCCAACATCATCATGATGGGAACGGGAACGGGGATTGCACCCTTCCGCGCTTACTTGTGGCGGATGTTCAAGGACGAGGAAAAAGCGGCGAACCCCGACTATGAGTTCAAAGGGTTTGCATGGCTCATCTTCGGTATCCCGAAGACTCCGAATATCCTCTACAAGGACGAGTTGGAAGAGCTACAGAGTAAGTATCCCGATAATTTCCGCCTGACCTATGCCATCAGCCGTGAGCAGCAAAACAGTGAAGGCGGTCGAATGTACATCCAACACCGGGTTGCTGAGTATGCCGATGAGATCTGGAACATGGTGAAGGATGAAAAAACCCATGTTTACATTTGCGGATTGCGGGGCATGGAAGATGGTATCGATGCAGCTATGGCTGCCGCTGCCGAGAAAGAAGGGATAACGTGGAAAGATTACCAGCGTTCCATCAAAGAACGTTGGCATGTTGAGACTTACTAGGATGCTGACAGCCTAGAACCTTCTCCTTGCAAGGGACTCTAATTGAAGAACCCAACTATTGTTTGCGCCCGCTGCATTGCAGCGGGCGCAAACAATAGTTGGGTTTTACGGTGGTTTAGCTGGGTTTGATAGTAGGGTCTGAATATTGGGAAAAGGGGCGATCGCTCTCGAAGCGATCGCCCCTTTGTTCTGCCTTGCACGCTAGCTCAAAATCCAGCAACGGCCTTCAGAAGAAGGAAAGATAACGTTGGATTTCCCACGCCGAAATATGTTGGGTGTAGGTTTCCCATTCCTGAGCCTTGAGTTCGATAAAGGACTCGAATAAGGGGGCACCCATGACTTCATAGCCCAGGGGATCGGCGGCAAAGGCATCGATCGCTTCCCCTAAGGTGCGGGGGAGGGGCACAATTGCCTTTTGTTGTAAGTCCAGCGGCGTGTAGGTATTGAGGTCATCGAGGTAGGGCTCCCCAGGGTCGCGCCCTTCGCGGATTCCCTCCAACCCTGCCGACAGCAGCATGGCAGCGGCGAGGTATGGATTGCAGGCACTATCGGGTAAACGGCACTCCACCCGTGCTCCCCCCAGGGGAATGCGGAGTAGATTGGTGCGGTTGTTGCCGTAGCTAATGAAGCGAGGCGCCAGGCTGGGGGCACCGGAGGGAAGTGTGGCGACTAGGCGCTTGTAACTATTGACGGTGGGAGTCAGCACAGCGCAGAGGGCTGGAGCATGGTTCAGAATGCCCGCGATGAATTGGTAACCCAACGCAGAAAGCCCTTGCCCACGGGGATCGTCATTGCTGAAGAAAACGTTTTCGCCCCCCTCGGTGGTCAGGGATAGATTGAAGTGGGCGCCACTGCCAACGCGATCGCCAAAGGGTTTGGGCATGAAGCTGATGCGGCAGTCGTGCTTTTTGGCAATTTCCTGCGCCATGAGGCGAAAGAAGGTGAAGCGATCGCTCGACTTCAACCCATCGGCATAGTTGAAATCGATCTCGAACTGCCCACTCCCCGCTTCATGGTCGAAGGAATATACATCCCAACCCAAATCGTTCATGGCCTCAACCAATTCCTGAAGCCAGGAGTAGTTTTGGAGTAAATCAGAGAGGTCGTAGTAGGGAGTACGTCGGCTCAGCATTGGCTCTGGCGTCGCTTTCCCAGAAGCTGTATCCATCGCTCCAGCGGGAAACGCAAAAAACTCCGTTTCAATTCCCAAGTTGAGGCGATAGCCCATCCCTGCTGCTTGCCCCAAGACGCGCTTCAGCACGCTGCGGCTACAGCCTTCGGCGGCATCACCGCCAGCACCGAGGTCGCTGGCAAACCAGGCAATTTCTGCGTTCCACGGGCAGATGATGTGGCTATTAGGGTCGGGGATCGCAACCAAATCTTCCTCCTGCAACCCTTGGGGCATCCCATCAATGGCCGCGCCCACGAAGAGTTCGGAGCCACGCATCATTTGCTCGAGGTGGTTAATGGGAACCGTCTTGCCACGACTGACCCCATGGGCATCGACAAAGCTGGCCAATACATATTTCACCCCGCGCTGTTTCAGGGAATTTTTGAGGGAGACCAGTTCGGGTGCCGAGAAGTCATCGAACGAAGCGGGGGAAGGAAAAACGGGCATATCGGGCGCACCTTGAAACAGGGGGAAATATAGCAGACTATGCAAGCGAGACTGACAAGCCTGCCGCCCCTATTCTGGCAGAAAGCGGGGCCGCCAGAGCGTTGCATCGCAACGTACAGTGCTATGCGCTGAGGCAACCCTTCGACTCTCTCGTCAGGATGGAGGGTGCAAAGGGACTGGCAGCGGCTGGTGACTGAGCAAGAATTGGGTGGTCTCTTCGGTTGCGAGGGGGCCGCTAAAGAGGAACCCCTGCATAGATGAACAGTTGAGCGATCGCAATTGCTCTTGTTGCTCTTGGGTTTCGACGCCCTCGGCAACAACGTTGAGGCCTAGACCATGCCCCAGGGTAATGATGGTGGCGATGATGGCGGCGGCACGGGAGCAGGTGGAAATGTCGCTGACAAAGGAGCGATCAATCTTCAGCGTATTCAGCGGCAATTCCCGCAAATAATTCATCGAAGAATAGCCCGTACCGAAGTCGTCTAGGGCAATGCAAATTCCCATTTCCCGCAGCAGGTGGAGCAATCGTTGGGTAAACTCCATGTCTTTCATGAAGGTCGTTTCCGTGATTTCTAGTTCCAACAGTTGCGGATCCAAATCCAGGGTGTTTAGGCAGTGGGCGATTGACTCTACTAGGTCGAGTTGCTGGAATTGGGTGGCGGACAGATTGACGGCTAGCTTGAGGTCTGACAGCCCCATCTGATGCCATTTCTGGAGCTGCCGACAGGCGGTTTCGAGTACCCAATCGCCAATGGGGCGAATCAATCCATTCTCTTCGGCCAGGGGAATAAACATGTGGGGCGACAGCAAGCCCAGTCGCGGGTGTTGCCAGCGAATGAGAGCTTCGATTTGCTGGATCTTGCCGGTGCTCAAATCGCACTGGGGTTGATAGTACAGAACCAGCTCATCCCGCTCGAGGGCTTTGTGCAGGCTGTGGTCAAGGGTGAGGCGCTCGGAAGCGCGGGAGTTGAGAGCCGAGGTGTAGAACTGATAGTTGTTGCGTCCCTGCT
This sequence comes from Cyanobacteria bacterium J06638_22, assembly GCA_039819145.1. GTDB lineage: Bacteria > Cyanobacteriota > Cyanobacteriia > Elainellales > Elainellaceae > Vacuolonema. The sequence continues at coordinate 3,892 of JBCBSL010000194.1, forward strand.
CTTTGGCGCGGTAAAGGGCTACGTCCGCATTTTTCAACAACGTATCGGGATCGCTGCCATCTTGCGGGTAGATGGCGATGCCCAGGCTACAGGTGATGTGGAGGTCATGTCCATTCAGCCGGAAAGCCGGTTTGAGGGCTTGGGCAATACACTGGGCAATCTTGGCGGCATTTTCGGGAGATTTGAGAGCTGGCAGCAATAGGGTAAACTCATCGCCACCCCAGCGAGCCATCGTATCTTCCTCCCGCAGGCAGGGAATCAGGCGTTGGGTAATGAGCTTGAGCAATTGGTCGCCCACGGCATGTCCCAGGGTGTCGTTGATCGTTTTGAACCGATCCAGATCGAGGAACATCACGCCTACTGTTTCCTTCTCCCGACGGGCTTGAGCCAGGGTCAAGGAAAGGCGGTGATCATACAGGTTGCGGTTGGGTAAACCGGTGAGGGCGTCGTGAAACGCCTGATACCGCATCTGCGCATCGGTGCGCTGACGTCGAAGGGCAGCACCGATGCTAGCGGCGATCGCCACTAGCATCGATTCTTCGCTAGCCGTCCACTCCCGTTCAGTGTGGCAATCATCAAAGCCGATATAGCCCCATAACTCCTGGTCAATCTGAATCGGAACCATGATGATGGAACGGATCTGGTCGCGGCCAAGGATGGCTTGCTCGGCTGGAGACATGAGCCGGCTGATGCCGCTGAAGGATCGGCCGCCCTGAAAGGCTTCGTACCATCTCCCTAGCCCCGCCTGGTAATAGGGCAGATCATGCCAATGATCACAGAACAAGGTGGGTGCAATATCCAAATCTGTCCACTCATGGCGAATACTCATGGCTACGGCGCCCGTGGATGAGTGGGGATGATTCTGGTAGATGTAAGTGCGATCGGCTCTGGCCGCCTGCCCCAAAATCTGCAAGACGTTTTGGATCGCCTTATCAAAGACTGCTTCGGTCAATAGCTCATGGGTGGCTGATGCAACCCCAAGCAGCAATGCATCCCGTTTCAGGAGTTCTGCTTCAACTTGTTTGCGGAGGGTAATATCTTCGACCGTGCCTTCATACCCAACAATTTCACCATCCTCGTTGAGCAAGGCTCGGGCGCACTCTGAAATCCAAATAATGCTGCCATCTTTGCGGTAAACCTGCGATTCAAACCCTTGCACCATTCCCTGGGTTGTCATCTCTTGGGTAAACTCAAGCCGTCGCTGGGCGCTGACATAGACCTGCTGGCTAATGTCCGTCAAGGATTGCATGAGGTCGTCCGGTGAGTCATAGCCATAAATGCTGGCTAGCATCGGATTCACAATCGTGTAACGCCCATCCACTGTGCTCTGAAAAATTCCCTCAACGGCATTCTCAAAGATACCTCGGTAGCGCGCCTCAGCCTGTTGCAGGGCTTCGCTAGCTAGTTCTTGCTCAATGGCGATCGCCGCAATTTGTCGCGCTATTTCCAGTAGTTGAATTTCATGGGACGTGGGCGACTGGGGTTCGCGGTGATAGGTCGCAAAGCTTCCCAGGATGCGTCCTTGAGACGAAATGATGGGCATCGACCAGCAGGATCGGAGACCGTAGGGTAGCGCCAACTCCCGAAACCCTTCCCAGAGCGGATCTACTTGAATATCAGACGTGATGACAATTTTCCCAAAATGCATGGCCGTGCCGCAGGTTCCCACCCTGGGGCCAATCACGAGCCCTTGCAGAGAATCCATATAGGTCTTGGGTAGAGCGAGGGAAATCCCCCGCTGCACCTGCGTTTCTTCCGCATTCACCATCAGGATTGACGGAAGGCTCTCGGGCTTTTGGGCTTGGATGGTGCGCAGGAGTTCTTCCAACGTGTCCTGTAGGGGATAATCCCGGGCGATCATCTCCAATAATCGTTTTTGTCCAGTTAGCAATTCACTCGCTCGGTAGCGCTCGGTGACGTCTCTCGACACCGCAATAATTTCCTCGACATCCTCAAAATCTGTCCCTTTCACCGCGCGGCTACAGGTTTCCATCCAAAGGTAATGGCCTAACTTGTGGCGAACGCGGTAACTGTAGGGGGTAATGTCAAACTGCTCCGTCCGGGTGATGACCTTATGGATCCGCTGCACCGTGGCCGTATCGTCGGGATGAATTAGGTCAAACAGCGATCGCCCCTGCAACTCATCGGGCGTGTACCCAAGCAGCGCTAAGCAGGCGGGAGACACATAGCGAAATATGCCTTCGGGGGAATGACAAGCAATGACATCGTTCGAATTGTCTGCTAACAGCCGATAGCGGGCTTCGCTGTCGCGGACAGCCGCACTCGCCTGTTGCCGTTCCAGACTGAGGGAAATTGAGGCGGCTGCAGCTCGCAATAAGTCAACTTCGGTTGCCAGCCATAGTTGAGTTTCCACACAATTATCGAAGCCAATGAAGCCCCAGTGGTGCTCATTGACCCACAACGGCAGGAGCAAAAGGGAGACAACACCCTGGGATTCAAGAAGGGTGCGTTCTGAATCTGGTAACTTCGCCACCGTTGCCATGTAGCTCTCATTGCTGAGCAGGCGTTGGTGCAGGTGGGGAAAAGCCTCATAGTTCAGGATCTGGAACGCTGGATTGTCTAATCGAGAGGCAATGCCCTCGGCGCACCATTCATGGCGATGGCGCGATCGCAACTCCCCTGTATCCGTCCAAAAATTCTCAAACAGGTAAGCGCGGCTGGCTCCTGCTACCGTGCCAAGGGACGCCAGAGCTGCATCGGCGACCTTGCTCAACTCATCCGTTGCCAGCAAGGCGTTTTGCAGATCGACCAGGGCATTGAGATATTGCTGTCGACGAGTCAGCAATGCAGCGATGCGCTTTTGCTCCGTAATGTCGTCATAGGTGCCCAAGATGCCCACAATTTCGTTATCGGCATCGTAGATAGGCACCTGATTCGTGACTTGCCAGACGAGGTGCCCATCACCCAACTGCCGTTGCTGTACAACGTTGCGGGTCGGTTGTTGGGTTTCAAGAAGTTGGCGATCCCTCGCGATCTGATCGTCTGCCTGTTCTGACTCCCATAAGTCGAGATCGGTTTTGCCAATCAATGCCTCTGGATTCGCCAGCCCTGCAGCTTGTGCAAAGGCGTGGTTGCCTCCGCGATATACCAGGTTCGTATCTTTCCAAAAGATATGCTGGGGAATCGCATCGAGGACTAAGCGCAGGAATGCTTCTTGCTCTTGGATCGCGCGCTCGGCACGCTTGCGGTTGCTAATATTGCGCACCGTCAATACGTAGGATGCTTCACCGTAGGGCGCCACGCGCCCTTCGAAGTAACGCACCTCGGCGTCGAAGGAAAGCTGATAGTCGATCGCTTGATAATGCCCGGTCTCCCGTGCTTGCTGCATTTTTTGGCGTAACTGTTGAGCCAAGGGCGGCGGCAAAAGCTGCTCGGGAGATTTGCCTAAGATATCTTCGGGGGGATAAAGCAAATCCGCTTCATCTTCTGCCTGGACATAGCGATAGACTCCGGCATCATCTATCACAAACAAGAGTTCGGGAATGGCCTGCAACAGCTGACGAGATTGCTCTTCCTGCGCTCTCAATGCGGCTTCTGCATGCTTCCGTTGACTGATGTTTTCGACAAAGCCAAACGTTGCTGTCACGTCGCCATACTCATCGCGAATGGCAGAAATGGTCAACTTGCCCCAGACAATCTGACCATCTTTGCGGATATAACGCTTTTCCAGATGGAAGGAGTCGCGATCGCCCTCCATAATTTCTTCCAGGAGCCCCATGTCTTCGGCCAGGTCATCGGGGTAAGTCCAGTTATGAAAGTGCCGCCGATACATTTCGCTCAGGGAGTAGCCCAAAAACTCCTCGAATGCGGTATTACAGTCCTGCAGTCGGCCCTCGCGGTCATTGAGGCAAATCCCCATCGCCGCCCAATCAAACAGACTCCGGAAGAGTCGCTCATTGTTACGGAGCGAATTCTCCATCTGCTTGCGATCGGTGGTATCGGTAATAAATCCTTCGACCCCCTTCACCTGGCCCGTGGCGTCAAAAACCCCATACCCCTTTTCCCATAGCCATTTCTCTTCCCCTTGCCGGGTGCGGATACGATATTCAACGACATAGGGTTGGCGCTGGGCGATCGCCTCAGAAATCGTCTGCAAGACATGGGGTAAATCGTCGGGGTGGACGATGTCATTGAAGGTGAGAATTCGTTGTTCACCCGCCAGATCTTCACTCCGGTAGCCAGTCAAAAGGGCACATCCGGCACTCAAGTACTGCATCGACCAGCCGATATCATTGATGCTTGAGAAGACGATACCGGGTAGAGAATCAATCAAGTGGTGGAAATGATCGCGGCTGGCGGCCAAATGGGTCTGGGCTTGCTTAAGCCGGATGATGGGTCCCAATTGAGCGGCGATCGCCGTCACTAAACCCACTCGCCGCGCGTCTTCTGTCCAGGATTCAAACCGGAAAAATGCCAGTACGGCCACAACCTGTTCCCGATGTGTCTTAGACGTGGCTGTCCTATCTGTTGTCTGGGGTAAATCTCCTGACACAATGGGTACAGCTAACCCCGCTCTAACCCCTGCTGACAGCGCTCCCTGCCATCGCGCAAATGTGGAGTGGGGGCTCTGCGACACGTCAGGCACCCACTCAGGCATACCACTCTGCCAGACCCGCCCCGGTAGCCCTTGCCCCGGCTGTAACCACAGCCCCATCGTTGCGGCGCGAAAGCTAGCCCAATGCTCTGGTACTTTGGCATACCACACGGGGTTGGGGTGCAAGTGCTGGTCACCTTGACTCGGAACCCATACCTCCCCCATGTCCCAGTCTGCTAATTCACAGACTTGCTCAAGGACTGCTTTTAATGCCGCATCAAAATCTTCAGACTCACCAATTGATGTGGTCAGTACCTGCAAGAGTTGGGCCATCTCTAAAGGGAATGACCGCTCCGATTCACTCATTCAAGTCACCTTTCAGAAAATCAAATTCGACGCCGTCATTGATCAGTGGTTGAATTAATGCGGGTTTAGGTGGCATGAATGCATATGCCAGCACAGAAGTTCTAACACGAGCATTGCGATTGCTTTTATGACTTGCATTCTCAGAAAAACTGTAGAAGGGCGATGGCTCTTTCCATGACCAACAGAAATGTATAAATAGAGGCCCTCAACCCTACTTATCCCAAATCTTGATATCCAACAAACACTAAATCTCAAGGAAAAAATCTACAAACCATCCAATGAGAACTATGCAACAGGGAATGAATCAAACCTATAACGTCCCCACGGCTTCATGGTTTGTGCAGCTAAGTCATACAGCACGATCAAAGAACCCATTGCATTTCTCTATCACACGCTTGGTCATGTTTGGGAGGCCATGAATTCGCGGATAGAAGATGTGCAATATCTGCATGATGCTGGACAATGAGAGCAAGAAACTACACCCAAGTTGGCGAGTACGATACACCCAACGTATCTGAAGGATTCACCCTGTCAGGTTAAGGCCGATCCTCCAGCCATATATCTAAATGTAAGGATGAAGTTTCAGAAAGTATTTTCCCGCCACATCCCTTTTGTGCTTTAACTGGCAGCATATCCAAACTGGAACAAGAGACCCGTTTTCCCTGAACATATCTGATCAGGGTTTCATGCAAAGGTAGCGCAGTCCTGACGAAGTTCGTTGATGGTGATTGGTGGATGTTGCGATCGCACTCGCAACATTCATAAGCCCTCTATTTAAGAATACTGGGTTCAAAGCAAAAGGGCTTTGATGTCCTGAGCAAACTTCTATAACGCTACGCGCTTAGGGAGAAGCCAATCAGGCTTTGAAAGCCGCGTATCACAGGGATTTCAAAACCTGATTGATCCTAATCTCAATGCGTCAGGCTAGACTAGCGAATCTCTACATTCTGAATTAGCTCTTGCATGGCGGCTTCATTGCGGGCAAAGTCTGTGGGCGATGTCCATGTGAGAATTTGGGTGAAGTGCTGTGGCGTTTCAACGGTTGTGTGCAAATAGACCACGCTAATCTCGTTGTTGGTTCCACGAATTTCGTACTGCACCGCATCAAACTCCCCAACCTGAGTGATGTCTTCACTTGGCCCCGATTCTTCCACATCCGCTAGTTGGTCTTTCAGTTGTTGGCGCGATTGCTCCGAAAATTCTTCTTTCGTCAGGTCAGCTAGCTCTGCTCTGGGTTGAGCGCGAACTACCAGATACATCTGCTGCTGACGGTTTGCTGCTTGGATTTGCGCCACTGGGTTCAGCTCTGGCTCTTCTTCCCATCCGTCGGGTAAAACGACTTGACTGGAATCATCGGGAGCTTCTAACAAGTTGGCGGGGGCTTCCAGTGCATCGAGTGCAGGTTCTGGGAGGGCGATCGCCTCGGTTTCGTCCCCTGACGAGGGGCCGTCAGCGGTATTAGAGGACGTCGCACGCTCGGCAATCCACCATCCTGTAGCACCTAGGCCGAGTAGCAAAACACCGGATGCTAGGGGCAACAGCCACTGCCGGACACTCTTAAATCGAGAAGGATCGGAGGTCATGGGTCGGGTCTTTCCATCACGAGGCGTCTCCCATTCTAGCGCTGGGGCGATCGCAATCGGCAGCTCCAGAGGCATTTGGGGCAACGTCTATTCAATCTAGGACTTACGCATCTGATACGAAAACTCAAAGCAGTTTGATGATGTTTTGGGCG
>JBCBSL010000195.1:0-10532 GCA_039819145.1 Cyanobacteria bacterium J06638_22
ACAAATTGACGGCCACAATCGACGCAAATATGGTTCTGTTTTCCTCGTCGGTGGCCATTCTTGCGGATATGGTTAGATTGGCACTCCGGACATTCCATACGTTTGATTAGAGTTGTTTCACCTCAAAGTATGAAATTCATCCCACATTTATGCAACGCCCGTTTAATGATCTCAAGGGCATCTAGGAAACAACATTTATTTGTTTTTCCAAAGTAGTGCAATGACCAAAGTGGGTTGGAGTAGCGCGATCGCAGAGCCTAATCCGTCTTGCTATTTTCCCGAGAATCATTTTTTCGAGAAACATGTTTGTCAACCTTCGGCATTTTGTTGATTTGGCGATCGCAACGCCACCCCAACGTCAACAAAGTGCCGAAGTTCTGTTTATTTCATTTTTGAGAACTTTTTTGAGAACGTGGATGGAGGATGTTTTACTTGAAGGCGCAGCAACCTCACCATTGTTTTGTTGGTAAGGAGTACGATCGTCCATGCCAGACTTTGCTTGGTCCAGTGTTTTGTCCAGTTTTTGGGAACTCATCGGATGGGTATTTGCGCTGAACACAAATGCCTTTCGAGCGGTTGAGGCATTGCCCCGCGGGTTTACCGTAGCTGTGCTGATTGTACTGCTGGCCGGGTTTTCTCAGGCGATCGCCCAAGCCATCGTTCTGTTTCTGAATCAGGTCAAACCCCTGCGATTTGTCCTGAGTGTGCTGCTCAATGCCCTACTATTCCTAGTCGGGTTTTGTTTCCTAGTATTCAGCACCTGGCTCATTACGCTGTTGCCGTGGAATGCATCGGTCTCCTTTAGCGCGTTGTTCAAAGGGCTGGGAGTAAGCTATGCAACGCTCCTGTTCAGCTTCTTGGGAGCCTTGCCCTACTTGGGAAGCCCCATCCTTGCCGTGCTGTCGATCTGGCATTTGCTAGCGCTAGTTGTAGGTTTTGGGGCGATCGCCAATGTCAGTGAGGGGGCAGCTTTTGGTTATGTGGCTCTCGGCTGGATTGTGCTTCAGGTGTTGCAAAATACCCTGGGTCAGCCAATCGCGAATTTGGGCAAACGGATCACCAACACCGTAGCAGGCGTAGAGCTGGCAACTAGTCGAAAAGAGTTGGTCGGCATGGTGCGCGAGCGTGCCCACCAGAGCACTACCCTATGGCAAGAGGAACTGCGAGAAAAAATCACCAGTGTGCGGCAAACCGTGCATCCAGACCCTAATGAGTCGGCCACTGAGGCTTCTGATGACGGTCCTCACCCTTCCCCCACCCAGCAGAGGACTCCAAAAACGACATATTCCCCGACCGCAGTTGGATCCCAGCCAGTGGGATCAACCCAGGGCAATCGACCTCGACGCATTAATCGCACGACCGTGACGACACTGCTGGCGCTAGGGGGCATGGGCGTACTGACGGTGGTTGTGATTATTCTGCTGCGCCCTATCCAAGAATGGCTGTTTGGTGTCGATGGTGACTTGCCTCGCCTGGTGCGTTGGGTGTTTGACCTTGTTTGGATTTCTATCGTAGCGATCGTCGTTGCCGGGCTACTGGCCCCGTTGGAAACCCTGGGTTGGTGGGCCGGTTGGTATGACGACGACATCGACACCACCATCAATGCTGGAGAATTAGCCCAATCGACTGCCCGGTTGCATGGGGGAAGCATTCCCGCACTCTCCCGTTACATCGTTTACCTGGATGGCATTGGCAAATCGACCTTTGAATACTTGCCCGACATCGAAGAATTTCTCGACACCCTCGCTCCTACCCTGCCCGATGATGTGGCGTTAGTTCGGGGCATCATGCCCTATTCGGTGGTCAACAATCCGCTCGATGAAGATCGACCCCTCTCGTTTTTGTGGAAAGCGGCGGACAAAGCTCGCTTCGCGAACCCTGCCGCTTTGCTAGGTTTGCTGGTCAACCTGCGCAACGTGCTGATTGTCGGCGTATCTGCCGATCGCCGTTATGGCCCCCTCTACAACCAGGGGATCGCCCAGGTAGTCTACAACGGGCTGATGAAAAACGGCTACGAACTGGGCAGCGGCACCCCCATTACCCTGATGGGTTACAGCGGGGGTGGGCAAATGTCCTGTGCCTGTGCGCCTTATCTGAAACGAGCACTGGGCGCCCCTATTGAGGCCATTTCTCTGGGGGGGGTTATCAGCGGCAACTGCAATATTCTGCAACTGGAACATCTCTATCATTTGGTCGGCCAAAAGGATGGTGTGGAGCGCATCGGCCCGGTTATGTTCCCAGGACGCTGGAAAATTTTCTTCCTGTCTTACTGGAACCGTGCCAAGCGGCGAGGCAACCTCTCCATCTTTTCGATGGGGCCTGTGGGGCACCAAGTGCCGGGGGGCATTCTCGATCCCGATGTGATGCTGCCAGATGGTCGCACAGCCTTGGGACAAACCATCGACTACATCAACCAGATCATCCAGGGAAAGCTCCTACCGCAGCCCGATTTGACCTCGGTCAAGCTGAGTAACTACGAGCGTTACAGCCAAGCGCCCTTTACCCGCCCCAGCTACTATCCACTGCACCAAACACCGCCCTCAAACTGGTATCGAGCGATCGCCCCCTGGATGGGACGGTTGATTTTACCGGAGTATGAGCAGCGATTGCAGGTGCAAGGGGTTTTCTTCGAGGTTCACCAGGCGCCGTCTGCATACCAACAACTGGTGGGTAAGACGGTGGTTCTGCGGTGGAGTCGGCATCCGAGGGTGCAGCGCTGGGTGAAGGCTGTCACCAAAGATGTCCACTTCAGCACGGAGGCTGAATACAGCAGCATCTACGGCGGCATCGTGCATCCCGATCGCCTCAACCATTGGAAGCAGGTTGATCCCCTCGAATCGCTGGCTGGCTCCCACCCCGTTGACGACCTTGTCGTGATGCTGGAGGGATCAATTGAGGTCGCTACAACCGCCCAATTGCCTTATCCAGCGATCGTCAGCATTGACCAACAACCGATTCAGATCACCGGACGCTATTACGGGCTCGTGCGGTTCCTTCGTCCGGATTCAGGCGATCGCTATTGGGTGGAGCATTTCAATCCAGAGACAGGGGATTTTGATGGCGGAGAAGAGGTGGTGGCCTTGCCCCCTGTGGTTGCCGATCAAAACAACCTTGCCCCGTCTTCCACGCAGGATTTGGAGCGATCGCCCCTGAATGAAACAGGCTGGTACATCTATGGCGCTCTTGATGACACCCACCAGTTTGTGATCCAAGCCCTAGCACCGCGCCGCTTATTGCAGGTGCAGCCGGATCGCGTTCTATTCGGCTCAAAAGCGGCCTACCGATATATTCGCCGGGACGCCTGGGCCAATGCCGTCGCACAGAAGGGACGAATCTCCTCGGTTCTCTGCACCGCCACAGATGATGGCAGTTCTGCGGCTATTCAGACCGCTATTCATGAGTGGCAAGAGGGGGATCGCGCGCTGCTTCTACATGTTTATGGTGGCATTGGCGGCAATAAACGAGAGCCCGCTGCCGCTACCCCCATCTTCTTTGGGCATTTTGCCTATGGTATGGCGACGGTCATCCGCGATCCCCTTACCCAGGAACGGCGCTTTGACATCCGCTACTACCAGATTTACACCCACAATGCCGATGGACTCGTGGCAGGCACGCTCCATTGGTCGCGGTACATGGGCGATCGTCAGTTTGGCTGGCTGGGAATACGCCCCGTCTGCGATATTCTGCTGCACCTCGACGGCCTATCTCGCTGGTATGAGTTGGATGGAGAACGGCGATCGCCTATTGACAGCATTATTACCCAGCTTGTTGCGATGACGGCGCGCTACCGTATTGGCGATGGCACGGGCGGTACTTATGTTGGCCCCGCCAACAACTGTTCGCAAGACTCTAACCGAGCCGTTTTTACAGCTTTACAATACCTAAGCACCCAGAGCAACTGGCTCACAAACTGGGCGGAACGGCACCCTCAAGACAGCAAAGCTCTCCGCAATCTCTTGCACCTTGGCCAGGGGTTGAAGCTGGAGCTGCAACCCCTGGGTAATTCTAGAGCTGACTGGGAAACGAATGAATACAACCTGGGGAGCACCCTGGAAGACAAGCCCCTACAAAATTTGATGGCTGGCATTGGGAGTTGGCGTACACTCCTTCCACGAAGAGCGAGCGACACCATCGTCAAGGTTTTTCTCGACCATGGCGCATCGGTTTGGGTATTGCGGACGAACCAGATTGGGGGCAGTGCACCAGATATCGAACCGATCGCACCCATGACCTTCTAATATCGAATCCCCGAGTACAGGACAAATCCCAAAGAACCCTTGATTTTTGGTAGCGCGGACACCGCCCGCGCTACCAAAAATCAAAGATTTTAGCTGGGGTTTGATTTTTGGTCCGGCACTGAGATCGAATCCAGTTGGGTTCCTCAACCAGATCTGATATGGGGATATCTTTTACAAGCCATGCGGCATATGGTTTGCAAAAAAGTCGATTCTAATTTATCCGCCTTAATCTAGCTCTAAGCCAAGGGATATGTACGACTACAAACTCATTGAGTCTAGGACAAGAACTCAATGCGAAAGTGGGTTGCACCCCTCCTTTTATGAGAGCTTGATTTTTTTGCTGAGCTCTAAATGGGTAAGACCATATTTCCTAGGTCAGGAACTTTTTTCAGACTTAAACGTCCTGCTCCAAATTCTTGTCTTTTCCCTCTGAATGCGATCGGTCTCTAATACGCTTCTCAGCTCATATCTCGACCCCAAATCCAATACTTTCGCGGTCGAATAATGATTGATTATGACTCGTTTGAATGTTGCTAATTTGCGGACTAACTCTCCTCTTTCCAATGTTTTCAAGATATGACTGAATGCAGTACAGGACAAATATGAAACCCCTGCTAAGACCGATGATTTTGGGTGGTTTGGGTAGCACTGAGCGACTCAAAACCAGGGTGTCTCTGGTGTTTATCCGGCACTCAGATTGCCGAATAAAAATTGAGGAGATTCCTGAGAGGAACTGGGTGGACTGATTAAAGCTTGTACGGGGGGCTTTGTGAATTTCGCGTTAAGACAATCATTTGGCACGAAACATTAAGCTTTCTGAAAGGGGTGCGATCGCTCACTATGCAGATAGTTCGCGCTTATCTTTCAGCTTTATTTTTGAATATTTTGAGCTATCCAGCCTGTCAGATCGGCTAAGTATTTGGTATTGTCGGAGTATGGCGCGAAAAATGAACAAAATGTTCAGAGCGAATGAAATTTAACCTTCACTTCGCATAATATGCAATTAGACGGAAACGCAATGTGGATGTCTAACGCTCGGCACACAGCCTTGTGTCCTACAAGACGCGCGTAAGTTTGTTACATCGATCCCTTTCAGGCATCTTGCTTGGTCTAGATGAATGGCATAGCCTGAGGAAGAGAACCTAGTCTACGAAGTTGCACATATTGGGAGCAGAGCAATGGCTCGTTATTCCAGCCTATTTACCCTGGCAACACCTCTAGCTTCTATTCGCCATCGGCTCGCCGATGTCTTGCGATCCTGCGATTGTGATGTCATCTACGACGAAGATGACTATGTTTTTGCTCGCGAAGTCCCCGGTCGAGTATCCTACTCGCGATTGGTGACCGTTGAGGTACTCATCGATAGGACAGGCGATCGCACCAAAGAGGTTCAGTTAAACGTTGTGGTCAAGAATGAAGAACTTCCGTTGAAGCGGGATAACCACTGTCGTCAAATGTTCGAGCAAGTGTTTGAAGCATTTGAGCGCGACCATCAATGGAATCTAGTGGAGAGCGTCCAGGCCACTTGAAATAACGAGCATTGTCCGCACAATCTCGGTAGGCAACCGATGAGGGACAATCTAGCGACTTTATTGGGGTGCTATAGAAAGCTATCAATTGTATTCATGCTGGTAGCGCGCGCTGTCCGGGGGGTGCATCAGTCCTTGTGCCACCATGTAGCTTAGGCCTGCCGATCGGCATTATTTCTATATGTTGGAAACGCCCGTGATACCCGATAGGTATAGGCATGGGTCTAGGACTCCTTTTCATGACCAAGAGCAGACAAGATAAAACTGCAACGTTTTGTAGACAATCTGAAAAAAAGCTATATTTTCCTGAATTCTCCGCAAAATTTTCTTGGAAGATGATAAAGTTTGCGAGAAGATACGGAAGACTGTGGGCAAATGCTAATGAATAGGTCGTGAGCTTGGACAGCTAGGTTTGGCTGAGTAGTTGAGAGCCTTTATTGAGTTGAGTTGCCCCCAAATTTCCCTGTAATTGTTCCACTGTAATTTTCTAGGTTCAACTGGGTCGTCGTTATTGCGATCACACAATCTGCACAACTCTACCTTTTCTCTAACGATCTCGCTGGTTTGGGTGGTTATTGTCTGATTTGACCCGTCATGTCAACGCTCAGACAATTTCTCGCGCCCATCTCTGAGTCGATTGGTTTCACGATTTCAGCTCACTCTCCCTGGAGTTGGTTCGACCGTAGTGCTGGTCATCGTTCAATCACTTTCATTTTTAGCGTCTGATTGGACTTTTGATTAGTGTCGGTTTTATCTGTGTTGCATTGGTAATAGGCTTGCTGTGATTGCGATCGCTCTTTAGGTGAATCAGAGTCGAGTGAAGCAGAGTTGCGAATGGCAGACCGTTTTTGAGTCTGTACAGCAGAATCGCATGCTTCGCTGGTATTCGGATGAAGGTCTAGGAACAACCCGATGATCCTCGCCAATGCAGTGGATGTTTCATCCCGCGCTGGTTAGGCATTTTATACGGCATAGATGGAAACCTTAGATAGCAGGGATTTTCCCTGCATGGTTCTTCCTTCATTTTTCCCACAGGTAATTTTATGGAGGCAGAGGATGAATGTCCCGGAGCGCCAACAAAAATCTGGATCGATCGAATCCGATCGATCTGACAAAGACGCACAGTCTCTTCTCGATAAATCAGATGCCTTACAACACGCCGGTTTTCAAAAAAACGCTGCAGTTCCTTGGGCGGCTCCCCTGATCTGTGATCTGTCCTCCCTCTTCCCGATTGCATGGGAACGAACTGCGCCTGAAGCCATAACGGTGGACTTCCGGGGAGACGCCAACCATTTATTGCAGAAATATAACGAGATAGTCGCTTACCACGCTCAGCTTCAGCAGGAGCGTAAAACCTTCAAGCGGTTGTTTGATCGGGCACCTACTCCCGATTTTCTGACGAATGGAGACGGCATAATTCTTCAAGCCAACCAGGCGGCTGGTCAATTGTTGGGGCTTGCAGCAGACGCGTGGATGGAGCGATCGCTCCTAGATTTCATTGCACCGGAGATGATTGCTGTCGTGCAGGCCACGCTCCAACAGTTGCAACAGGCTGGCGGAAACGCCCAGCTCAATGTGCGCTTGTGGCGGGAGTCAACCCAAAATAGTCCTGACCATGCCTCACCGTCGTCAGATCCTGGCTCCTGGGATGCGGGTGCTGTTGTCTTTCATCTAGATGCGGATTTGGACTGTGTCACCCATGATGGCAGGATGATTCGCTGGCAGGCACATGATGTCTCGCACTATCGACAATGGACTAATGAGCAACAGCAACAGCTGGAGCTGGCGCAGTTGTCGGCAGATATGATTCAGCAAATCCACCAATCCCTGGATCCAAAAGCTGTTCTCCACAATGCTGTGACCGAGGTTCAACGGGTGCTAAACGTTGACCGGGTCGTCATCTATCGAGTAGATGGCGAACAAGGAATCGCGATCGCCGAAGCGGTTGAGTCAGGGTGGCGATCGCTATTGGGTCAGAGCATTATCCCAAATCTCGACGCCTCAAATTGCATAGGCAATGAACCTGCTTGGTGCAGAAAAGATGGCTCAGTTGTTTTTTCTAGTGTCGATGGTTTATCCAGTCCTTCTCAGCTAACCGAATGTTTTCACTGTCACCACATTCGAGCCATGGTGACGGTTCCGGTTATAGATGAATCGAAAGTGCTGGGCTTACTTGCAGTGCACCAATGCGGCAGAGAGCGGATATGGCAGTGGTGGGAAATCGAGTTGCTACAGCGGTTGGCCGATCAGTTGGCGATCGCCCTCTGCCATTCCACGATGTACCAACAAGTCCAGCAAACCAGCGCTACTCTAGAACAGGATCTGCATCAGCGAAACGAGCAAATGCAGCGGATTCTGAAATACGAATCTATGCTGAAGCGAATTACCAACCGCGTGCGAGATTCCCTCAATCAAGATCAGATCCTACAGGCCGCTGTGCAGGAATTGACTGTGGGGCTTGAAATTGCGGGATGTAACGCCGCGCTTTACGACCTCGATCAAAATACATCGACCATTCTTTACGAGTACACCAGTTCGATCCCCGCGTTCTATGGCAAAGTTGCCCGCATGGAAGATGCGCCAGAAATCTACCATCAATTGAAAGCGGGGCACTCGTTTCAATTCTGTTCGCTTTACCCAAATCCGGTACGGGGGGCGGTCGCGATGCTAGCGTGCCCCATTTTCGTTGATCCCCAAAGTGCTGAGGGGATGGAACAAACGGTTTTAGGTGATCTCTGGCTGATCCACGAGAAGGATTATGTATTCAATCTATCTGAGATTGAGCTTGTGCAGCAGGTCGCTGACCAGTGTGCGATTGCCATCCGGCAAGCACGACTCTACCGAGCCGCTAAAACTCAGGTCGAAGAATTAGAACATCTAAATCAGCTCAAAGATCAGTTTCTCAGCACGGTCTCCCACGAGCTCCGTACCCCTATCGCCAACCTTAAAATGGCGATTCACATGCTTGAACTGTCTAACTCTCCCGAGAAACAAGCGCAATATATCAAGATTTTGAAGGATGAGCTGGCACGCGAATCTGATTTCATCAATGATTTGTTGGATCTACAACGGCTAGAGCAATCACGGGCGCAGTTGTCCTTGGAGGTCATTGATGTTAAAAACTGGCTTCCCGAATTAGTGCGCCCCTTCCAGTCTCGGCTACACAGCTACCAGCAAAACTTTGTGTTGCATTGCGTGCCGGAGGTGCAATGGCTTCGATCTGATCTCAGTAGCTTAGGGCGCATCTTGGTCGAACTTCTCCACAATGCCTGTAAGTACACTGCCCGTGAGTCAACC
The DNA here is from genome assembly GCA_039819145.1 of Cyanobacteria bacterium J06638_22. Lineage (GTDB taxonomy): Bacteria > Cyanobacteriota > Cyanobacteriia > Elainellales > Elainellaceae > Vacuolonema. The sequence goes on from JBCBSL010000195.1 coordinate 9,065, forward strand.
ATCGAATTGTCGGTTGCTCCGAGCGAGAGCACCTTCGCGCATGTACCGCATCTGGTCTTTACACTCCGCAACGAGGCCGAGATTCCAGCCAACGAACTCCCGCATATTTTTGAGAAGTTCTATCGCGTTACCCAGCTGGATCGGTACAAGCATGGCGGCACAGGTCTAGGACTGGCGCTGGTTAAAAAGCTGGCTGAAGAATTGGGAGGCACGATCTCTGCAGCCAGCCAAGACGGATGGACGACCTTCACGCTAACCGTGCCCAGCTATCCGGTAGAACAATCTGAAGATTCGTTTACAACCGCATCGTCTACAGATGCATCGTCCACAAACACTTCAACAGATGATCAGGCAGTCTAGTTTCTCAATCGGCGTTGATCGCTTTGGTATCGGATAAATTCTGCGGTAAAGGCCAGAATGCCCGATCCCAAAATCAACACAGCGCTGAGGGCATTGACATCGGGTTTAACCCCCGTGCGAACCCGACTGAAGATTTCCATCGGCAGGGTGTTGACACCGCCCCCAGCCGTGAAGCTAGAGATGAGCAGGTCATCCATGCTCAGCACGAATGACAGCAGGCAACCCGAAACGATGGCAGGCATGAGTTCGGGCAACAGCACTTTGATGAACGCCTGACGAGGGGTAGCGCCCAGATCCAGGGCAGCTTCTTCCAGATACGGATTGAGTCCGGCTAGACGCGTTGAGACCACAACAGCGATGTAGGCAAGGCAGAAAACCATGTGGGCTGCGACCACAGTCCATAAACTCAGGGGAATCGCCATGGATGCCAGAAAAACCAGGGTAGCAACGGCGATCGCAATATCGGGAATAATCAGCGGCAGGTAGGATACGCCTTGGTACAAGCTTTTGCCAGGGAAAGCGTAGCGAGCCAGACCCACGGCCATCAGCGTACCCAACACCGATGAGACCAAGACGGAAATGAGAGCCACTGAAAGGCTATCTTGCAAAGCCGACAAAATCCGCCCATCATTGAACATGCTGATGTACCATGTCAGCGAAAAACCCTGCCAGTTTGAAGCGAAGGGGGATTCGTTGAAGCTGAAGAAGGCCAGCACCAGCACAGGCAAATACATAAAAACGAACATCACCAGGGTGAAGCCGAATTGCCACTGCAGCCGACCGCGAGACATGGACGCTACTTTTTTAGAGGTTGAGCGATCGCCATCCGCTGCAATCATGATTTCTACCCGCTGAACAAGGTTTATCGGATTGTACAAAGCGCCGGCGGTCGATGCAATCCTTTAATCTACGACGGGTATGCGGACCCTACCCACACACGCCTGCAAACAAGTCCCTCAAGATATAGCCTTGCGCATTGAGATTAGGATCAATCATTTTTTGAAAACCCCGCAGCTTTGGGTGCTCAGCGACTAGTACTTTGAGAATGATGAGCGGGCAATTTGGCGGTCAATAGTTCGCGAAAACTCCAAATGTGGTCGGTTAATCC
>JBCBSL010000196.1:0-10488 GCA_039819145.1 Cyanobacteria bacterium J06638_22
TTCTAGCGCTGCTGTTAATAGCTCCACATCTTGATAGACGGTTACTGCACCATCCCGTCCGTCGGAACTTGCCAATAGCCTCAGCTTTCCTTGTTTCTCACTCGGGGAAAAGCTGCGTTGTTCGTAACGGGGGGCAAGTCCAAGCTGATTGGGAATAATCCAGATTTGTAGAAAGTGAACGGGTTCGGTTTCAGATGGGTTGAACTCACTGTGGGTGATCCCTGTGCCGGCACTCATAATCTGAGCGTCGCCAGGATTAATGACAGCTCCATTGCCCAAGCTGTCTTTGTGAGCTAGTTGGCCGTCTAAGACATAGGTAAAGATCTCCATCTCCTGGTGGCTGTGTTCGCCAAACCCTGCTCCGGGGATGACGCGATCGTCGTTGATGACGCGCAATGCACGAAACCCCATGCGATCGGAATCTCGAAAGCCCCCAAAGGAAAAGGTGTGAAAACTATCGAGCCAACCCAGTTTGGTGTGCCCCCGGTTGCCCCGATCATGGATGAGATGCACTTTCTCCGCTGCATTTCCTGACAGGGTTGCGTCTTCTCTATCCATGTGTATTCTCCATGCAATAGCTTGTTTGGGTTACTGTCCTAAATTTCCAAAATACTCACGGAACGCCGAAATTTTTTCACCCGTTATGCCCAGTGAAATGGCATTCCAGCCCTTGTAGGGTTGGTTTTGAAAGACTCCGGAAGCGGAGAATTCAACCACCACAATGGTGTCATTAGCGGTGATGTAGGTGGGAGTGAGGGTGAGGCGATCGCCCGCTGCCGTGTGGTCATTGCACTTCGCGATCATCTCAGCGCGCCCTGCTGCTCCACTGAACTGGCCGTGGTGGCTACCCGTTGGATACCAGAATTCAACGTCTTCAGCCAGCATATCGATGTAGGGCTGGAAATTTCCGGTCGACCAGCCTTCGGCAAAGGCCGTAAAAGCGCGCTTCCCAGTTTCAAGAACTGACTGTGCCATATCGTTTTTAGGTGGGGTAGATATTGCCTGTACTGGTTCCGTCTAATAGGGATAGTCTATCCCCTGTTGGATAATGGTTAGACTGCATATCGGATCGATAACAACTGTGACCAAGATATCCCCCATTTCACAACCAAAGTCGTACCTGCCGTGAGACTTTGGTTGTGAAATGGACGCGCACAAGATTGTGCACCAACCAGTGAACGTCTAGGGTTCGTTGTAAGTGGTTTCGAGATTTAGCATCGGTATTGATTTTACGACGAAAGGCTGCATTACGCCTTCTGAGAGAGACATTGAAACCAGTGCCCGTTATCCTCATTCCTAAAAACGAGTCAGGATTGCGGGAGCTTTACGCAAGTCCCAACTCTATACTTGACCACGAAATCACTATATGGTTATATCTAGATAAAGTAACTTTAATCCGCTTGAGCATGGATTCAAGACGGTAACGAGATGGTTCGAGAGCTGTTGTACCTTCGGATCTAACCTTGCTGGCATGACGGCATCCGATCGCCCCTTACCATCACGCTCCACTCTACTTTTCAGGAGGAGCACGTTTTTGCAGCGGCGTTCCCTGTTATCCCCTCGGAGACACGGATGCTCCTGCAATTTACAACTCTGATTGCCCCTTCATCCACTTCCATCGCTAACCGCAAGTGGTGTCTGCACCTGCGGCCAGCAGTTCTGCAAATTTTGCCAATAAAAAAATAGATCCATTCAGGGCTTACGCAAGACTTGCATCATCCTGCGTGAATCCGCTGATGGTGTGGCCGGGTCGTGTTCACACCATCAGCACAATGCCTAAGCCCTGCCCATTGCCCTGCCCATTTCTGTTGCAGTGAGGAATTGCGTTTTATGTGGAAACTTCTGACCCTGATTCAAAAGAACTTGGTTTGGGCCATTCCAATAGCCATGATCCTTGGAATTGTCTTTGGGGTCGCCGTCGAACCTAGTTTTTTGAAAGCCCTTGTTATTCCGCTCACCTTCCTGATGGTTTATCCCATGATGATTAACCTCCAGGTAAAAGCGTTGCTGACGGGCGGTGATTACAAAGTTCAGTTGATGACCCAACTGGTGAATTTTGGGGTGATTCCCTTTGTGGCTTTTGAAATCAAACAGATCTTTTTTGCCGATCGCCCCTTCATTGGGCTGGGGTTACTCTTAGCCGCCTTGCTACCCACTAGCGGCATGACCATTTCTTGGACAGGGTTTGCCAAAGGCAACATCAACGCCGCCATCAAAATGACCGTGGTTGGCCTGATTCTGGGATCCATCGCCACCCCGTTTTATGCAAAGTGGTTGATGGGAGCGGTGATCGAAATTCCGTTGACTGACATCTTCCGCCAAATCGTGGTGATCGTATTCCTGCCCATGACTCTGGGTATTGCGACACAGCGAATCTTGATTGCCACCGTTGGCCAAGACAAGTATCAGAAAAACCTGAAGCAGAAGTTTCCAGCTTTCTCCACCCTGGGCGTGATTGGCATTGTGTTTGTCGCGATGGCGTTGAAGGCAAAGGCGATCGTGGCCAATCCGGCGATGCTGCTGTCGTTCCTACTCCCCCTGGCGCTGCTGTATGGCATCAACTTTGTCCTCAGCACCATTTTGGGTAAGTGGTTGTTCAATCGTGAGGATGGCATTGCGCTGGTCTATGGAACCGTGATGCGGAACCTGTCGATCGCCCTGGCGATCGCCATGACAGCCTTTGGCCAAGACGGCTCCGAGATCGCCATCATCATTTCGATGGCCTACATCATCCAGGTGCAAGCAGCGGCTTGGTACGTCAAGTTTACCGATCGCATCTTTGGCCCTGCACCATCCGAAAACCACAAGGCAACCGCTTGAGCACGGGATAACACAGGGTTTGTATCCGTTCTGTGGACATCCCAAAAGTACGACCCGACAGAAACCCTGAATCCCACAAAACTCTAAAAAGCTTCGCGAACATAAAACCATTTAGTTATATGATGTTAAACACAAGCTGCAATGTTTCTCAAAATTGCGCTGTATTACGTCATAAACGGTAATTTCGAGGCCATTTCAAAGACCTATGTATCACTTCAGCAAAATCGTACAAGCCTCTTACGAAGAGGCGATCGCCCTCGTCACCGATGCCCTCAAAGCCGAAGGCTTGGGGATTTTAACCGAAATTGATGTTCAATCTGCCTTCAAAAAGAAGCTCGATATCGATTTTCGTCGCTACAAAATTCTGGGAGCCTGCCATCCACAGGTGGCGTATCAGATGATTCAGACGGACGACAAAGCCGGGGCTCTTTACCCTTGCAATGTGGTGGTGCAAGAACACACCGATGGCCGGGTCGAAATCTCCGCCGTTGATCCGCTCATGATGTTTCTGATGATTCACAGTCCTAAAGCAAAGGAAATTGCTCTGGATGCCAGTCAAACGATGCAGGCTGTAATGGATCGCCTACCCTCTGCGGTTCCCGCGCTGGCTTGACCCTTGACGCTTCAAACTCTGTAACCATCACTGTGACTTTTTTAGGGGCGATCGCCCAGATTGCCCTATCCGTCGTTTAGGAGGTAAAGCCCATCATGGATCATGCAGTCCCATTTGAACGCCCATCCACCTCACGCCGCCAGTTGCTGAACTTCTTGACGGGTGCCGTCGTCGCTACTACCGTCGGTTCAGCCCTCTATCCGGCAACAAAGTTCCTGATTCCCCCTTCAGACGTCACTGAAGGGGGCGGTATCCTAGCGAAAGATCAACATGGAACCCCCATTCCCGCCAGCCAACTTTTAGCTGAACCACCAGGAACTCGGGCATTGGTCGCCGGACTGGCCGGAGAACCCACCTATCTCATCGTCAACGACGATGCCACTTTGGATGGCCAAGGTATTGTCAACAATTGCACCCACCTGGGCTGCACCTTTCCCTGGAATCCAGTGGATCAACAATTTCAATGTCCGTGCCATGGCTCACGCTATACCCCATCTGGGGTTGTCGTGCGGGGGCCGGCCAACTTGCCGCTGAAGCTGGTGCATGTGACCGTCAAGGATGACGCAATTTGGCTGTATCCCTGGATTGAAACTGATCCGCGTACCGGCGCAGCCCCTTGGTGGGTTTAGCGTCAAACAGGAACTAATGACAGAGCCAACATCCGAGTCAACATCTGAGCCAACACCTGATTCATGGCAAGTGGGCGATCGCTTCCTCAATCTACAGACCCACTGGCTAACCTTGATTGGTGAACATTGGCACACGCCGGATGGCGAGAAGCTGGATTATTGGCGGGTTGAAAAGGCCGATTCGGTAATCGTGCTACCCTTGCAGTCCCAACACCTCCTACTGCCACCGCCGATATTCCGTCCGGGCGTTGGGCAGGTAACCCTCGACTTTCCAGGAGGACGCTTGCCTGCAGGGCTAAGGCCTGAAGACGCTGCGCTTCAAATTTTGGTGCGCGAGTTGGGCGTGGAAAAGGGGGCGATCGCCCAACTTCTCCCCGTCAACACCCAAGGCTGGTATGTCAACAGCTCCTTTTCCAACCAGACCGTATTTGGCTTCGTCGCTCAGCTCGACCCAACGTTCCCCGTTCCTTACAACCACATTGGCCTCAGCGTTCCAGCGACCCCAACGGGAATTCCCACACTGCTGGAAAACCTCCGTTGTCTTCAGTGCCGCGCCTTACTACTGGAATGGTGGATGCAAACCGCCACCGCACCAAGTTTCGAGGGATAATAGCCGTTGTTCACTGGCATTTCAGTAAGGTCAGGACCGACGCAAACCTCGCGTCATCCTGACTAAACTTGTTGAGGGTGTGGACGCGGTGCGCCCACACCCTCAAAACAATGCATAAGTTCTAAAGGTAAAACAACGTGGCTTCTATCCAGGTCTATGGCATCCCCAACTGTGGCACATGCAAAAAAGCGTTTCAGTGGCTAGACACCAACGGGGTGGAGTACGACTTTATCAACACAAAAGAGCAGCCCCCATCCAAAGAAATGGTGCAAGAGTGGATTGCAGCCCTGAGTGCAAAACCCATGCGCAACACCTCCGGGCAGGCCTACCGGGCTTTGGGGCCAGAGCGCGATACCTGGAGCGATGACCAGTGGGCAGAGGCCTTTGCCAACGATGCCATGCTGCTCAAGCGTCCGCTCTTCGTCAAAGATGGAACGGCGGTGCTCGTTGGGTTTCGGGCAAAAGACGAAGTGATTCGGCAGGCGTTGGGGGTGGCTTAGGTTCGTTGTCCCCAATGCAGGGAGGGTCGCGATGGTTGAGCTGCGGCATTTGCGCTATTTCCTAGCGGTAGCCGAGGAGTTACACTTCGGACGCGCCGCCGAGCGCTTGCACATGGCGCAGCCGCCCCTCAGCCAGCAAATCCGCCAACTGGAAGCCGAGCTGGGGTTCCAGCTCTTCCACCGCACCCGTCGCCAGGTCGAACTCACCGCAGCAGGGCAAAGCTTTTTAGAGGATTGTCAGGCCATTTTGCAACGGATCGATCGCGCCATCCTGCGGGGTCAACAGGCCAGTCGGGGCGAACTGGGGCAACTGAGCATCGGCTTTGTCAGCTCGGCCACCTACAACGTGCTTCCCCAAATTTTGCGGCAAATGCGCAGCGCCCTGCCCGAGGTCACGCTGGAACTACGGGAGTTGACGACGGATCAGCAACTCACCGCACTGAAGGCGGGGCGGTTAGATGTCGGCTTTGTGCGCCCCCCAGTGGAAGAGGCAGGCTTTGCAGAACTGACGGTCTGGTGCGAATCCCTCGTGGTGGCCCTGCCAGCCACCCATCCCTTGGCCGCACAGACAAAAATTGAGCTGCGATCGCTCATCCACGAACCCTTCATTCTTTTTCCCCGCCCCCTTGCTCCTGGGCTTTACGACCAAATCATCGGCCTCTGCCAGCAAGCGGCCTTTAGCCCGAATGTGGTGCAGGAGGCCGTGCAAATGCAAACCACCATCAGCCTTGTGGCCGCGGAAATGGGAGTGGCCATTGTCCCCCAATCCCTCGAAAATCTCCAGCGCACTGGGGTTGTCTATCGCCCACTAGCCGAACAAATACCCCAAGTCGCGATCGCCCTCATCTGGCCAAATCAGGGGCGATCGCCCACCCGCGATCGCTTTCTAGAAATCGTCCAACTGGCGATCGCGGCTGACACCGTTATTCCAGAGGCAATGGATGGATTGCCTCCATCGTCGTGACTGCGTGCTTTTTCTTACAGATGCCGTTTACCCACATCGTCAGATGCAACCCGTTGCAACCCTCCAAGCGCTTTTCTACAAACCCGCCCAAGGGGTATTGGTCGAGCCGACCGATCAGCTCATGCTGAAGCGAGGGTATGGCATTGTGGGCGATGCCAACGCCCAGGTGGGGAGTCCGCGTCAGGTGCTGTTCGCGGGGACGCCCTCGTTGCAGGCGTTTGGATTACAGCCTGGGGACTTGCAAGAAAACCTGCTCCTGGATGTGACGGTGGAGTCGCTGGAATCAGGGACAGTGTTGCAATTGGGCGAAACGGCGCGGGTACGGCTGATGTTTTTGTGTGAACCCTGTGCGTCGCTGGAGCGATTGAAGCCGGGGCTGTCGCGCAAAATCAATGGCAAGCGGGGGATGCTGGGTCTGGTCGTGGCGGATGGCACGGTGCAACAGGGAGATCCGGTGTGGGTGTTGGGCGATCGCTTCCCCGCCATTCCTGAAACCACGCGGGGCAAGTTCGAGGATTTTGTCGCCCGCATTCCCCCTGGCAAGGTAGTGCCCACCAAAGCGCTCCTGCTCGCCTTGGGGCTGACCACCAGCTATGCCCGCGTGATTCCCACCCTGCTGAAGAAATCGGATCCGTCGCTGCCCGTCCATCGCATCGTGGCAGCGGATGGGCGCTTGTTTACCCAGCATTTGCCGGAGCAGCGGGCGGTTTTGGCAGCGGAAGGGGTGATTGTGGAGGGCGATCGCGTCAGTGCTGCCCAGTTTTGGGAAGCAGAGTTCTTCCATCTATTGGATCCATGAGTTAGCCAGCACACCGCTTTGCGAAAGGTAACAAACCAATCCTTGCCTGGGTTACGTTGCATTAACTCATACCTTGTGTCTTAAAACCTGTAGCTATCCACTTATCAGTCCGCTCCCGTGTAGTTTTTAGCATTGCGGGAGATATCTTGCTGGAGCTGTCAGTCAGCCTTGATACGGAAAGAAATAAATTTTGGCTCTAAGTTCACACAATCCAGAGCTCTATAAATCTGGTGTGCATCTCAATCATGGATCGATTGCTATGTTTACACTTCGCGATGTTTTCTTTGCTTTTATTTGGATTGCGCTGCTTGTCCTAGCTGGCCGTTTGATTAAGCAAAAGTTGCGATGGATTCAGTCACTTTATTTGCCGGAGTCAATTGTGGCGGGGGCATTAGCGCTGTTGCTGGGGCCGCAGGTTTTGGGGGCGATCGCCACATCCGTCTCCGGGGAAGACGCCCTCTTAGCTCAAGGACTATTTGCTGAACCCATTCGAGCGGTTTGGTCGCAGTCTCCCGGCATTTTTATCAACATTGTTTTTGCCGCACTTTTTCTGGGCGAATCGATTCCTCGCCCTCGCGATATTTGGCGCAAAGCCGCCCCTCAGGTTGTGTTTGGGCAATCCCTTGCCTGGGGGCAATACGTCGTTGGTATCCTCGTCACCCTCATCATTTTGATTCCGCTGTTTGGGGCCAATCCAATTTCGGCGGCTCTGATTGAAATTGGCTTTGAAGGGGGGCATGGAACGGCGGGTGGAATGGCCGAAACCTTTGGTGAGCTAGGCTTTGAGGCGGGGGCAGACCTAGCGCTGGGCTTAGCAACCGTCGGCATCGTTTCCGGAATCATTACGGGAACAGCGCTAGCACGGTGGGGACGGAAACGACGGCACATCAGTTCATTTGAGGCTCCCACTGAACAACCAGAGGATTTGCCAGAACTGACCCATACGGAAAGCCCAGAAGTCGTACGACGACGGCAGCGGCTGATGCATGGCCTGCTGATCGACCCACTCTCCCTCAACTTTGGCTTTGTGGGCATTGCTGTCATTCTGGGATGGCTGATTCTACGGGGCTTGGTGCTGCTCGAAGCACTGACCTGGGGACAAACGGGCTTTACCGTGATGAACTACGTGCCGCTGTTCCCAATGGCATTGGTTGGGGGCATTTTGGTGCAGTTAGCCATGGAGCGCCTGGGGTTGAGTGCGCTGGTTATCCAACCGTTGATGAAGAACATTGCTGGAATGGCACTGGACGTGGTGGTGGTCACGGCGCTAGCCTCTATTTCCCTCACGGTGATTGGCAGTAACCTGGCTACCTTCCTCATCCTCAGCGTCGTGGGGATTACCTGGAATGTCCTGTTCTTCCTGTACTACGCCCCGCGCATCTTCCCTGACCATTGGTTTGAGAAGGGCATTGGGGATATGGGGCAGTCGATGGGGGTCACAGCAACAGGCATCCTGCTACTGCGCATGGTCGATCCCAACAACCAATCCGGTGCCTTCGAAAGTTTTGCCTACAAGCAGCTCTTCTTTGAACCCATCGTTGGGGGCGGCTTGTTTACAGCGGCAGCCCCCGCGTTGATTGCCCGCTTGGGCTTAGGGCCAACACTGCTGATCACTGGCGGCTTGCTGGTCTTTTGGTTGGGTGCTGGCTATTTGCTGATGCGGCAACAGGGGCGATCGTCGCCCTCCACCCAGCAGCCACTGCTATAACACGGATCCCCAAGATCTTAAGACATCCGGTGTTGAGCAAACACTGGATGTCTTTGCTCGTGAGGTCTAAAGGCTTTCTGGGAAATTTGCAGGATAGTCAAAAGCTACAGGACACTAAACGAATGTCGGGGGTACAAAATCATCCTCTCAATTAGCAACGCCCGAATGTCTATTTTCAAACCCTAATCGATCATTTTTTTGGAGTTGTGTTCGTGGTATGAGACGTGTTGTTGTGAAGGGTGGTTTCGCCATTGGTCTGGCGGCTTGCGTGGCGGTGGTTGGGGTGTTCTGGGGCTGGCCGGGGCGATCGCTCACCACGCCCGTCGCCGTTGGAACAGGAGGCGCAGTTGCCAGCGTCGATACCCGCGCCACCCAGGTTGGCATTGATGTGTTGCGGGCGGGGGGCAATGCGGTGGATGCGGCGGTGGCGACAGCGGCGGCGCTGGGCGTGACCGATCCATTCTCGGCAGGCATTGGTGGTGGCGGATTCATGGTGATTTACCAGCCCGATCGCGACACCGTTGTGACCCTGGATGGGCGCGAAGAAGCTCCCACTGCCACAACGCCGGATCTGTTCCGCGACCCCGACAGCCCCACAGGCGAGAACCTGCCCTTTTTCCCCAACCGCATCTCCAGTGGGCTGGCAGTGGGGGTGCCCGGTACGCCACTGAACTGGGCTACCGCCTTGGAGCGCTACGGCACCCAAACCTTGGCAGAGGTACTGGAACCCGCGATCGCCCTAGCGGAAGAAGGCTTCACTGTGGACGAAACCTTTACCTCGCAACTCGACGCCAATCAGGAGCGCTTTGCAGCCTTCACCAGCACCCAAGCGCTCTATCTACCAGACAACACTGTACCGGAGGTGGGCAGCACCTTCCGCAATCCCGAGCTGGCCAGCACCTATCGGTTGCTGGCAGATGAGGGTGTGAATGCCTTTTATCGCGGGGAAATTGGGGCAGCGATCGCCCAGACCGTGCAAAATCCTCCAGTGGTCGCAGAACCGCCCTTTTCCGTGTGGCCGGGGCGCATGACCGAAGCCGACCTGGATCGCTACGCGGTGCGGGTGCGATCGCCCATCGCTAGCGAATATCGAGGCTACAAACTCTATGGCATGGGTTTGCCCAGCAGCGGCGGCATCACCGTTGCGCAAACCCTGAATCTGCTGGAAGGCTATGACCTGGGGGCGATGGAGCAGGCCGAGGCTTTGCACTGGCTGATTGAAGCGGAACGGCTAGCGTTTAGCGATCGCAATACTTATCTCGGCGATCCGGAGTATGTGGATGTGCCCGTTGCAGGGTTGCTTGACTCTGCCTATGCCACCAGCCGCCGTGCCGCGCTCCCAGCCACGGCTCCAGAGGATGAGGCGAACTATCGCGCCACGGCAGGCAATCCGTTGCCCTACCAGGACGACCCCAGCCCCAGCCTCAGCGATCCCCCAGCCGTCGGTTTGCACTCAAATGATGGCGGTATCTCCACCACCCACCTCAGCGTGATCGATGCCGATGGTATGGCCGTCTCCTACACCTTGACGCTGGAATCCACCGGCGGCTCAGGCATCGTGGTTCCGGGCTACGGCTTTATCCTCAACAACGAACTCACCGACTTCACCACCACCCTGCCCCATCCCAATGCCCCCGAACCCGGCAAGCGCCCCCGCAGCAGCATGTCTCCGACCCTCGCCTTCACCCCAGACGGCGGCGTGCTGGCCTTTGGTTCGCCCGGTGGTTCCACTATCATCACCACCGTGCTGGGCATCGCCGTTAACGTGATGGACTTCGGGATGCCGTTGGATGGGGCGATCGCCGCCCCCCGTATTTCCCAGCGCAACGGCGGATCCACTACCGT
>JBCBSL010000197.1:0-10447 GCA_039819145.1 Cyanobacteria bacterium J06638_22
GCGGGAGTTGCACTCACATTTAGGGGACAACGCAGGCACCCGACCCCTGAGCTGAGGCACCCGACCCCTGAGCTGAGGCACCCGACCCCTGAGCTGAGGCACCCGACCCCTGAGCGAGCGAAGCCCGATTCCTGAGCGCTTCCCTGTACCAGTTCATCATCCCATCACGATTGATTAGCCGAATCTGGCGAGAGTGGTTTATTGTATTGCTACCCAGAGTTGTTGTCTTTGGTTGTTGAATTGCGGGAAGGTTAGGGCTTATGGGGGATTCGGGGCGAATACCCGTGGGCATTGTCGGTGCGTCCGGCTATGGCGGGATCCAGCTAGTGCGGCTCCTGCTAGAGCACCCCAATGTCGAAATTGTGTATGTTGGTGGCCGCAGCACGGTCGGCAAAGAATTTGGTGAGATTTACCCCCATCTGGCCCATCGCATCAAGCTGACGGTTGAGGATGTTGACACGGCGGTGATTGGCGATCGCTGCGAAGCGGTTTTCCTTTCACTTCCCAATGGGCTGGCCTACAAGATGACGCCGACCTTGCTCGAAAAAGGCTGCAAGGTGCTGGATCTCTCTGCCGACTACCGTTTCGCGAACCTGAGCACCTATAGCCAGTGGTATGGCGTGGATCGCGATGACGAGGCGATCGCCAGCACAGCAGTCTATGGCTTGCCCGAACTCTATCGCAGCCGCATTGCCGAAGCGCAGCTCATCGGTTGCCCCGGCTGCTACCCCACCGCCAGTCTGTTGGGCATTGCCCCTTTGCTAAAGCAAGGGTTGATTGTTCCCGAAACCGCCATTATCGATGCCAAGTCAGGCACCTCTGGCGGCGGACGCCAACCGCCCAAAACAAACATGCTTTTGGCCGAAGCCGACAACTCCTTCAGCGCCTACAACGTCGGCGGACGCCATCGCCACACCCCCGAAATCGAGCAAATCTGCTCTGACCTGGCAGGGCACGAGGTGCTAGTGCAGTTCACCCCCCACTTGATTCCGATGGTGCGAGGCATCCTCTCCACCATCTACGCCACCATGCGCGATCCAGGGCTGGTGCGAGATGATTTGCTCACCATCTATCGTGCCTTCTACCGCGCCTGCCCCTGGGTGCGCATTCTGCCTAGCAGCACCTATCCCCAAACCAAATGGGCCAGTGGCACAAACCTCTGCTACATCGGCATTGAAGTTGACCCCCGCACCAGCCGCGTGATTGTCATGTCGGCGATCGACAATCTGCTTAAAGGGCAGGCGGGTCAAGCGGTGCAATGCCTCAATCTGATGATGGGCTGGGATGAAACCCTTGGCTTACCGGAACTTTCCTTCTATCCATAACAGTCGTTGTAATTTCTGATGGCAATACAGTGGTGCAAACGGCTATTGGCTAAAGGGTTGAGCTTCTTGTTAGGGCTTTGCCTTGTGTTTATTGGGATGCCGGGGGCGATCGCCTCTATCCATACCTATCCCGACAAGGACCAACAAGTGATGTATCGCTCACTGCAAACCTTGCGCGATAAGCGGGGGCAGGCATGGCAAACCGTGTTTTATAAACGGGTAAAGGATGGCGTCGTGGGGTCACTTCACCTGCGGTTAGTCGGGTTTCCGGGGGTAACGGAATTGGTGCATCCGCGATCGCTCCACATCGTCAATGGCACCGGCAAAGCCTGGGATGCCCCCGATGTGTTTGCCGCATCCAACCTGAAGCCAGAGCTGGGAATGCATGTCGGCGAGTATGACCTGAAGCCCGTGATCGATGTCCTCGGCACTCAGCGTCCCCTGTGGCTGGAGATACCTCTATCGGAGGCCACCACCACAATCCCGGTTCCCCCCTTCGCCGTGCGGGAGTGGCAACAAGTATTAGACCGTTGATGGTTGTACGGCAGAAGTGCTATTGCAGGGTGGGTTGAGCGTAGCCGAAACCCACGTTGCGCAACCCATGTTTGGCCTTTCTTGGATTCCCGCCTGCGCGGGAATCATTCATGGCGCTGGCGCGCCACCCCAAACGATGAAAATCTATTTTCAGAGCAATGACAAGATTATTCATGTAGGGTGGGCATTGCCCACTTAAACCCTACAGTGCAGGCAAGTGAGCCCATGGTGGGCAATGCCCACCCTACGAATCTCGATATCACATCACGTGCTGAGATAGCGGCGAATGAAGCTTTCCAGCGATTCCATTTTGATATTGAACGTAGACTCCACCGCCTCTACCTCAGCGGGAGTGCAGTAGAAATCGTTGGCCAGTAGCGTACGGAACGTGCCCAGAGAAGCTTTCAATTCGGGATTGACGAACGCCAGTACATTGCGAATGCCATCGATCGCCATCAACGGCGGATTGATCAGAATCGGCTCGCGGTTGAAAATGCGCCCAAAGATTTTCGGAACCTCGCCCCGCTCCAGAATTTCGGGGCCACCAACCGCAAACATTTGATTGCGAGCCGCCTCTGTAGTTGGAGCGGCGGCGGCAATCTGCGCTAGGTCATCGGTGCTGACGATAGAGGTGCGCCCACGGGGATCGCCAATCAGGAGATACACCCCCGATTGCTGAAACCGCTTGGCCGCAGAAAGCAAATTGGATGCAAAGCCCGAAGGACGCAGAATCGTATAATTCAAGCCACTTTTCTGGAGCGCTTGCTCGATCGCTCGTTTCGCCTTGAAAACTGGAGCATCTTGATAATTGCGATCGGCTCCTAGCACCGATATCAGCACAAAGTGCTTGACGCCATTGGCTTTCGCCTGCTCAATCAGGTCAATATTGGCGCGATAGTCGAGGTCTTGGGCACTGCCCGAGGTTTCATTAGACCCGTGGCAACTGATGATGAACTCCACACCCTGACAGGCTTTTTCGAGATCGCGTACTTGCTGCAAATCGCCGATAAACACCTCTGCGCCCCGGTTCTCCAGCTCGGTGTAGTTCGACGAGAGACGCACAAACGCTCGCACAGGCTTATCTTGATCCCGGAGCGATCGCACAATCCGTCGCCCCAAACCGCCCGTTGCCCCAGTCACCAAATACATAGACTCATCCTCTTGCCATCAAAACGCTACGAAGCCGATGGAGACTGCTTTTGGAAAGCCACACAGTACGTTAAACTAGCGGTATTTTAGCGGAGATTAGCTTTCTAGAAGAAAGCACCTACGGCTCATTGCGCAGTCTCTGATCTCATCTTAGTGAATTCAAACCGCCTTTTTTTTGAGCATCAACGTTTGCTAGATGCAGAACCGCGTTTCTCTCACTCTTCATTTTCTTAGGTCGGTGGCATAGGGTACTGTTAGGCATAGCCGTAACGCACCAATCTTCAGGATTGGATGCGTTATGCGATCGCGCCTACATGCAATAAATCGCAAACGCGACCGACCTCTTCTCTTTTTCAATCAATCTTCTTTGTCAATCGAGCTATTCATTTTCCCTTTCGTTGAGAGAACTCAGAACGTATAAATGGTTACTGTTGGTGTTCCTTTATCCTTCCTCGACATCCTTATCCAGTCAGGCTTAGGCTTTTTCTCCGTTGTATTTGCCGAAATTGCGCGGGATAGCTATCACATTGCAGGGCACTACTGGAAGCCTTTAAATGCTTTGCACAATTTGCATCACAAAGTCTATCGTCGGGATCTAAGCCGAGTCAGCCAGGCGGCCTATGCCAAGGCACAACTGTATAATGATGTGCCCGAATCTTTGTTTATGATTGCCTGTGGCATCCTGCTATTGATTGTGATTCAACAGCCCGTTTTGTGGCTTGGATGTATCTATTCGACAGGATTTTTGCTAACAGCTCTGGCGCGATCGCAGGGTTGGTTAACGGAAACAGACTTAACGCACAAACCCGGAGACTTGGAAACGATCCCATCACAATGGACAGTGAATCGCACTTACCATTGGCGGCATCATTTTGACCAGGGAAATGCCTATTTTTGTGGACACTTTACGGTCGTGGACAAACTTCTAGGAACCGCATTGTCATTGCGAGGAAAAGTGGTTGCTGTCACCGGAGCATCGGGGACAATGGGGCGATCGCTCATCCAACAACTTTCTGCTGAAGGGGCACGGGTCATCGCTCTCACCACGTCAGACGCCACCTTTGAGGATCCGGTGCGGGTTGTTCAGTGGCAACCCGGAAACGAAGCCGCCCTGCAAGATTGCCTCACCTCCGTTGATATTTTGATCATCAACCATGGAATTAATGTGCATGGCGATCGCTCCTACGCCGCCATCCAAAAGTCCTTCAAGGTGAATACCTTTTCGGCCTGGGAATTAGCTGAACTATTCCTCAGTACCGTGCAAAAATCTGAGCATCGTGCCTTAAAAGAACTGTGGATTAACACATCGGAAGCCGAGCTAATTCCTGCCGTTAGTCCGCTTTACGAATTATCAAAACGCACGTTAGGGGACTTGATTACCCTACGACGGCTAGACTCCCCTTGCATTATTCGCAAGGTTGTTTTGGGGCCGTTCAAAAGTAATTTGAATCCCATTGGCATCATGTCAGCGGATTGGGTAGCCAAGGGCATCCTCTTTTGGGCAAAACGGGATTTTCGCAACATTATCGTGACGATCAATCCCATCACGTATCTTCTCTTTCCAGTAAAAGAGTTTTTCCAATCACTCTACTTCCGTCTCTTTTCCAGACGTTAAAATAGCGATTTCAAATGACATCAAATTCGGTTGAAGAACCCAACTATCGTTTGCGCCCGCTGCACTGCAGCGGGCGCAAACGAATAGTTGGGTTAGTTGGGTTTTACGGCTGTTTAACCGAATTTGATATAAGGCTATACCGTGCAGTGCTACAGCGCGGTGGGAGCATCTAATCCAAGACTGTTTAAGGAGTGACGCAAAACTTTGCAGGCGATCGCCAAAGCCCAAAACCGAATTTGAGCTTGATTCGGGGGAAGGTGCTTCGCATCCGCTAACACACGACAGTGAGCATCAAAATGCCAGATGCTTTGGCTCATGCTTTGCAGTAAAGGCCAGCGACGCGCGGCTGAAACGCTGTCCCAGTCATCCAGGATGGTAAGGGTGGTTTTAAGCAACTCCCACTCCGCGCGTTGTGGCGATTGCAATGGGACCGCATCGTCCCATGCGGCACATCCGGCCATATCAGCAACGGCAACGGATAGATCCGCAGCAAGGCGAGGCGACACCAGATGCATCAAACTCCCCTGCCGCAACAGTGAACACCCACGGGCATGAGCCGCCTGTATCCAAAACAGTTGATCTCCATTGAGTTCATGCCCATTTGGGAGATTTGGGGTATGGCTAATCCCTCCAGCCTCCCTTGAGCCGGAACCCGGATTCGAAGACAAGGGATTGGGGGACAAGGGCGATCGCAGCATGGTTTGGAGCCAGAGGATAATGGCGCGATCGCCCACGGCAATTTGCAAAAGTCCCGATGGCTCCACCGATATAAAACAATCTGACCCTATCGCCAAAAAATACTGATCATTCCCCCCCAACACTTGCTGAGAAAGACTATCAGGAGAAAAATCCACTCCTGCAATCTCATCGGCCAGAGTGGCGGCAAAATCCACAAGGGAGAGAGCGGTATCTGATGCTGTTGCAGATGGAAGGTGAGGATAGAGTCGAAGGGCGATCGCCCAATGATACTGCAGGTTTGAAGTATTTCGTTTGGGGCGCAGTGCCTTGCCACGTTGCAAAAGCTGCTGCTCGGCAGCGAGAGCTTTCTGCATGGCCGGGTGGGCCAATTCAAGCTTGTAGGACGCATGGGCAAGCTGGGTTTGGAGTCGGTGGGCGATCGCCCGTTCGATAGTGTGTCGGAGCGATCGCTGCCGTTGCCTTACGGCTGAGGCTGTTTCTGATATTTCTGCTGGTTGTTCTAGGCTTGTAAGGTGATTGGGTTGTGCATTATCCATTTCCCGTACTTTTCCCCGCGCTCGTTTTTTGTAAGCCCTGAACGGAATTGTGATCAAAAATCAACTGAATAGCTTAAAAATTTGATCGATATTTAGAGCGTGACGGGTATTTTTGAACCACGCTTAATCAGCAAATGAGCCATCGAACGCACGCAAAAACAAAATTTTCATCTTTTGATAATCTCCTGACAAAGTTGTCAAAAGGATACATAGAACAACAGATCTCTGGTGTATCCGTTTTCCCCTGTTCTCTACCATTCACAGTCTCAATACCCACCTCGGTTAGCTAAAGATCGACAGGGACAAATGTATAAAAAGCTGCAGTTTGTCTCCGAGAATCAAGGGGATAGATGTCGAAAAGTGAGATAAGTTTTACAGAAAAGATTAACCAAAAAAATAAAGCTGAGATAAAACTTAAGAGTGCGCATGTGTCCCGATTAGCGTAGCCTCCGTAAATTCCCTTACTATATTCAGGTCACGAGCCATTTATACTTATTGGGAATTGATAGTATTAAAAGATTCGGTGTAGTGTGGCTCCCTTATTCCTGAGATATAACGTCTGAGTTACAGTCCGGTGTTCTACCTGTTGTGATAGAGCAGTATTTCTACTGATGCCGAACGAGCAAAAATTTATGTACTCAGCCCCTACTCCCTCTGACAACTCAAGACCATTTCTGACGTGGCAACGCATCACGGATTGGGCACAAGAGCACTATCGCTATCGTTCCTTCGCAAGAGAGGAAAAGATCCCGGCACGTCCGGGCTTGCTCTATCTTGTTGAGCGCGGTGCTGTTCGTTTGACCAGCGAAGCACAGGTTGTGAACGGAACCTCTAATGCATCTCTGGCATCTCGTGCGCAACCTGATGAAGATGCGTTCTTGGGGTTTGTTGGCTCAGGTCAGCCGTTTGAAATTGTGGCGCAAGCTCCATTTACCCTACAGGCGTATGCCCATATCGATCAGACCTCAGTGATCTGGTTGTACTGGCATGACTTGGATCATTGGCCCCACTTCCGTCGAGAAGTGTTGGATGCCTTCCGATATCAGCACCAGCGCAAACTTCTCTGGCTCAGCACATTGGGGCAGCGGCGGACGATCGATCGACTGCTGGGCTTCATTACGCTGCTGATTGAGGAGTTTGGCGAACCCTGCGACGAAGGGTATTACCTGCCCTGGTCGCTGACCCATGCCCAGATTGGTAGTGCGATCGGCTCCACCCGTGTAACCGTAACCCGCCTCATGGGGAAACTACGGCAGCGGGGACTGATTCGCAGCTATTCCGATAACTTCATTGCGCTTCCCTCTGACAACCCCATCATGCAAGGGCGAAAGGTGATGGGCTAGCGAGGCTCAGGCGCGTCAACCACGATATCCATGCCAAGCCGCGTCCGTGCCAAGGCTGCCGGACAGGTGCTACTGCAATGGCACAAACCCCAGATTGATGAGAACATTTGCCGCCTCCTCGGTTCGCATCATGTTGGCATAGGCTTCCCCCGCCTGCTGCTCGGTTTGCCCGTTTTGCTTGATGATGACGAACAGGGTTCGCGTAATCGGATACTCGCCACTCTGGAAGGCGTTTAGATTAATCTGATTGCGTTGAGCCGGACACTGGCTGGGAGGAATTAGCGGTTCTTGGTAGGGCCTGACCAGGGTAGTGGGTTCTCGGCCAATCGCGATGGGCTTAACCGTGCACTGCGGAACAATTTCTGGTGCTGACCCGTAGTAGATCGCGCCAGGAGATTCGGACACCTGACGTAACGCTAGGGTTGTGTTGACGGCCTGCTGCACATTGCTCCCAAAGGGAGCATCGTCCAATACACTGCTAATGAAGAACTCAACGGTTCCGCCCACATCAGAGCGCGAAATGGGGAGAATCGGGAGGCTAGGCCCACCCACTTCACTCCAGTTAGTAATCTGCCCGGTGTAGATACCGCGCAACTGCTCAACGGTCAGTCCGGGTATTTGCAAATCGGGATGAACGGCGATCGCAATTCCCTCAAGAGCCACAGGCACTTGGGCAAGTGCAAATCCTCGTTGCTGCGCCTGCTGATACTGTTCATCGGTGAGGGGAACAGACGATTGCGAAAACACCAGTTGCCCATCTAGCAACATCTGAATACCAATGCTGGAGCCAGGAGGCTGCCCAACAGGATCGGTGTAGCGCAGCTGAAACGGAGGATGAGCCCCCTGGATGACGGGATCGATCGCCCCCCGAATGGGTGCCCAGGTGGTGCTGCCACCGTAGTTGAACAATCCGGAGGGAACATTGGGAACCGCGCTGAAGGTAGAGACGGAAACAAGGGAATCGCTAACGGTTTCCGTTGTGCCTGAGGTTCCTCCAGTTAGATTGCCAGTTTGCTCCGCGGAGTCCTCCCCCGATAGCACACCGCCCAGATTGACATTCCCCTGCCGGAGAAACAACCAGGCACCGGCTCCAATCAGTCCCAATGTGACCAGTAAGGAAATAATCAGTGCTGAAGCTTCGTTTTTTTGAGCCATAACTCCCCTCCGCCGTGAGAGGCATGATGATGGATATGAACAATGGGATGTTCCTTCTCATCAAAACATACCCAATCAGGTGCTTTTGGGGGGCATTGCTGAAAAGCAGTATGCATCGAAACAAAGGTTTGATGCATACTGCTTTTCAGCAATACTGTTTTTTTGATGTTGATGAAACTGAGTGTGAGAGGTGAGTCAGAGGATATGCGGGTTATTGTGCAACGGGTTCGGGCGTCTCAGGTGGCGATCGCCGGGGACGTCGTCGGGAAGATTGGGCAGGGCCTAAATCTGCTGGTAGGTATTGCGGAGACCGACACCCTGGCAGAACTGGAGTGGATGGCGCGAAAGTGTCTGGAGTTGCGCATTTTTCCAAAGGAAGGGAGCGATCGCTTCGATGCATCGGTGCAGGATATTGGCGGAGAGCTGTTGGTCATCAGCCAATTCACGCTGTATGGCGATTGTCGCAAAGGTCGACGCCCATCGTTTGACCAGGCTGCTGCGCCAGAGAAAGCAGAGGCACTGTATGAACAATTTGTGGTGTTGCTGCGGGATAGTGGCTTGGGGGTCGAAACCGGACGCTTTGGTGCCATGATGCAGGTCTCTATCGAAAACGACGGGCCTGTAACGCTGATGCTAGAACGCGAGGCCACAAAGCCTAACGCTTTGTAAAGGTAGAAACCAACCAGACGGGTTTATTCCCTGGAGATGTTGCTTGATCGATAAGACGTCGTCGTTCGCGGTTGGAGATGGGTGGAGCGACCATTTCACCGATTCTTCATCCTTTCAGCCCGGTTCAAGCGATAGAGTCCGTGTAACTAGCAATATAAATTATTGTTATCTGGGTTCGGCTTTCCTCTGTTTACGACTTATAACTTTATTGTTAGTGTAAACAAGTATTGAGTTTTCTCTGAGTTAATAATCATCAATGGTAAATGCACTTGCCATAGATCAAGGCTTTGGTTGCTACTGGGGGAAAGAAGGGCGATCGCCCCATCCTCCGGTTGTATTTTGCGACTTCGATGGCCCAATTGTTGATGTGTCTGACCGCTACTATCAGACCTATCGGATGGCGTTGTCTGCGCTAAAAGCCGAGTCTTCGCATACCGGAGCCTCTCTGGCGCTGCACCCCCTTGATAAGCAGCATTTCTGGCAGATGAAACAAAACCGCGTGCCAGATATCGACATTGCTACGCGCTCAGGCGTCCCGGAAAGTCGGTTTGAAGAATTTTTGGCACAGGTAACGCAGTTGGTGAATCAGCCAAAGCTGTTGCATCGCGATCGCCTCCAACCAGGGGTGCGATGGGCACTGTCGTTGCTCCACAGTCAGGGCGTTCGGTTGTTTTTGGTGACATTGCGTTGCCAGGAGCAAGCAGAGGACTTTTTGCACCGTCATGGGCTGGACGACAAGTTTGTCGCGATTCGTGGCATGTGCGATCGCGCAGCCGCTTACAAAAACCAGTCGGATCACAAGATTCACCTGCTGGAAAATGTCATGGATGAGCATGCGATCGCCCCATCCGAGGCAGCTTGGATGATTGGAGACACCGAGGCAGATGTCCTGGCCGGACAAGCCAACCGCATTAGCACGATCGCCCTCACCTCTGGCATTCGCAGCCACAAGTATCTGATGCAGTTCGGCCCCACTCGCATCCACAGCGATTTGCTATCGGCAGCGCATTATGTGGTGTATCAAGCGGAAACCGCTCCCGCAATGGTGGGTTAGCCATCGTCCTGGAGCTAGCTGCCTGATACATCTCCTGAAACGCCGATAAACCCGCTATTTCGGGTTTCGCTGCGCTCAATAACAACCTGCGCAAAAATTTTAGTTAGAAAATAGAATGTGCTAGCCTGGATTATTCACGAAGAATTTGCTGAACTCTAGAACTCTCCAGAGTCCTTGGCTTTGGCGATCGTGTATAAAAACACACTGTCGAAATCAGGAGATCGCCAAAAGCCTTGACAGAGAAAAGGCTCAGCGATTTTTGAGAGAGAGTCATGAATAATCCAGGCTAGGCATCCAGGTCTTGGAGTGGACATTGCCCACCTCACAAATCTAAGCCGACAGAACCAAAGGAGTTTGATGATTTTTGG
>JBCBSL010000198.1:0-10444 GCA_039819145.1 Cyanobacteria bacterium J06638_22
ACTGGCAGCAGCGGCCGAGCGCATTGCACCTGAACTGAAGTGGACAATCACGAAGGCGACGCCCATTGACTCTCTTGATCTTAGTCAAGAGCTAAGCTCCTCCACGAGAATTGGGTTGCACGCTTCGGAAATGGATAACTCCCTGTTTCTTACAGTAAAAACTGAAGCAGATAGTATAACTAGTTTCGATTTACTGTCTTCTAAGGATATGGGAAAGAATTGGATTAGTAAACACTCTGGATCATATGATAATCATCCGGCTATGCATATTATTGGAAGTGCTTCAGTGCGCTTTCTGCAAAGCGAATCGGTAATTATCGCCTATCCAGTAGGAAGTTTTTTATTGCGCTCAATAGATAATGGAGATAGCTGGAACAGCGTTCACATCAAAAGCGAAGATGTTTTTGACTATGTAGAGCACATCTCTGAGCCTGATTCACTTATTGCCGCGGATTTTTCAAAAAGTAGAATACTAAAATCGTATGATAATGGTTTGACTTGGGTCAATGTGTCAGAGTTTGAGGATGATTTCAATCTCCGTAAACTTCAATACATAGAGAATTTGAACGTTATTACTGCTTCTGGTTGGCGTGGAAGCTACAGTCTTGAGGAGAGGGAGAACGATGAGCTGTATGTATCATCCGATGGCGGTTATGAATGGAAGAGAGCTGAAGGATTACTAGGATTTTGGAGGGAAACCAAAATTAAATCGTACGATGAAACCTTAGTGTTGTTTCAGCGGGATAACGGAGCGGCGCCTGGTGCAGACAGTAACTTTTTGTCCTACTCCAAAGATAAGGGAGAGAATTGGAAGAACATTCAATTAGATGATCAGTTATCATTTCCTATCAGGGCAATGCTTGTCGATGAAATAAACAACAAAATTTTCTTTGTAGGATATAATGGGCTTATTGCTCAATCCAAAGATGGAGGCCAAAACTGGAGTGAATATAATATAGAAACAAAAGCTCATGTTCTAGGTCTCGTACGGACAACTCCGGAGTCGGCAATTTTTGCTTTCGGAGAAGATATGACCATACTCAAGCATGACCGAGATTCAGACGCGTGGAACAAAGTTTATGATCACAGCCTTTTCAAAGAGAACCTCGATGAGTATCATGATTTACACCCAGCATTTGAGTACTATATTACAGGAATGATCTACGATGATTTAGGAAGTCGTACTATAGCTCTTGGGCACTTCCCTGGTTACTTAATTTCTACAGACTTTGGGGAGTCATGGGATAAAGTGATCTATGATGAGACGGTTGTGAGTAAGTACGGTATAGTGTCCGGGCAAGGTGAATCCGCGGTGATGATAACTGGTCGGAATCTGCTGTATTTGTCCAGCGATATGCAAGACGGAATCATAAAGATTTTGGAATCTTACCAGGAGAAGCAAAGTGTAGAGGCTTTGTTGGAACTTAAGAAAATCTCTTCTAGCCCTCCAGCACCGCTATTGAAATCAAAACTTGTGGCATCATTGTTTCGTGAGATTAACGAACTGTTATTACAATTAGGGTATGTAGAAACAGCGCGAGATGAAATAATCAAAAAATTGGTAGATGTGGAAAGTGGCGAAAACGATCGGAGAACGAGGAGAGATACTTTTAGAAACTACATAAATGTGTGTAGTAATGCAGCCTTCGGCAACGCCGACGTAGCCACATCCTGTATTGAGACTTGGGCAGATGAACGGGCAATCGCGGCTCGGGCTTGGTGGAAGACCCTAGCGGAGATAGTCCCATCCAGCGTGTTGCTTCTATTCCTCTTAGTGACACTTGGCGGCCTCTATCGATATAACCTCCGACTGGTTGGCTTCCACCACTCCCGTGCGGATGCACTGGAGCTCCTAAGCGAGAAGCTCGCCGGCGGGGATGTGGACAGCTACACCTCTCTGGCCGACGCTCTAGCTGCTGACAAAGTAGAGTTCGGAAAAGGTAACACGCCAGCGGACCAGGCGACGGAGATTGCTAAGGCGATTCTCTCCAAGAAACTGTGACCGGTAGTCAGTTCCTAGTTATGCCTCTGCCAAGCTGGGCGAACATCCGCTCCGCGAGGTTTTGCGCGCGCTAGTGGGCGGTCGTCTTTGGTTCACCGGAGAGGCCTGCAGCCGCTAGCAATGGGCGACGGTTGCCGGCGCGCACGAAGCTGGGAGTCAGCGCTTTCGGTCGTCTTTATCTCGTTTGACGTTCGTCAAGACACGCCGCTGCGCGTAGAAGCGAAGCTGTTCGAAAGCACGCTTGGTGAGTTGCTGGGGCAGCATGCCAAACGACCAGTGCCCCTTGTGCGCCTCCGATATGCCAAACGGGATACGGCCACTCTCCCATGTCAGCGTGTTGACCTCGTGAGTCTTGATCCAGCACGTCTCCCCGTCAAAGCCTAGATGGGCGGCTACCTTCGCGGGCACTTCTACCGCATGCTGATCTGCGGACGGTGGCGTATGAGAAATGGCGCACAGAATGACCTCGCGGGAACCGTCCTCGTTCTCGGACGTAGCCAGGATGATCGCGCACGGACGATCCTTGCGCCCGTGCTCTTGTCCGCGCAGTGCTTCGTCTTTCCAGAGAAAGTCGTATCTGACGACCAGTCCAGCCTTCGGAGTAAGTGCCAAGCCTTACTCCATCAGGTGATCGAGGTCCGGGGTTGCTTCGCCCTGAAAGCCCTTTTCCAGCTCTGCCCGCAAGTGATCGGGCATTTCTTCTGGGTAGTAGGCGTGACGGGTATCGAGGGATTTAAGCCGTTCATACTCCTCAACATCCACTAAAACGCGAAGCGGGCGATTATGTTTGGTGATGAAGACAGGGGCTTTCCCTGCTTCATCAATGTATTGCCCTGCGCGAGTCTGAAACTCGGTTGAGCTAACGGTTGTGTTCGGCATAGCGAATCTCCTTTCTCATCATAATAGCTAAAACAGTTAAAATAGTCAAGGCCCGCGTGCTGGCTCTCTCAGAACAGGGAAAACTGGCGGCTCTCGACAAGGTGCTTCTGCCACCTCGTTGACTTAGCTTCTTCGCTCAGCCACGCCGCAACCTGCTCGATCAGCGTGCCCTCGGTCGCCTCGACCGTTCCCACGGGATGAAAGTGGGAACGGTAGCCCGTTTCGGTGATGGGAAGCGGGGCACGTGCGGGCTCGATGCTGCGCACCTCCAGATGAGCGATGGCACCGCCATGGGCTCTTGGCTCATAGCTCAGCTCGATTTCGATGCCTTCCCATGTGAATCTGTGTGTCTCTGTTCTCATGCTAGTTGCTCCAGAACACATGGATTCGCTCGAAGCCTGTCTGAATGATGAACACGTCACAGATTTCCATGTCCCGCGCCATGCGCTCATAATCGATGTAGAAGCGCAAATGCTCGGGGACTTGTCCGGTCTCCTCGGTCAGTGCCTCGGCGAAGTCAGCCAGCGAGCGGTACTCGCCTACATAAGCGTCCTCGATGGCGTTGCGCGCCTCGTCCAAGTCGCCGAAATGCCCGACCAGCTCGCTCCCTATTTCACCGTGTTCTCCGATGAACGCCGCCAACTCGGCAACCTGCTCGATGCCCATGTACTCGGAAACCTCCGCCCCCTCAAAGCCCTCACGGTCATGGATTGCCCATTCTTCCGCGTCTTCGATAGGTGAGGCTGTCAGCATCTTGCGGATGTCCGCATGGATGTCGTAGGCGTCCTGCTCCGCATCGATCCAGCGGCCGTGCAAAATGCCGTTGTTGTATGCTGACAGACAGGCAACGTAGATTCTGACATCTCCTTGTGATTGTTTCATTTTCTTTCTCCTTCCGTAAGGTATGGGTTGCTCCTGCAACCCTGCCTCGTGGCGAACAGTGGGTGTGCAAGCGGAAGGTAAAATCGGCGAAAGAATCTTGCTTTGTTGGGGGAGACCTTCAGGGGGAGCCGACAAAGCAAGATTCTCTTCGATCTGTTTTTCCTGAAGCGCGCTGAGGGCGAAGCCCTAAGGCTTTCTGCGCGAGGGATGGACGCCGGATGGCCAAGACCGCCTTTATGGGCTTGGTGCGCGACAGCCCGTTCCTCTGGGGGAGTAAAAAAGGATCTTCCTAATTCAGGTTGTTGCAGACAATCCTGGGTAGTCTGATATAGTTACGTATGATCAAGTCAGGCGACGACGAAAACGAAACCGTCGAGTGGGTGCTGCCCGCTTCGATACCATTTGCAGGACTAAAGGCACGCGATCTAGAGGAGTGCGTTTATTGGTTGTTTGATGCGCTTGGTGCAAAGGACTTGGAGTGGCGAACGGGCGGGACTGGAGGAGGCGCACCAGACGGTGGACGCGACTTAGAAGCTCATTTTTACACACCATCAATCGACAATGAATTGGAGCCTCAAGTTTGGTGGGTCGAGTGCAAGGGACGTTCAGGAACGGTCGAGAAATCAGAAATACAAGAAGCGTTAAATAACTCACTTGCTAAAAGTGATTTAGATTATATTGTAATTGCGACGAATACACAGTTCTCTAACCCAACAAGGGACTGGGTTAAAGAGTGGCAGTCTAAACATAAGCGACCAAAGGTGAAGCTATGGGATAGTGAGCAACTTGAGCGCATGCTCTCAAAGCACCCTTCAGTAGTATTGAGGCTCTTTTCCGATGCTCTAAGTCTTCAGGGACGAGTGAAAGCAATGGAGTCTCGCTTCTGGAATAGGCTCGAATACTCACCTCCAGGCCTGCTGAACGAAATATGGTTAGCTCGCGGCGAGATAGAATTCTCGGAAATGTCGATGGTAGGCGCGATAGCAAGTGAGTTTTCTAATGGCGATATCACAAAACGACAGTGGGGCGCTATCTTGGACAAACCGTTCCTAGCGCAAGTACTTCAAATTGTACTCTTAAACACACCGTACCTTGTAATCAGATCCTTAGAATCGGGCACCGATCAGTCACCAATCATGCGAGCCGATGCGTATCTGATAATGTGCCTGCTGCGTGAATACCCGGCGGAGATTGTCTCTGAGTTGATTATTGATTCGTTGTTCCGTGGCGATGCGGATAAGATACCAGAAGACGTAAAAGAGTATTTACTTTTACCTATTGTGAATCAGTTGCTTTCAGAGCTCCAAGAGGTGTGCAGTGATGATTGCAGTCGAATGATAGCAACAAGAAAAACCACACTTAGACAAGAAGAGGATAAAATAGAATCCTACTGGTCAAGATTTTTGGAGTCTGATAATGAAGAAAAGGAAGCAAATCAAAGATGGATACTTATAGAACGCCAAGATCAACCATGTAAGGTAGGATTTATCGTAAATAGAGACAATGGGTGCCCGCTGTTTAGTGTCGACCCAACGCCTGACAATCTTTCTGACGTACTAGGAATTGTTAAGAGAGTTGTCGAAACGCGCATTTCTATGTCCAAAACTAGCACGTAGCCCTTTTTTGAGGAACCTAAATGTTTATCAGTGAACTAAGAATTGAAAACTTTAGGAACTTTGGTGAGGAGAATAGCGCTCTTGTTCTACCCCTGCGATCTGGCCTGACAGCAATTGTTGGCGAAAATGATACTGGAAAGACAGCTGTTATCGACTCCTTGCGATTTATTTTTGGGACCCGCGATCAGGAATACTATCGCATTAAGGAGGAAGATTTTCACTGGCCAAGTGGTGCTGCTGAGCGCCGAAAGGAAATAAGGGTTTGTTGCCGCTTGGAGGGGCTGTCGACACGTGAGAAAGGGGCTTTCGCCGAATTTCTGACATATGTCGATAAGAACGGGACACGTGATGCGGTTCTATACGTGCATTGGATTGCCAAGAACCGCAGCAACACACGAAGCGGCAAGCGTTCTATTTTCGCCGAGGTTCGCACGGGCAAGGACGCGGATGGTCCGGCACTGGATCAGGAGGCCAAAGAACTTCTGCGGGCGACTTATCTTCGTCCCTTAAGGGATGCCGAGCGAGCTTTGGCTGGAGGGCGTGGTTCGCGGCTTGCAGAAATTCTGCGCAACACAGAGGAAGTCAAGGGTGTAGGTGTGCAGTTCGTTAAAGGAGCATCTCCTTTGGTGGATGACTTGAGCGTCCTTGGCGTTGGCGATTACGCCAGCGCGCTTCTGAGTGAACGCGAGGGCATCCAAAAGGCCAAGGAGAAATTGAACGAGACCTATCTCAAGCCATTGTCCTTCATCGGAGACACACTCGAAGGCCAAATCGATGTCGGTCAGGGCGGGGACGACGACATGCGACTCCGTCAGCTGTTGGAACGCTTCGAACTGAAACTTCATAATGCCGGGCAGCCAAACTTGCCAAATCGCGGCCTCGGCTCGAACAACCTTCTGTTTATAGCTTGTGAGCTTCTTCTTCTCGGAGATAACGAGGTAGGTCTGCCACTGCTGCTCATCGAGGAACCGGAAGCCCATCTACACCCGCAGCGCCAGTTACGTTTGATGCGGTTTCTCACAGAAAGGGCAGCTGCGAAGGATAAAGGTGGCGGGGATATTCAGGTGCTCATCACGACGCACAGCCCTAATCTCGCTTCCGCGATATCTTTGAACAACCTTGTCCTTCTGCATGGCGGGAAGGCCTTCTCGCTCGCAAGCGACAAGACTCTTCTGAACAAGTCCGATTACCGCTTCCTTGAGCGGTTTCTGGACGTGACAAAAGCTAACCTCTTCTTTGCACGTGGTGTCATGATAGTTGAGGGCGACGCCGAGAACATCCTGCTACCGACTATCGCAAGACTAATTGGGCGCGATTTTGCTGCGCACGGAGTGTCCCTCGTTAATGTTGGATCAACGGGGTTGGGACGATTTGCGCGCATCTTTCAGAGGAGTAAGCCCGATGATGATGGAGAGATATCGGTGCCCGTCGCATGTTTGGCAGACCTAGATGTCATGCCTGATTGCGCTCCTACTATAGTAGGCGTTCTTCGAGAAGGTGATGCCTTCCCACCGAAGGCAGATAGAGGTTGGCGTGTTTCTAGCGATTTCAAGGACGGGGAACTCGAGGAACGTCGCGGGAGCATTCGCAACCGTGCAAGTGGTCAACATGTCGAGACCTTCGTCGCAGACGACTGGACTTTTGAATATGACTTGGCACGCTCTGGGATTTCTGAAGAGGTTTGGGTTGCAAGCGTTTTGGCTAAGGCCGATGAGAGCATTAACAAGGGGACAAAAAAAGTTCCGTCGATTTGGCGTGCCGCGAAGCGTTCCTATAAGGAATTGCAAGTGGCAGCTAACGATCCCGAGGAATTGTCATCACACATCTATGCGCAATTTGCGAGGCCAACGAAGGCATCGAAAGCAATTACGGCTCAATACCTAGCCGATATTCTCGAACGTAGTTTCCGCAAAGGTGCGCTCACTGAGGAGGCTCTTCGGGGAAAGCTTCCTTGCTACATTGTCGAGGCTATCGAATATGTGACAGGCGGTAGAGCGGAAACTGGCGGTGCCGCCGCTGCCGTAGTTGTGCCTGGGGAGACCCCGCTTGGTTGATCTCCCTGACATCGGCGCCGAAGACGTTGTGTGGGCTTGCGAAATCCTTGGGCTTCCGCCCCACGCATTCTCTGGTGCAGATGGAACCGATCCCCGCAAGGCGATTTTGTGCGACAACGGCACGCTGGACGTGGAAGCTTGTCCTGGCAGCGGCAAGACAACGCTTCTCGTGGCTAAGCTCGCGATCCTCGCGAGACACTGGACTTCCCGCGATCAAGGTCTTTGCGTGATCTCTCACACAAATGCAGCACGCCGTGAAATCGAGAAAAAGCTCGGAGCGACCTTAGAAGGACAGCGCCTCTTGTCCTATCCCCACTTCGTGGGAACCATCCACGGCTTCGTCAACGAGTATCTGGCTCTACCATGGCTTCGCTCTAAAGGAGTGACTATCTCGGCTATCGACAACGAGCTATGTCTCACTTGGCGCTGGAAACAACTGAGCATCAGGACACAGCGTGGATTGGCCCGACAATGCGAGCGCTCAGGAAAAGATCCCAAGACTCTCCTCTACTACCGCGCAACCGATTTTTCAGTTGGTGATGTTCGATGGAGTCGAGGAATTCTCGGACGAGATTCCGCTTCTTACGTCGAAATGGTGAACGCCTGCCGTGCCTCGTTTGAGAAGGGCCTTTTCTGTCATGGAGAGATGTTTCTTTGGGCAACTGAAATGGTGGATCAGTATCCAGGCGTTTCGCAGCAAATAGTGTCGAGGTTTCCCGCTCTATTTATCGATGAAGTTCAAGATAATAGTGAAGATCAATCAGAATTACTTAAGAGTATTTTTTTTGATGGCGATCAATCATCTATTCGCCAACGCTTTGGTGACCAAAACCAAGCGATTTATGACTACTCAATGGAAGGAGGTGCGGTAACTGACACTTTTCCTAACGGAGGTGTCTCTCAGACAATCCCGAATAGTCATCGTTTTGGCCAGAGTATTGCGGCGCTTGCGGAGCCACTCTCCGTGGTCCCGCATGCGCTGGTCGGCCAAGGAGGCCATGGTCCTAACGGCGAAGTGGAATTGGCGGGCCAGCATGTTATCCTTCTATTTGAAGAAGTAGATATCGAACATGTTCTACCGTCATACGCCAAAATTCTTCGCGAAACCCTTGCGCCCGAGGAGCTTGCTGCTGGTGAATTCACGGCGGTGGCAGCCGTTCACGCAACGGACAACACGGATCATGTACCGCGTTCCGTCCGACACTACTGGTCAGAATATGATCCTGATATCACAAGGAGCGACCCGCAGCCGAAGCGGATGGTTCAATTCGTTCGCGCCGCGCATAAAATGTCTTTGGCAACCGGAGAAGCCGCTGAGGCAGTGGAGGTATTCGCGAACGGAGTTCTGAAACTTGCATGGCTCATGAACCCGGATGCAAACATCACGGTTAGGAGATTCAAGCATCGTTACGCAATCGAGCTGCTCGGGGATGACGACGCGCGCATTCACCAGTATCGGGACCTCGTGAGAAAGCTTGTGATTGAATGCTTTGAGCCGATGCAGGCGGCTTGGGAGGGAGAGGCCGCTAACACTCTAACTGACTTGGCGATGGCTATGTCAAAGGCTGGTGGAGTGACACAAGGCGCGAAGGAGTTTCTTGCATGGATGAAAGTTGCAGCCGGTGACGGCGCCGAGCCAAAACCAGTAAACGTTATGCATGACGAAGCGCAGGAGCCTCCGATAACTGTGCGCCTCGGGTCGATTCACTCGGTCAAAGGAGAAACACACACGGCGACTTTGGTGCTGGATTCGTTCAACAGAACGCACCATCTCAAAGCGCTGAAGAACTGGCTTCTTGGGACTAAAGCAGGAGGCGGGCGTGAGAACGCATCCACGCTTCGGCGTCTCAAATTG
The DNA here is from genome assembly GCA_039819145.1 of Cyanobacteria bacterium J06638_22. Lineage (GTDB taxonomy): Bacteria > Cyanobacteriota > Cyanobacteriia > Elainellales > Elainellaceae > Vacuolonema. The sequence goes on from JBCBSL010000198.1 coordinate 9,289, forward strand.
CACTACGTTGCAATGACGAGACCGCGCCGACTGCTTTGCCTCGCGATGCGTGCCGACAGCTTTTCGGAACAAGAGACGGAAACCTTGAAGGGGCGTGGGTGGAGAGTTGCGCGTGTAAGTGCAGACGGTACTACATTTGTGTAGCGGACAATCTTACGGATTGTTTGATCACTAGAATTGGCCACACCTAGCAGTCGTTTCCTAGCTAGTGGATAGAATCTAACGCTTGGTGCCCGCGTTTGACAGCGGCAATGATGCGATCTGGATCGGCTGTCCAGACAAAGGGTTTGGGCCTTTGGTTATGTTCCTGGACGAAGCGGTTGATGGTGCAGTGGAGGTCATGGGGGATTTGAAAACGCCTCGTTTCAAGCGCCGCTTGGCAAGGATGGCAAAGAAGCCCTCGACGGCATTGAGCCAAGAGCAGGATGTCGGCGTGAAGTGGAAGACCCAGCGCGGGTGTCGCTGCAGCCAGGCCCTGACCTTCGGGTGCTTGTGGGTGGCATAGTTGTCGAGGATGGCATGGATGACCTTGCCGGCCGGGACGTCTGCCTCGATGGCGTTGAGAAAGCGGATGAACTCCTGATGGCGGTGGCGCTGTATGTTGCGGCCGATGACGGTGCCGTCCAGCACGTTGAGAGCGGCAAACAGCGTCGTGGTGCCGTTGCGTTTGTAGTCGTGGGTCATGGTCGCAGCGCGCCCCTTCTTCATCGGCAGGCCTGGCTGGGTGCGGTCGAGGGCCTGGATCTGGCTCTTTTCGTCGAGCGAGAGCACGATGGCATGAGCAGGTGGGTCCATGTAGAGGCCGACGACATCGCGCAGCTTGTCGATGAATTTGGGATCATTGGAGAGCTTGAACTGGCGCAGGCGATGCGGGGCCAGCCCGTGTGCGCGCCAGATCCGCTGCACCGAGGAGACCGAGATAGCGCTGGCCTCGGCCATCATCGCCGCCGTCCAGTGCGTGGTCTCGCCCGGCGGCGGGCAGAGTGTCAGAGCCACAACCCGCTCGGCGACGTCCGGCCCCAAAGGCGGTATACGCGACGGCCTGGTCTTGTCATGCAGCAAGCCATCGACGCCTTCCTCGGCGATGCGGGGCCAGCCCGTGTGCGCGCCAGATCCGCTGCACCGAGGAGACCGAGATAGCGCTGGCCTCGGCCAT
>JBCBSL010000199.1:0-10328 GCA_039819145.1 Cyanobacteria bacterium J06638_22
CATCCCATCGTCGGGGATAAGCGACGATTCCCGCTTCGAGGATAAGAGAAGCTAAACCTGTGAACGAGTGGGGTATTAATACCCGATGCGGACAGGAGTTCGACTCTCCTCAGCTCCACTTCAAACACTCATCAATGCCGGCATAAGCGGCTAAAAGATGATTTCTCCTGGGCAACATTGTCCAGGATTTTTTTTATATATCAAATTCGACTGAAGAACCCAGCTATCGTTTGCACCCGCCGCAGGGTAGCGGGTGCAAACGATAGTTGGGTTCTTGCGGCTGTTTAACCAGATTTGATCCTAGAAGACGTTGCATCCACTTTTGCCCTGCGTCCCTTAGTACAGGACAAAAACCAATCCATAAACCAAATACAGGGATTAACCCAGACAAAATCAATTTGCCACAAGAAGCTCTACCATCAATAATGAAGTGCTTTGAAAGGGTCAGCGCTACAAGAGATTCAGGGAAATAGGGGAATGACTATATCGCCACCTGCCGAGATGCCATCGACCAGTACAACCGAAACCTCCTCGCAACTCGGTCATCTGCTGGAAGAGTATGGGGAAATTGCGGCTATCCTACCCGTGCTAACGGGCTTGCTGGTTACAACGCAACTGCGGCTTCGAGGTGCCAGTGCACTGGTCGTGAATATTGCGATCGCCGCTGTGACCCGTCAGGTAATTGTGCAACTCAAGAAGCAGTCTGGGCATTCTGCTCCACCCCCGATGCTGGCCACGACTACTACCAATGGGGCAACGGGAACGGCGGAGGAAGACTACACGATTGTCCACTCAGTGCCTGGGCGCATTCGGTTGCGGATTCCGCGTTTGCGCGACGAACCCGCCTTTGCCAAGCGGTTGGAAACGCTGCTATTGACCCAGGAGATTGTGCTGGGCGTTCGCATCAACCGTCCCGCCAGCTCGATCGCTATTCGCTACGATGGCGCCAACCTTACGGAACTCGATCTGGGGATGCGGTTGTTGCAAGTGCTGGAACAAGCTGAACGAGAGGCAGCTGAGGCCTAAGTTCCGAAACGCTGTTGGTATCTGATTCCGTTGTTCTGAACTCTTCGCATTTTTGGTGCGATCGCCGCCTACCGCAATGGTTCATTTTCTTTTTTCCCCATCCACGACATCGTCATCTGATCCCACTCCGACCTGGCATGTTCGTCATCACCTGCCAGGCCGCATCCGCATCGGCGTTTCGGGGCTGCGAACCGATAGCCGCTATGGTGTGTGGCTCGAAGCAGCTCTGGAAGCCACGCCAGGAGTTGTCGGGGTGCGACTTAACCAGGTGGCGGGTTCTGCGGTCATTCTCTACCAACCCACCGCCACAAAACAGCTTTGGGTCAGGTTAGGTGAGCTGTTGGGGGAGTTAGAACATCGGTCTACCCTTCACCCAGACATGGCAGTAGACGGTGCCCCGACGATGGCAACACCTCCCACACCTGGTTCGGAAAAGGCACAATCTACAGCGCTGAGCGCATCCCTTAGCGACAATCTACAACTCCCTGGACTGGCCTCTGCGCTGGCGTTTGCCAGTCAGTTTCCCCGTTTACGGTGGCTGCGCCCGCTGGCTGCAACGACCTTGGCTACGGCTGTTTTCCCGATCGCACAGCGGGCATTTCACAGCCTTTGGCACAATCGACGGTTGAATATCGATTGCCTCGACTTGCTAGCGCTGAGTTTGAGTGCTTGGCAAAGAAAACTGCTGACCCCAGCCCTGGTGATTACCCTGCACGAGTTGGGTGATGCCATTCGCGAACAGACGGCGCGAGCCACAGAGGTGCGCTCTTCGACCCTGGCGGATGCGATTGGTCGCTTTGCCTGGGTGCAGGGGGAAGGAGACGAACTGCGGCAAGTGCCGAGCGACCAGGTACCAATGGGCAGCATCGTCGTTGTCCATCCGGGTGAGCAGATTCCCGTTGATGGAACGGTGCTGGAGGGAGAAGCAACTGTGGATCAGCAGGGGCTGACCGGGGAGTCGATGCCGATTGTGGCGCGACCGGAAAGCTACGTGTTTGCTTCAACTTTAGTGCGATCGGGGCAGTTGACCCTGCAAGCCGAACGGGTTGGCGACAACACACGGGCAGCAGCGGGGTTGCGGCTGTTAGAGCAAGCCCCGGTCTACGACACCCGCATGGCAAACTACACCGAGAAGGTAGCCGATCGCCTCATTATTCCCTCGCTATTGCTGGCAACACTGGTGTTAACTGTGACCCGCGATCCCGCCCGCGCCGCCGCAATTCTGACCCTGGACTTTGTTACAGGAATTCGCGTTTCTATTCCCACGGCATTTTTGGGTGCCCTCAACCACACCACCCGCCATGGGGTGCTGGTGCGCAGCGGACGTACCCTGGAGCAGTTGGCCGACATCAACACGATCGTGTTCGACAAGACTGGGACATTGACTGAAGGCCGGGTGGCGATCGCCGATATTGCTCCGTTTACCTCCAACCTTTCCGCCGATCGCCTGCTCCAGTTGGCCGCATCAGCCGAAAAACGGCTCACCCATCCGGTGGCAGAGGCGATCGTTCACCATGCCCAGCACCAAGGAATTTCTCTCCTTCCTCGGGACAACTGGGAGTATTCGGTTGGCCTGGGTGTCACCGCCCAAATTGAGGGGCATCGCGTTTTGGTGGGCAGCGAGCGGTTTTTGCACCAACAGCAAGTTGACTGGAATGGCTGGGTTCCATCGACACCCCACACCGTGTCACAGATCTACGTGGCCTGTGATGGCCAGTTTGTCGGCACCCTTGGCTATACCGATCCCCTGCGGCCAGAGAGCGCCCGGTTAATCCACTTGCTACAACGACAATTTGACCTGGAGCTGCATTTGCTGACGGGCGACAATCCCCAGCGGGCAGCTCAGGTGGCGCAAGAGCTGGGCATTCCTCCCCAGCAGGTCTATTCCGAAGCCTTCCCAGATCAGAAAGCGCAGATCGTGCGCGACTTGCGCCGCGCCGGACGCACCGTTGCCTTTGTGGGCGATGGGCTGAATGATTCAGTTGCGTTGGCCTATGCCGATGTCTCCGTTTCGTTTGAGCGGGGAGCCGACATTGCGCGGGAAACCGCCGATGTGGTGTTGATGAACAACAATTTGCTAGAGCTACTGGAGGCGATCGCCATTGCCCGCGAAACCCGCGACCTGATCGAGCAAAACATCGCGCTGGTGGTGGTGCCCAATTTGGTGGCGCTGGGGTTAGCGTCTACTGCCGGATTGAATCCCCTTGTAGCAACAACCATTCACAACGGATCGGCGATCGCCGCCGGATTGAACAGCCTGCGCCCCTTGGTGACGCATAAGTTTCTTCCCAATGCCGTGATTGAGTAGAAGGAGTTGCAGAATCCAAGTATGATTTTTTCGAGAAGCGGCGTATCCACGCCGCTTCTCGAAAAAATCATACTCTCAGCCAGTAATACTGAATAGACCGCTATCGGATTTGACATAAGAAGAGCTTTCTTATTGCTATAAATTTGCATCAAGCCCTCTATCCTCTGCTAAGCTGGATGGCAGAAAGCTGAATAAGCTTGAGCTGTAGGGAGCATCTCTGCTATAGCAAAGTGTCGCCTTTGTTTACAGATGTTTTCACTCAAACGCTTTAGCTACCTGGGCTGTAGCCTTAGGTATCGAGCATCACTTCCAATCGATTCATCGGCTGATAGGCTTATTTATTGATTAAATAACCTTGGCTTAGCTTGCTGTTTTGGCTGTTGCCCAGTGCTGCGTTATGACTTTTATCCATCTCAACAAATCGATCGTTACCTTCCATTTCAAAGAAATTCTGGAAGATGGCCATCTCGGTGGTCCCCTCACGCTGGTTGGTTTAGGTGCGCTCTTGGTGGGGCCGAAGCTACTATCTAACCTCACATCGACAACCACTACGACTCCGTCCAAAGGCAAAACGACATTCCCTTATCGCCCTGGAATGAGTCTTTCAGAGTGGGTTGCTCACGCTAAGCAGCGACAGGAACAGGCAAGTCAATCCACGATGCAGCCGACGTCCCTGACCGATCGCACGCAACAACAAAGTCGGCGAGTCGCTTAAAGCTGCGATCGCCAACCCTCTGAAAAGGCTTTAATTTTCACTCAACTGAGGTTGCGCTAGGAGCTGGGGCAGCTGCATGCAAGCTCGGCTGTTTTGTGGTGTCAGCCTGTACTTCAGCTTTGGCTTCGGCTGCGATATCGGCCAAAGCTTCGCCCGTTTCTGCGATCGCAATCTTGGCCTTTTCGTAGAGCGTCACCCCCGACTTGATAGTCGCTTTCAGCGCAGGCTTGACCATCGGCAGCACAATGGGTGTTACGGCTACAGCTGCCACCCCGATGACCAACGCCTTAGCGTTGGGAGTGCTGGCTAATTCTGCGACCCGCGTCCTTAGACCAACGGGTGTTTGATTTCCGTTCAACATATGGATCATCTCCTTTGCCAGGCGTGAATGTGTTACAAAACACTCACACCCTTAATTATATAGCGATAAGCCTGCCGAGCTTCGCACCAAGTCAGGATTAGAATACTTCCGCCAAGGCGCGATCGCCCTTTACTCAGGTAAATGGTTGGGGTCAATGCCTTGCGATCGCAAATAGGCTTCCAATCGTTGCCTGGCCTGCCGCTCTTGCTCTGTACGCTGCCGCTCTTGCTCTGTGCGTTGCCGTTCTTGCTCCTCTGCACTCAAGTGGCGGTTGCCCTGGTCGTCATACCAAGTCAAGATTTCCTGTGGCAGTCCACCGACTTCTGCTTGGTAGCGGCCAATGCCCAATCCGACCTCTGGCATCCAGTAGGGCTCACCTATCTGCAATCGATAGGTTCCCGCGTCTAGCTTGTAGACTTCAAAGGGTTGATGGCGATCGCGCTGCCAGAATTCTGGATTATAAACGACATAGTACAAAACTCCTAGCCGAGCATAGAGCGCCAGCTTGTCGGTGTACTCATCCCCGGGTTGGTGGGATACCATTTCCAGCACCCAAATCGGCGGAATGTCCTGCTCTTCCCATGTAACATAACTGCGGCGAGATTTGCCTCCCTTCTTGCGTTCAACCCCCAAGCTGAGAAATGCATCGGGTACTACAGGCACACGGGGATTAAGCCCGGTGGTGTGATAAATGGCCATATCGACCCCAAAGTACCAATCCATCCGCTCTGCCCACAGATGGGTCAATAGCAAGAGCAACAAGTTGGGTAGGAGATTTTGGTCCTCATTATCCACAGGACTATCATCTGAGCTGGGAAGCTCAGCCGAACTGGGTAAGGGCTGGTTTACGGATGAAAACATTGTCGTTTCACGCCGTCGCTTGGAATAGCTTCATTATAGGGTGAGCCACTTTTTGTCGGGGAACACGACTGGCAAGGCTAAAAAGGGAAGTGTGGAGGCGATCGCCCTTTCTCTCTTCCTACTTCCCCAACCGCTCTACAAACGCGCCATGCTCCGCTGACTGCAACCCTTCTTGCAATACCTCCAACACTCGCACCATCTGATTACTCAGCAATGCCTCCACCGCAAGCCACAACCCAGGAAATACCCGACTGCGAATGATGCCATCTGAATCAGGAGACAATCGCTGATATTCTCCATTTGTGAGCCAGAACCAATCCAGTTGGTTATCGTGCGATTGCCAAACCACATACTCCAACACACCGTTGCGTCGATAGACCTGCTTTTTGCTGCCAGTGTCGATTGCGGCGCTACTGGCGGCGATTTCAACGATTAGTTCTGGCGATCCTTCGATATAGCCATCCTGACTAATGCGGGTTTGTCCACCTGCATTCGCTTCGATGAATAGCACAGCATCGGGCTGCGGTTCGTTATCCAAATCGAGCCTAACGGTTGGTGCATCGCTTAAATCCACTCCCGGTGTCATTGCTTGGTAAACTCCCAGCCAAGTGATGATGCGACTGTGGGGTTTGCCATGCTGCTCATGGCCCAAGGGGGATGCCACGTACACCGTTCCTTCGATCAGCTCGGCTTTTTTGATATGGGGAGCTGCCGCATATCGACGCTCAAATTCAGGACGCGTTAAGCGATCGCCACTTTGCAGAGGGGGACAATCTTGTGTCAGATTCGGTTGCGTTTGAGGGGAATGCTCTCGAACCATGTACCAATCTTCAAAATCGCCATATAAGACTCACTGTAGCAAATCACTCGGCATCAAGACATCGGCTCAATATGCGTACGTCATAGGTGATTAACAAGGGAAAGATAGTTTTGGAATCGCTGTGAGTGCTTACTGTTATTTGTTGATCTGGAATTATCGATCTGGAATCTGATGCACCGCTTTTACTGCTTCAAAATCGAAGAAATTCCCCTCCATCTGCTTTATGCAATAGGTTTTCCAAATTTTGTCGGAAATCTGAGGATGTTCTTCTGTTACGCTAGTCCACCGCGTCCGAACTTGCTCGATGAAGGCTGTTAAGTCCTCATCGGTTGTCAGCGTAATAGTTTTCTCTTCGATTTCCTTCTTAATGACAGAGAGCTTTGACGCCGCACTCAGGTGTTTTTCGGAGAGGGAATCGTAGTTGAGAAATGTTTGGAGTGAGGCGATCGCAGCTGTGAGCATACTGGTCGTGCCCAGGATAATTTTCACCGGGGTTGACGTTGAAGCGTCGTTCAGAGTCGCGAATACGGTTGTGCCGACGACAGCGGAGAAAACCACAACGGGGATACCCAGAAGTAGATGCAGTCGTCGGTATTGGATGGACTGCCTGTAATGCCCGGTCTGGGCAGCCCGGATGCGAGCATACCATTTGCGCAAGAGCTCAAGCTTCTGAAAGGTGCGATCGCCCGCATGAGTCATAAGTGACTGACCTACTCTACAAAGTGTCTACACAGCATAACCAGGAATATGCTTCCTTTTATAGCGCTGTGCGCGTTCATTAAGTACGGTTGTGTGGGGCGCGGCGCGCCCCACACAACCGTTGCTGTGCTTAATGCGGTTGCACACCGCTATATACAAGCAATCAATAGACGGACGAACGTTTCATCTCACCCCAAAGGATAAAAATTGCATTTTCAGAACAATCGTCCATGACGCTGACACGTCATGGACGATTGTTCTGATGTGTCACAGGCTATTCGATTAGCCCTGGCGTAAGTAGCTCGGCATGATGAAAAACCAGACTCTAAAAACCTGAGCCGCCCGCAGTGCGGGCGGCTCAGGTTTTTAGGGTTTTAGGTTTAATTACACCTGCCAACTTAGTACGCGGCCTGCGTTCAAAATGGCTAGGAGAGCAACGCCAACATCGGCAAACACGGCTTCCCAAAGCGTTGCCACACCGATGGTTCCCAGAAGGATGAAAAGACCTTTGACGCCCATAGCCAGAATGATGTTTTGCACCATAACCCTGCGGATCCTTTTGGCCACGTGAATCGCTTCTGCGACCTTGGAGGGTGCGTCGGTCATGATGACGATATCCGCCGTTTCGATGGCCGCATCGGAACCCAAGCCACCCATCGCCATGCCGATATCGGCTCTCGCGATCACGGGCGCGTCATTGATGCCATCCCCAACAAAAACGACTTTGCCATGTCCCGTTCGATCGAGTAATTGTTCAATGGCGTCGACTTTGTCTTCAGGGAGCAGGTTCGCTCTGTAGGTATCTAAACCCAACCGATCGGCAACGCCCTCTGCCGTCGCTGGGTTATCCCCTGTGAGCATCGCAATTTGCCCAACGCCAGCTTGCTTCAGATCGTTAACGGCTTGGGCTGCATCTGCTCTGATTTCGTCGGCAATGAGGATGTAGCCTGCATAGCGGCGATCGACAGCAAGATGAACAACCGTTCCTTCGACATGACAGGTGTCGTGGTCAATGTTTTCTCGGTGCAGCAGGCGATCGCTCCCCGCCAACACCATCTGATTGTTAACCTTTGCCTGAATCCCGTGGCCTGCAATTTCTTCGTAGTCTGTGACTGTGGCATCGTCAATCCGTTGACCATAGGCGTCTCGAATCGACTGGGCAACGGGATGGTTCGAGTGCGACTCGGCTTTTGCGGCCAAGGACAATAGCTCTGCCGTTGAAAACCCATTTTTAGGCACGATCTGTGTGACCTTAAAAACGCCCTGCGTCAGAGTTCCGGTTTTATCAAAAACAACCGTTTTGACCGTTGTAAGGGCATCGAGGAAAGTTGAGCCTTTGACCAAAATGCCGCGTTTGGCGGCTCCACCGACGCCCCCAAAATAGCCAAGGGGAATACTAATAACCAACCCGCATGGGCAAGAGATGACGAGAAGAACGAGGGCACGATAAACCCATTCTTCGTGGGTTGCGTTGGGTAGTAACAGAGGGGGAATAAGGGCGACAACTAGAGACAAAATGACGACAACGGGCGTGTAGTAGCGAGCAAACCGAGTGATAAACTTCTCGGTCTGTGCTTTTTTGCTGGTGGCGTTTTCAACGAGATCGAGAATCTTGGCAATCGACGACTCGCCGAACCGTTTGGTGACCTTGAGGGTCAACGCTCCTGTCTGGTTCACCATGCCAGCCAAAATGGTTGTTCTCACATTAACCGTGCGGGGAACGGATTCCCCTGTGAGCGCTGAGGTATCGACGAGGGAATGTCCTTCTAAAACATCCCCATCGAGCGGTATCTTTTCTCCTGGCTTGACCAGGATAATGTCGCCGACTTCAACATCTTCTGGGGAAACTGTTTTGATCGAACCATTGACGTTGAGATTGGCAGTATCAGGACGCACTTCCAAAAGTGCTTTAATCGAGCGGCGCGATCGCCCAACCGAATAATCCTGAAAGAGTTCTCCGATGCGATAGAACAACATCACAGCAACCGCTTCGGGTAGTTCATGAATGGCGATCGCTCCCAACGTTGCGACAGTCATTAGGAAGTTTTCGTCAAACAGTTGACCACTGATAATGTTGCGCCCAGCGGTTTTTAACACGCTCCAGCCACTCAATAGGTAGGCCGGGATGAAGACGATATATTCCCCGATGCTGAAGGGCGTCTGATGCAGGGTTTCTTCAAACGCCATGCCCCCAGCAAGAAGCATAATCACTAGAAGGATTGGAATGACGTCTGCCTTGGCATTAAACTCGCCTGAATCGTTGTCATGCCCGTGGTCATGAGCATGGTCATTAGGGTGATCGCGCCCGTGCTCGTAATCGTAAGGGTGGTCGTGTGCTTCGCGGCGTGACTTGAGTGTTGGACGGATAACGACATACCCCAACGTAGTGATGCGTTTCTGAAGGAAGGTGTCATCCACTTGCTGCGGGTCATAGGAAACCGTCATCCGCCCCGTTGCCGCACTCACCGAGACCTCATCTACCCCGGCTAACTGCTCCAAATTGCGCTCAATCTTGGCGGCACAGCTAGCACAATCCATCCCACCGATCTGCATCTGCTGAATTTTGAGTGATGAAGGCTGAGTCATAAATCAAATGACATGCTTAAGTGCTTCTTTTGAACTGTAGCAGAAATCATACAATATCTGAAGATACTCTCACATATTCAAATGTTAAAATGAGAATCATTTTCCTATGCTGAGCTGTGTTCTGTTCTCCGTTGCTAAAGCTGATCCCTATGAGCAAGTTGTCATCCTCAAATTCCCACCCTGCTCATCCCGAAGATGCTCCCAGTTGTGATACCCATCTCGTTCATCTGGAGCAAGTGCGTCAGGTGCAACCAGAGGTTCTACCTGTAGATCAAGCGCAACAGATGGCAGAGTTTTTCACGGCCTTGTCGGATCCCAGTCGTTTGCGGATCATGTCGGCGCTGGCCAATCGAGAACTCTGTGTGTGTGATCTAGCGGCGGCGGTGAAGGTGAGCGAGTCGGCGGTCTCCCATCAACTCAGAATTTTGCGATCGCAACGGTTAGGGAGGCGCTCACAGATAAGGTACCAGTTATCATGAGAGACCCTTAGCATTCAAGAGGCTGAGCCATGCGAATTGGAGTGACCCTGGATGAGCAAGTCAAGTCAACGTTGAAGGACGCCGCGAAGAAACTGACTGGGTCGAAGAAGCGAGCCTTCATGGCCAAAGCGACTGAAGACTACTTTGAGGGCTCTGCTCGCAAAGCCGAAACCTACCTAGGATGGAAACGCCAAGCGGTACAACTTGGACTGCACGAGCGTCGCACCGGCATGGTCTGCATCGATAACTACTCGGCTAGAGGCGCTAAAAAGACGGAAGACAAGCTGCCTAGATTGGCTTCCGATATTCACGAGCTGTTGGCCGACAAGTGTCACGCTGACCCGCAACTGAAGACGCCTTTTCGATACACCAAAGTGACCGCGGCAGCCGTTTTAGAAACCTTAGTTACAGACAAAGGCTATACGACCTCGGACTTGCCCTGCCGTCAAACGATGGGCAGTATTCTCAATCGA
>JBCBSL010000200.1:0-10320 GCA_039819145.1 Cyanobacteria bacterium J06638_22
GTTGTAAGTTCGAGAGCTCATCATCAGGACTACTACTAAAGTCATTATGTGAACCTATATATAAAGATTTTTTTTCTGTTTTTAGTAGGCAGAACTATCATGGAGCAAAAGGGTTGAGGAACCTGTTATGACAACGAATGATCTGATCGCTGCAGTTCAGGAAACGTTAGCAAAGTATCAACAGAACGGCGTGAAAGAAGAGGACTCTGCGCAATGGCTTGAGACTCAACTGACTGACCTAAAAGCCAATGTTACCCAGCTCCAGGATTCACTTCAGTCTGCACAAGAAGAGAAACGGCTGCTCCTGGAAACACTGCGTGAGCAATCCCAACAGCTACTTACGCTTACGCAACATGTGACAACGACGACTCTAGGAGTTGCCCCTCAAGTGGAGGCAAAAGCGGCACCCCCTTCCGCCCCAGCGCAGCATTCTGATGTTGAAGCCAAGGTCGATGAACCAACGGTCGCTAAGAGTGCTAAGACAGTATCTACCAAAGGCAAAAAAGCAGCCCCAGCAAAAGCTCCTGCAAAATCCAAGTCGACAGCTACCAAGAAAGGAGCAAAAGTAACTCAAGCAGAGGCTGCACCGCCAGAGTCCAAACCCCCATCTGACACGCCATCCCTTGACCAGCTTTGGGATCATGTGCGGGCGTTCAATGCCGGAAAGCCATTTGGACAACGGATTCGATTTGATGAAAACCTGGCGATGAATCACTTTGGCTTTAAACCGAGTGAATGGAAGGATTGGTTTAAGGGAACAAACAGCGCCAAAGTCAAACGCCAGCCGCCTCAGGTTCGGACGAATCAGCGCAAAGCGGCGAAGGAAGGCATTGATACTCTCAAGCAACAATGGACGGCTAAGTTTCCATCTTTCCCCGCGATGGAGGACGCTTCAACGAGTGAGACATCGCCTCCTGATGTCGGTGTGACACCGTCTGAAACTTCATCGTCGAAGCGACAAGAAGATTCTGCTGTCGCATCCACCGTTGTGGCCGAGCCAGAATCAACGACTGACCCAGCATTACCTCCAACAAAAACGACGTCAGCCAAGAAAGCAAGCAAGGCAAGCGCGACTAAGAAAGCTGGCAAAGCGGCTTCGACCAAGAAAGCTGCGAAGAAATCGGCTAAGCCGACTCCACCTGAAACCTCCAACAAAACGACGGCGTCTGATGGGAGTCAGCCAAAAGCAATGCAAGAGCTATTCGAGTTCTTCCAAAGCTGGAATCAACAGGAAGGGAATGCAGCTGTGCGCTTCACGACCCATACCTCGGCAGCCTTTGACAACATCGAGATTGAACAGGCGCGGGAATGGATTGATCAGCACCCCGATGAGGTGAAGCAGTTAAATGAGGGGATACCTCCTAACAATCGCCGCGATGCTCGTCAGGCTTTAGCACAACTGAAAGCAACCTGGAGTGTGCTCTAGGCTAATGCTGGCGTTGATTTGCCCTATGCTGAATAAGGTGACTTGGTCGAGCCGATGTCCATGGCCTACCACGCATTAAACGTACCACCGCAATCATCGCATGGGGCAACCACCATCTTCCTTTCAGCCAATCCGTTCCGTCACGTCTTGGTTCCCGGACCTAAGGCCAGAAGTTTGGATTTTGGCGGCGGGGCAACTGCTGCTCTTCATTGGGCAGGGGTTCACGCTGGTCTATGCCTCTATCTATTTTGTCAACGAGCTGGGCTTTTCGCCGACCCAGGTTGGGTTGGCGCAGGGGAGCATGGGTATTTCAGGAACGCTGGGACGGTTCTGGGCTGGCAATGCGATCGATTCTCAGGGACTTGGACGACGGGGCACGTTGGTGCTAGCTGCCGCGATCGCCTCTCTGGGGAGCTTTGTGCTGGCCGCCGCCAATACTTATCCCCTGCTGGTGGCTGGCAACCTGTTGTTGGGTTTGGGCATCAGCCTCTACTGGCCTGCAACCTTGGCTGCAACCACTGACCTGACCACGCCAGAGCATCGTACGGAAGCGATCGCCCTCACCCGCCTGGCCGATAACCTGGGATTGGGCGTTGGCGCATTGATTGCGGGACAATACATCGCCATGGCTGGGAGTTATCCCCTACTGTTTCTTGCCAAAGGCTTTGCGTATCTGGTCTTTGGGGGTGTGATTTTCTGGGCGATCGCTGAAACTCGGCCAACTGAAGCTGTTCCGAAAAACTTGTTTCAAAACTGGCAACAGGCTCTGAGCGATCGCCACCTTGTGACCTATCTCAGTGGCAACCTGTTCTTCACCATCTACACAGCGCAAGTTAGCAGCACGCTGCCGCTATTCCTGACCAATTTTGTTCCTGGCGGCAATACCGCGACGGGCTTTTCCGAGCAAGTCATTAGCTACTTCTTTGTATGGCATGCTCTGCTGAAGATCGTGCTGCAATTGCCAGTTACCCGATGGCTTCGCCCCGTTGCCCATGTCAATGTGTTGCTGGGTTCCCTGGGCTTGTGGACGGGAGGGTTATTCCTATTTTGGCTGGTGGGCTTGGTGGGAATTAACACCATTGCCATCGCCCTAGGGGCCTTTGCATTTGTGGCTATGGCGGAAGTGTTGTATGCGCCCTCCGCCTCAGCACTGGTCGGCGACATTGCCCCTATCCCGCTACGGGGCGTTTACTTTGCATTGGAATCGCAAAGCTGGGCCATTGGGTTTTTGATTGGGCCGGCGATGGGTGGATGGGCACTGGATCACCCCGCCGTTGTGGGCGGCAATTTGTGGTTGGCTCTTGCGTTTAGCGGGGCGATCGCCGCCGCGATTCTCTGGCTTCTCCGCCAACAATTGAGAACCGTTCCTCTGGCTGTCGACAACCCGGCTCCATTCAGCCAATCCTGATCTACAGCGATAGAAATTGGGGTTGCAGAATCCAAGTATGATTTTTTTCGAGAAGCGGTGTGGATACGCCGCTTCTCGAAAAAATCATACCCTCAGCCCGCAATACCTAGAATTGCGCCTGTGCTCTCGATTATTTCTGCTCTGGATGCATCACCTGTGCTTGAGCCATGCCTAATTTGTTGATCAGGCGAATCATCTGATACAACCGACCTAGGTCTCTTTGGTTGAAATGCAACACCAAGCGCGGCAGATGCTCGATTTCTGCACTGGATTCGCGGGGTAGAGCCGTGCTCTTGCGAATCGTGCCCGTTACCAAAATGTCGGAATACTGCTCGTTTAACTGCTCCACATCGGCATCCGACAGTTCCGAATTCAGCCGAATGACCATGTTCTCATCCACATAGCGACTAGAGTGATAAACCCGGTAGAAGCTGGCGATCGCTTCACAGGCCTCGTCGACGCGATCGGTAATGGTAAATAAGCTCAGGTCACTTTCATTGATCAATCGTTGGCTCAGCAGGTGCGCTTTGATATAGTCTTGCCAACTTTGCCAGTAGTCGCTTCCAGGCGGTTCGACCAGCACCAGCGGCACCAGGTCAGACTTTCCAGTTTGCATGAGGGTGAGGCATTCAAAGGCTTCGTCTTGGGTTCCAAACCCCCCCGGAAATAGCACCAGCGCATCACTTTCTCGCAGGAAAAAGAGCTTGCGCGTGAAAAAATACTTGAAATTGATGAGCTTGCGATCGCCCTCAATAAAGGGATTAGAGCCCTGTTCAAAGGGGAGTTGAATGTTGAGTCCAAACGAAGACTCCACCCCCGCGCCCTGGTTACCCGCCTGCATGATGCCGCCGCCTGCTCCCGTCATCACCATGAAGCCCATGCGGGTGACTTGTTCCGCAAACTCCACGGCCATCTGGTAGCTCTGAGTTGTTGGTTCGACCCGTGCTGAGCCAAAGATGCTGACTTTGCGGACATGGCGATAGGGGTAGAAGATGCGGAAGGCACCTCCCATATCGACCAGGGAGGAATTGAGAATTTTCCAATCTAGGCGATCGGCTTCTACCTCCGCCAACTGCACCAATGTTTGAAGCGCCTGTTGGATCAGCTCTTTATGTTTGAGTTGGGGTAAAATCTCCAACAATTCATTAAGCTCAGTCCGTAGCGCATCGGATGAAGATGGATGTTGAGCCATAAGATTTTCATACCTGTCCGAACCTCTATTTTAGGGAGAAAGAGGCCAAGTGCTAACAGCGAGGCATTCTGGAAGGGCACGAGTCAAACAAAACGGCAGGCTTTTCAAGAGATCGAATCAAGCCCACAAAAACGACCACAACGTTTCAACGGTGAGTTGAGGCTGAAACGTTGTGGAATTGAAAGGTAGAGAAACGAGAGCGTCTACAGATGTTTTTCCAGGGTGCTGGCAAGGGTCGTTTTGGGGACGGCTCCAACTACCATATCAACCCGCTGCCCGCTTTTGAAGATCATCAGCGTTGGGATACTGCGGATACCGTACTGGTTTGCCACGCTGGGATTTTCATCAGTATTCACCTTGACGACCTTGATCTGCCCCATGTACTGATCGGCGATTTCCTCGACGACGGGCGCGACCATGCGGCAGGGACCGCACCAAGGAGCCCAAAAATCCACCAGTACGGGGACATCACTCTCAAGGACTTCGTCTTTAAAGGTTGCGTCTGTTACTGCGGAGGCTGCTGACATTACTTACAATCCTTGACCTAATAAATCTGTCTGCCATCTTATCACAGCAAAAATCGAGTTCTGATCGCTCTCAACACTTCTCATACAGGATTTGTGATGGGATCCAAAACTATCCTAAATACTCCACACGATGGGCACCTTTGTCGGTGGGTTTTGGTCATCTAGGTGCAGACTTAACTATCCGATTTCAAAACCATCCTCATAGGAAACGCCTGAACAATGTTCAGGCGGAATGTGGTGTGAGGAGTGAACGGAAACTTACGTCTCCGCTTCATCTATTGTAAACGACGGGTTTTGATTTGCCCTCGGGCGGAAACCCGAAAGTTCATCGAATCGCCATGAATTATGGACTTACGGATTTGGATTAGAATGGATGCTTACTTTGAAAGCCCCACGACGCAGAGCTTTCAAAGTAAGACTTGATATCTGTCTAAGGACATAGCACTGTCAGCGCGTTCGATGGGTAAATCGTAGTATAAGCTCGTGGCACTTACGTTTCGTCCGCAGGAACCCTAAGCCCACCCATCCTAAATTCAATGTAACGAAAGGTAACGATCACCTAAAGTGACGGCAAGCCAGCCTAGGGCGCGTCATCAATTGGTTGCAGAAGCCTTGCAGTAAGTGTTTAAGCACCTGCCCCAACAACATGGGCGAGGGGCCATAAACGCCTCTGTGGAAGGACTTTGACCCCTAATTGATGACAGCCCCTAGAGAATCTGCGACAGAAACTTCTTCGTCCGCTCTTCCTTGGGATGGTTGAAGAAGACTTCGGGTGTTGCTTCTTCGACCAGCAAGCCATCGGCCATGAGCACAACGCGGTCGGCTACTTCGCGAGCGAAACCCACCTCATGGGTCACCACAACCATCGTCATCCCTGAGTCGGCTAGCGATCGCATAACGTCGAGTACCTCCCGCACCATTTCGGGGTCGAGGGCAGAGGTTGGTTCGTCGAATAGCATAATCTTGGGTTGCATGGCCAGGGCGCGGGCGATCGCAACCCGTTGCTGTTGCCCACCCGACAGTTGTCCAGGAAACTTCTTCGCCTGCTCTAGAATCCCAACCCGCTCCAAGAGTTGCAGCGCAACTTCTTCGGCTCGTGCTTTGGGCCAGCGCCGCACCCAAATTGGAGCGAGCATCACGTTTTGCAGCACGCTCAGGTGGGGGAATAGGTTGAATTGCTGGAACACCATTCCCACTTCCTGGCGAATGGTTTCAATGTTTTTCACATCATGGGACAGGAGAATGCCATCAACAAAAATCTTGCCCTTTTGATAGGATTCCAATGCATTGAAGGTGCGGATGAAGGTGGATTTACCCGAACCAGACGGACCCATGACCACGAGCACTTCGCCTTTTGTTACGGTCATGCTGACGCCACGTAGAACATGGAAGTTGTTGTCGTACCACTTTTCTACATCCTGCGCGACAATCATTGGCTTATTATCGCCTGACCCATTCGTCGTATCCTGAATTGTTTCCGTGCCAATTTGCGTCATGGTTCCTGCTGATCTCCTTGTCCTTTGCCTGGTTGCGTTCGCGTTATTGAGTAACTTGGTTGTCCATAGAATAGCGTGGCCACGGAATCAGAACTGTTAATATTCACACTGACCCGTAATTCTATCTTACGTCTAGAGGATACGGATTGCCTATTGGATAGGAAGACTGAAAAATAATCATCGATCGCCTTTTGGTAGGGGTTAAAAGGCGATCGCTCAGCATTCCTAATGCCCAGTATTGAGACTTTCTTCAATCCGACGGCTACCAATCGACATGAGATAACAAAACAGCCAATAAATGACCCCAATGAAGAGATATACCTCCCAGTAGCGACCGATGTAGCTGGGGTTTGCCAGAATCGATCGGCTGATACCAAGGAGTTCCAAAATAGACACAATCGACAGCAATGTTGTGTCTTGAAATAGGCTAATAAACTGACCCACAATGGCTGGAATTGAAACTTTGAGTGCCTGAGGCAAAATAATCAGCAGGGTCGTCAAGGCTGGGTTTAAACCCAACGCGTGAGCCGCTTCCATTTGCCCTCGAGGAATGGCTTGCAATCCCCCCCGCACGTTTTCTGCCAGATACGCCGCACTAAATATCGTCAAACCGAGAATGGCTCGATAGACATTGTCTGGGCGCATCCCTTGGGGTAAGAACAAGGGAATCATGTTCTGTCCAATGAACAGAATGGCAATTAGGGGAACACCCCTAATAATTTCGATATAGAGCACCGATAGCAGGCGCACGACGGGAAGCGAACTTTGACGACCCAAAGCCAACAGAACACCCATCGGAAAGCACAGCAAAATGCTGACGAATGAAATGAACAGGGTCAGCAGCAATCCGCCCCAATTTCCAGTCGATACCGACTCTAGTCCGAATCCGCCAGCCAGGAGCCACATCACGATAAAGAAAGAGGCAATCCAACCAAAGGAAATCCACCGACCGATGCTTTCTACCGACTGCCCCAGCTTACGGCCACCCCAAGCTGCGCCAGCCAGCAGCGCAACGGCGCCTAGAAACAATAGACGCGAGGTGATGGGGGCTGGCATAATCACCCCAAACACTGCCAGCAGACCCAAACAAATAAGGGCAGGGATCGTAAATAGTCGAGTGGTATTGCGAGCAAGAATCCCCCAGCTCAACCCACTCAGAATGGCGACAAGACCCAAGATTGACCATAAACGCCAATATTGGTCGTTGGGATAGCGCCCTACAAAGTAAAGCTGCCAGTTCGCGGGAATGACACTCCACTGAGCAACCGTAAATGCCCAGTCTAGGAAGTTCACTGCCATTAGGACCAAAAAGGCAGTGATAGCGATGGTCAGGATGCCGTTGATCCAGGTATTAAACAGATTTTTGCGTAACCAGCTCAGCAGACCCCCAGAATTACGGGTAGGAGGAGCCGATGAAGAAGGTGGAAAGGTAGTAGTCATGGCGATCGCCCAGATCCGACTCTAAATCAAATGTTGGATGGAATACGTGCAAAACGCAGACGTGCCGACGCAACTCAAAGTCTTGTCTCAAGTAGCTGACAGACTCTGAGGGATAGGTAACGGACTAACGTTCCTTTAGCTGAACCGAACGGTTCAAGGAATTCATCGCTAACGAAATTACCAAGTTGATGGTCAGATAGGTCGCGGCAATCAACATAAACACCTCAATTGGCCGACCTGTCTGGTTAAACGTTGTAGACGCCGTGGAGTAAATATCGGGATAGCCGATCGCCAGCGCTAGACTGGAGTTCTTTGCCAGGTTCATATACTGGCTGTTAAGGGAGGGGATAATCACCCGGAGAGCCTGAGGGAAAACGATCAAGCGCATCAGCTTCCCAGCATCGAGACCTAGGGCACGACCTGCTTCCCATTGTCCTTTCGACACCGACTGGATCCCGGCCCGCACAATTTCAGCGATAAATGCCCCGGTGTAGAAGACCAGGCCAGCCAAGATCGCGGCATATTCCAAAGACATCCGCAGACCCCCGGCGACCCCACCAACGTCAGTTGGTTGAGGAAACTGCCAGTTCAACCCAAAGAAGAAGAGAAAGATAGAAACGACACCCAAAACACCCAGGGCGATCGCCTGGGGTTGTCCCGAGGCGCCTCGGGTTTCCATTGCATTGATTCGCCACTTCCAGAGGATAATGGCGGCGATTGTAGCGGCTACCAAAAGCCCCAAGGAAATCAGGGAGGTTGGCTCACTGGTAAACCAGGGAATAAATACGCCCCCACCCCGAAGCTTGGTAATAAAAATAGCCCGTAAAAAGCGGCGAGGCTCGTCGCCCGCCAGCCCAAAGATGACGCCGAAGTACCAGACAAATAGCTGTAGCAGCAAAGGCGTGTTGCGCGTTAGCTCCACATAGACCTGGCTAATTTTACGCACCAGCCAATTGTTGGAAAAACTGGCGATTCCAGCAAAAATACCGACGGTGGTTGTGAGGACAAACCCAACCAAAATCAATCGCAGGGTATTGAGCAAACCGACTAGAAACGCTTTCCAGTAGGGATCCTGCGTTTGGTAAGGAATGACGCTTTCGCCGATGTTGAAGCTAGCGGGATTCCCTAGAAAACCAAAATTAAAATCACGCCCCTGGCTTTGCAGCGTCCGCAGTGCATTACCAAACAGCGTGCTGAGAAGAAGAATAACAGCGGCAAGGGCCAAGACCTGAAACGCAATATTCCAGAACCGTTGGTCTCGCCAAATTGGGATGCGTTCTTCGCGATCGCCAGTCGGGGTCATAGCCAAATACGATTAGACAACATGAGGGTTATAGGTTGTTCGAAAAAGGGAGGCAGCCCCGTAGTGCTGCCTCCCTTCCAATCAAACCAACTTAGCGGAATGGCGGAGAGTACATCAATCCGCCTTCTGTCCAGAGCATGTTCAAGCCACGATCAATACCCAGCTGTCCGCCGATATTGCGTTCGTAGACTTCGCCATAGTTCCCAACCGCTTCGATGGCATACACCATGAAGTCGTTGCTCACACCCAGCTGATTCCCCAAATCGCCTTCCACACCAAGGAAACGACGAATTGCGGGGTTTTCGCTTTGCAGATCTTCCTGCACTGAGGCTTGGGTAATGCCAAATTCTTCTGCCTGAACGAGACCGTAGGTGACCCACTTCACAACATCAAACCACTCAGAGTCGTTGTTCATGGTCACAGGGCCAAGCGGCTCCTTAGACATTGTTTCAGGCAACAACGCATGCTCATCGGGATTGGGCAGGGTGGTTCGACGGGCAGCCAACTGAGAACGGTCAGAGGTAACGGCTTCGCAACGACCCTCTGCATAGGCAGCGTAGGTCGCGTCCGAATCCTGGAACTTCACCTCGTTGTAGCTAACGCCCAGCTCACGCATCACGTCAGCCAAGTTCAATTCCGTAGTTGTTCCGGTTTCCACGCAGACCGAGCGGCCTTCCAGGTCTTCCAACGACTGGATCCCGCTTGCGGTGGTTACCATCATGCCCTGACCATCGAAGAAGGTGGTGGGTGCAAACTCCATCCCGTTTCCGCCAGCGGCGTCCCGGCTGCTTGTCCAGGTGGTATTACGGGAGAGCATATCCACTTCGCCCCCTGCCAATGCAGTGAAACGCTCGGTGGAATCCAGATTCCGATATTCAACTAAATCATCGACCTCGGAGGTCTCGAAGATAGCGGCGGCGACCGCACGGCAAACGTCAACATCTAGACCGGAGTAGCTTCCGTCAGATTCGACGAAGCTGAAGCCAGGGATGCTGCCTTCAACGCCGCATACCAACGTGCCACGATCCTGAATAGCCGACAGCAGGCTTCCTTCAGCGGTGGCTGCGGGAGCGGCTTCCTCGCCGTCCGTAGCGGCACCTTCGGTTGTTTCTGGTGTCGTACAAGCTGTCAGAGTTGCAACTGAAAGAGTTGCTGCAAATAGCAAGGATTTCCACTTACCTATAGACATACTGCTCACTTTTGGACGAAGAACTGCTAAGTGTTCAGGCGCAGTCGCCTCAACCAAAGGAGCCACAAGCGGCTTACCTCCAGGATGCCCGAGGCGATCGCCCCCAGACCAATAGCCAGTCAGTGCAAGAGTCAGGATTTTCAACCCCAAACTCGCAGACGCACCCTGGAAGCAGAGCACATCTTTCCGCCTTAACCAGCCCAGTCCTCCCCTTTGCCCATTTGCTTTGGAGCCAACCGAACGATGGATCCATCACATTAAATTGGCGAGAGAAAAAGCGATTCCCGGACGACTGCTTTGAACATTTTTAACAGTCTACTGCTTTTGGTTTTCCGTTTG
>JBCBSL010000201.1:0-10230 GCA_039819145.1 Cyanobacteria bacterium J06638_22
AAAGATAGGAATAATGTTCCTATCTTTGCGGTCACGCCGGATGTGCGAGACGATTACGAGGACTTGGTCGATGACCTCGATCGTGGTGTGGTGGTGACGCTACTGGAAGACAGTTCCAATTACGTCGATGCGGCTCGACTGGCGTTTGGCATTATCGAAGCAGAAGTCACAATTACTGGAACGATCGAAATCGACATTTTGATTGGCACCGACGGTTATGACGGGCTTTTTGGCGCCCTAGGCAATGACGAACTGTTCGGGGGGTTGTTTGGTGACCTGTTGGATGGTGGTGCTGGGTTGGACTTCCTCTATGGCGGTGCTGGTCGAGACACCATGCGAGGTGGCGGCGACGCAGATTTCATTTGCGGTCACGGTGGTCGCGACCATATCGAAGGTGGCGTTGGTGACGATACTGTTCGGGGTGGCCGGGGCGATGATGACATTCAAGGTGAAGAGGGAGATGACCACCTTCGGGGGGATGATGGTGATGATGATATTGATGGCGATCGCGGCGATGATTCCTGCTTTGGCGGCGATGGCGATGATCATATCCGGGGTGGTATCGGTAACGATCGCATCTGGGGTGGTGATGATGATGACGTTCTGAGTGGTGGCGATGATGACGATCGCCTTGATGGTGGACAAGGAAGCGATCGCCTCCGGGGCGATCGGGGCAATGACATCATCAAAGGAGCCGACGGCGACGACACCCTCAATGGCAGCGTCGGGAATGATAAGCTCATTGGCGGTATCGATAATGACCTACTGCTAGCAGGATTTGGCAAAGATATCCTGATTGGGGTGGATTTCTCCATTGTCAATCCTGGTATTGGCGAAGCGGATATCCTGATTTCTGGCGGCAGACGCGACATCTTTGTGCTGGGCAATCGGTTTGGCGTCTTCTACGACGATGATGTTGACGATAGCGAAGGTCTGGATGACTTTGCGCTGATTGTGAATTTCAGCTTCGAGCAGCGCGATTTCATCCGTCTGGTTGGCAGCCGTGATGAATATGTGCTGGAGGAAATTTCACTGACCTCCATCCAGGGCACTGGCATTTTCTGGACAAATGGCAGCAGTCGGGAGCTCATCGGGGTGGTGCAAAATATTGGAGAAGAGCTGTTGGATCTGGCCGACAACAGCCACTTCCGATTCTTGTCCAATGTGTAAGCGGCTCAGTAAAGCGCAATAGTTAAAAACAATGGCAGTGGGTGTGTAACCCGCTGCCATTCCTGCCATTAATTGTTGAAACTCAGGTAAACGGACGTACTAATCGCCACGTCTGCAAAAAATGGGTCGCCTGGGATTCGAACCCAGGACCAATCGGTTAAAAGCCGAGTGCTCTACCGCTGAGCTAGCGACCCAAAGTGCCAATTAAGCATGACTACCAAGCTAGCATACTCCGTTATCTGTTGTGGCTTTTTTTTGCAATTTTCCACGAACGGATGCCCTTTCAGCATGGCTTCAGAGTTTCGGACAAAACAGTGAGCAGATGGCCGCAACCCATCCACTCACTAAAAGGGTCTATATTTCGCAAGTCCCTTAAGTCTTTCAGGCCAGGGCAGAGATATGAAAGCGGACGGTGGTTTCGAATGTGTTGCCAGGAGCGAGATGGCTGAGGCGATCGCCCGTATTCATAGCATTGCGAGGCGTACTCCAGGGCTCCAGGCAATAAAAGTCTTTCCCCTTCACCGTCCAGAACACCAGAACCGTGTAGGGATCGGAAAAATCGATGGTCAGTTTTGTCCGTTTCACTGGATCAATGACGCTGGTGGCCTGGGCTGATAGATCGGCAAACAGCACGTCAATCTCATCCTGGGAAAAATCAAAATCGCCCGAAAAATCGAACGGTTCCCCTGATTTTGTCTGAAATGCTTGAGCGGGAATGTCGAATTGCAGTTTGTCTTTGTCTGATACCTGAAAGTAGGGATGCAGGCCAATGCCAAAGGGCATCGAGGTTTTGCTCTGGTTGATCACCTGTTGGTGCAGGGTGAAGGTTGTGCCCTGCAGAGTGTAAGTGAAACGGATTTGGCAATCGAAGGGGTAGTGCGATCGCGTTTCTTCGGTGCTTTCCAGCCTCAGCGTCACGCTAGCACGGCCATCGGTCGATTGCTTAACCACCTGCCACGGAAGGGTGCGGGCAAAGCCATGCTGCTTCAGTTGATAGGTCTGGCCATCCAGTTGGTATGTGTCATCCGGCAAGTTGCCGCAAATGGGGAAGAGGATTGGATTTCCGCCCCGCACGCTCAGTTCAGGGTTAGCAAATCGTTCGGTATCCAGATAGAAGATCTCCGTATCGGCGATCGCCCACCGTGTTGCAATACCGCCCCGCTCGGGCACGATTTCTAGCTGCGCCTGAGTGGCCTCATCCCGCAGAACGACCGTGGAATACTGCCGCTGCTCTGTTGTGACCGAAAACATGAATCCGACTCCCCCGTACTACAGGACGGCATCCAGCGATTTGTCTGCCTCTTCTGGGACTGTATCAGACTCTTCCAAAATTTCAGCGTCGGGTAGCCAACTCTGGTCGGCCGGATTCGTCGATTCGCTCGGGAAAGGGTCGGGCGTGCTGTCGGTATCTTTCGTTGCATCAGGCGTTACATCAGAGCCTCTGGGAGTCTCTTGCACTGACTGTGGATTGGCCGTTCTATCTAGCGCGTCCGGCTCAGCGGAGGATGGCTCGAATTCGGGCGTCGGATTGACGGTGGGCTGTTCGTCGTACCATCCACCGTTGTTAATCACTTCCTCCTCGGCAGGTGTTGGTTTTGGCTCGGCTTTGTCCGGTGTCAGAGACTCGTTAGGTGCGGTAAAGGAGGGACTGGTGAAGGGTTGTTCGGGTGCGACTTCGCTCGCCGGAGCCGTGGACGGGGCGTTGTCGGGATAGGTGATGAACCCATCACTATCCGTCGGCACTGCAGTTGGATCGCTGGTCTCTTCGGCGTCAAAGCTGTTATCCGGCACGGGCTGATTCGGGTCGAGCGCTAACCGATCGAGAATCATAGGAGACTGTAGCGGTTTGTCGAACAGAGCCGATGCCTGCGACAGATACGTGCGAATTTCCTCGGCTCGTTTACCTGTGGCGATCGCCGCTTGCTGACGCTGAACTTCTACGGGTAAAAATTCCAAGCGCATTCGGTCGTCGTTCAGCGATACCTTCAACACGGCGGAATCATAATCGCTGCGATCGCTCGGAGCCTGATCCTCAAAAATGAAATTGCCCAGGGAGTAGGCGATCGCCCGCCCCTGATAGATCTCGGCCCCTTGCAACACATCGGGATGGTAGCCCACCACCAAGTCAGCTCCCTGGTCAATGGCCGACCGCGCCAATTCCATCTGCCAGGGTTCGGGATAGCTGGCAATGTCTTGAGTCCAGTGATAGTTTACGATCACCCAATCCACCCGACCCCGCACTGCTTGGATATCTGCGGCTATCTGCTCTTGCAGTACTAGGTTCGCTGCCTGGGCATCATTCTGAGGCGATCGACCATCGGCATAGCCCAAGTATGCGATGCGTTTGCCCCTTACTTCTACGATCTCTGGCTGTCGTGCTTCACGGGCAGTACCGCCAGCGCCGACGGCATGCATCCCAGACTGCTGCAACCGATCCAGGGTGTCTTGAATAGCGGCTGCGTCGGCCTCTGTGGCGGGCTGACCCGACAGATTCACGAGGCTGACCTGGGCATTTTGAGCGGCATGAACCCGTTGGGTGGTGGCTTCAGCTGCTTCCGCATCCGTTGCCAAAGGTTGTGGCATGTTGGCCAAGGTCACATCCGCTTTGGGTAAGGGCCGCTCCTGCAACGGCATGGCAAATGGTTCAACGGCTTCGGCTTCTTCTGTCGCCTCGCTATTGTTTGTGCTGGCTGATGCGGTGCCGTCTGCTGTTCCGGTTGCTGCATGGAGAGTCGATCCGCCCGTGAAAGTGAGGGTCACTGTAGGATTGTCAGAATCAGACGCTGCCTCAATCACAGGAACCCGTCCTCGGGCTGTACGGATGGACGTGCGTCCCTGTTGCCAGTCTTGCAGCAAGACGCCAACATCAGCCTGTTGCCATAGCTCAATCCCACAGCCCAAGAGGAATATCGCGGCAGCAGAGCTACCTAAAAGCTTGAGTTGATTGGGGGTGGGTCGGAAGGGCGCACGGTGGGCAGTGTCCAGACGCCGGGGCGATCGCCCTACAACTAGAGGCGCTACCTTCGGCTGGCGAGACACCGCATGGCGGGCAGTGGTGGGCTTGCGGCGGCGCACGCGACGGCGTTTGGGTGCCGGAGCCGCTGCCGCAGGTAGCGCTGCCACAGGAACCGCTGCTGATTTCAGGTGTTTCTTGACCCGTGGGCGACGGCGACGACGGAGTGGAGTGGCTGTTCGGCTCTGCCCCGTAAGCGCCAGTCGGATCGAGGTATCCCACAAAATATCGGATTGGTTGGCAAACCGAGCCAGAATGCGCACCCCTCGAATTAACGGGGAGTGTAGCCGACAAAGGCGATGGCAAACGAGGTCATTGAGGCGATCGCGGCGAGGCAAGCGCAAGAACTCCAGTAATACCAGCAAGGTTCCTGGACGAGCTTCATCGACCCGTGCATAGATGCCGTGGGGAATCAGGCTTGCGTTGAGCCAGTAGGCGATCGCCCGAAAGTCTCCCATCCGTGCCAGTTGCATTGCCGATGGCTGTGCCAATCGCTCTAGATAGTCCATAACACCTGTATCACTCCGCGCCACGAGTGTCTTCCATAAAGCCAGTCCTACGACACCCTTCAAAGAACTAAGGTTTGACACCGTTCAAGCTCTCAGGATTGGGAGCCAGTAGGTCAGATCGGTGACTAGCAAGATTATCACCCCAAAGTCTAGCGCAGGAAATTTGCGGTGAAACACTTGTTTTGGGGGATTTTGGGGCTGTTGCTGATTCCGTTTGCCAAGCCGAGTTTAACGACATGGCACGAGTTTCTGTGCTGTACGATTGACACCTAATTGATGACAGCCCCTAGAACCTCCCGGACTTCAGTAAACCTTCATGGGATATAAATGGTTAACCCAGGTAGCGAGGAATAGAGCTTGTATAATGCAAAGGATAAATTTTGTCTGAGTTGTAGCACGGTCATCTCCTTAGGAGCGGGCGACGCTGATACTCGACAAATTCATGGTTTCGTAAGCCTGATGTGGAGATTGACGTAAAAATTTAGATACGGTTTGATCCGCCTCATCGATCTCACAAATACCCCTCTATCCTCGAGTGGGTGGCTCGTTTATTGCCATTGCTGCTTGATTGGTTTACACCTTCTGCCTCCCTATTTCTGAACCCGTTTAATGGTGTAGAGTATCAGAGCTGCTAGATCAACTAGATCTAATTGTTGGCCTCCGTTCAGCCTGAGGTTTTGATGGGATGGTGCATGTACTGCATCCACTCTCCCGGGAAACTAGAACGAAACGTTGCCTCTTAGAAAGTTTGGTGTATCTGTCGTCTGGGCGAATTGAGATGTGATTGCAGTCTATCCGGGTAGTTTTGATCCCATTACACTGGGTCATCTGGACATCATTGAGCGGGGATGTAGGCTGTTCGATCAGGTGATCGTCGTGATCATGACTAACCCCGGGAAGACTCCTCTGTTTTCCGTTCCCCAGCGACTCGACCAGATTCGCGATTCTACTCAGCACATTAAGAATGTGGAGGTAGATAGCTACCACGGCTTAACGGTTGACTATGCCAGACGTCGGCAGGCGAAGGTTTTGTTACGTGGCTTGCGGGTGCTATCAGACTTTGAGAAAGAGTTGCAGATGGCACATACAAACCGCACCCTCTCGGATGACATTGAAACCTTCTTCCTGGCTACCTCTACCGAGTACAGTTTTCTTAGCAGTAGTCTGGTGAAGGAGATTGCTAAGTTTGGTGCCCCAGTCGATCACCTTGTTCCTCAACCCGTTGCACGAGACATCCGCCAATGCTACGCGAAGATGCCACAAATCGCTCTACCGCTGACCGAAACGGAATCGCCTCCACCAGCGGTGGATCCAGCTCATCCATGAATGGTGCACGGGGAAGCGAGGCTGCCCGTGTGGGGCGTGTTGATATCCAACGCGAACTCGAAAAATTAGAGGATATGATTCTCGACAGCCCCCGATTGCTGAACCGGACGTTGGTGAATGAAGATCAACTTCTCGGCCAATTAGAGATTGTCCAACTGAATCTGCCTTCAAGTTTTGAAGAAGCGAAAAAAGTCCTGCAAGAGAAGGAAGAAATTCTGCAAGAGGCTGAGCAGTATGCGCAGGACATTATCGAGGCGGCAGAGCGGCGAGCCGCACAAATTTTGGATGAAATGGGGCTGATTCGTCAGGCGGAGATGGAGATTAAGCAAATTCGCCAGCGAATGCAGCAGGAATGTGACGAGGCTCAAGAGCAAACCTTGCTAGAAATCGAACGGATGCGTCGTCAGGCTCAGCAAGAAGTGGAAGAGATGCGCCAACGCGCGCTAGCTGAGTGTGCTGAAATTCAAGCTGGGGCAGATACATATGCCGATCGCGTTTTGAGTGACCTGGAGTTACAGTTTAGCGACATGGTTCGGGTGGTGCGTAATGGCCGACAGCGACTCCAACCCCAGGCTCCCTCCTCGGCTCAACCCCAGAGCAGCAGTATGGGGATGCGATCGCGCACGCACAGCAGCGAACGTTCTCCCTCGGATTCGGCGTCCAACCCTCTCCCAAATCCGCGCTCTGGGCGTTAATGTTTTGGCTAAATGAGATACCTCTAGCCGCTAGAATAGATCTAGATCACACAGGGCGGTGTTTCCAATCACCTCACTGACACGTCGGTTCAGGCCAAAATGGGAGCAAGGCTGTAAAGCTGGAAGGGCGTCTTTGGGTGGCTTCTCTCGTTTTTAGAAAATTGGTCTGAACGTTTGACTGGAGAGTTTGACCTGGCCATACGGTCTGATTTATCACTTGGTTGGGTTTGGCATGGCGTAGAGTCTGCCGCATCAAAAGCTTTCATCTACTCGTCCTTGCGTCTGGTGAGCGCGAGGGCAACCAAGGTAGATGTTCCAAGGTCTATTGCTGATTCTAGGAGCAGCAGTATCCACTTAGGATCAGTACGAGAGCCGGGTGTCTAGTGGGTCATCCGGTAGCTGAAGCGCTTTTGACATCAAGAGCGTTTGCTTTGCCATACATAGTGCCGCTTTCATTTTTCATTTTTCAGTTCCCTGTGCGCTCAAATCCGCGTTCGGGGCGATCGCCCCGTGTGTTTTTCTGCCTGTCGCGTTATGAGGAGGTCGCACATGCGTGTTTCGACCTATGCTGAACGGTTGCTCACGGCAATCATGGTCTTACTAGGAATTTTCTGCTTTTACTGGATGTCGGAGTCAACGGTTGCGCAGACAACCCACCCACCCTCGACACTTGCTGATATCTTTCAGGCCTATTTGCAAGATGCCCAATAATTGCTTGGTCTGGTTAGGACTCTGAATTGAATAAAATCCAACCCTGATGTCTGAGAGCGTGGCTCGAGCCGCGCTCTCAGACCATCAGGGTTGGATTTTATTCAATCGCGATCCTTACTGTGTCAGAGTATGGTTGCATTGCGGAGATAGCCTAGATCAAAAATTCATTGAGTTCTTCATCCTGTTCCAAACGGCTTTTCAGGTCAGTCGGTGCGGTATCTTGTGTATCGGCGTCGGGTTCTGTGGCGATCGCCATATCCAGGTCAACCCCTTCCAGGCTAATGCCTTCTAGATTTGTCCCTGCCAGCAAGGCTCCCTCTAGCTGAGCCTCTTGCAAATGTGCCCCACTCAGATTGGCGTGGGTCAAATTCGCATGGCTGAGATTGGTGCGGTGGAGCTTAGCCCCTAGCAAATCCGCCGCCGTTAGATCTGCATTGGATAAATTGACATCCGACAGATCGGCTCGGTTGAGTCGTGTACCGTTCAGGTTGCTGTGCGCCAGGTCAGATTGATTGAGCTTAGCGCCCAGCAAGCGCGCATAGCTCAGATTGGCATAGGTCAGGTTGGCTTCTCGAAGCGTGGCGCGGCTAAAGTCGGCACGATTCAAATCTGCTGCCGTCAGATTTGCCTGCGTCAGTGTCGCGTTACTCAGATCCGCGCCGGATAAAAAGGCTTGCCGCAAATCGGCTCCGGTCAAATCGGCTCGGCTCAGATCCGAACGATTCAACTGCGTTGCCCGCAGGACGGCTTCAGTGAGGTTGGCCGCTTTCAAATAAATGCCGAGCAAGTTTGCCTCACTTAGGTCGGCTTGGTGGAGGTTCGCGTTGCCCAACTCTGCCCCACTCAGGTTCGTTTCCTTCAGGCTGGCGGCTGCTAGGTTCGACTGCGTTAGGTTGGCTCCAGTCAAAATGCTGCCATCCAGATTGGCATGGCTCAGGTCGATCCCTTCTAAGGTGATTTGGGTTAAATTAACCTGGCTCAGATCGGGCTGAATATCAGCATTTTGGCTGCGCCAGTCATTCCACTGGGGCACGCCTTTTTGTAAAAGAGAGAGGTGTTCTGGGTTTGCCATAGCACGCCGTTAGATAGTGCAAGTGAGACGGAGGAACGGTCAAACGCGGAATGAGAGGGAAAGGCTGCCAGTCGTTCTACAACGCTAGTCGGCCTAATGATAGAAACCCCGCAACGGAGATGTAACCGTTGTCTGACATTTATGAATTTCAGTGTAAGGTGGGTAGGCTATTCTATCTAGAGTTATCTCGTTTAAGGGATGATGAACCCGCTGAGGACATCTTGGCTGGAAACAAGTCTGATCGCTACGGACAGACGAACTGCACCCTTCAACCCTTTGCGCGGCCAATAACTGGTCGAGATAACGACTGTATGCTGTGTTTTGGAAACTGTCATGAGATTGGCTGAGCGTGTGAATCGGGTGTCGCCCTCCCTCACTCTGGCAATTGATGCCAAGGCAAAGGCGATGAAGGCTGAAGGATTGGATGTCTGTAGTTTCAGCGCAGGTGAACCGGATTTTGATACCCCAGCTCATATTGTTCATGCAGCCAAAATGGCACTTGATCAGGGTAAAACCCGATATGGCCCAGCGGCAGGTGAACCCAAATTACGGAATGCGATCGCCCAAAAACTCCAACGTGATAACCAGCTTTGTTATAGCCCCGAGAACATTCTAGTCACCAATGGTGGCAAACAATCGTTGTTTAACTTGATGATGGCCCTGATTGAGCCGGGGGATGAGGTAATTATCCCTGCTCCTTACTGGGTCAGCTATCCAGAAATGGTAAAGCTTACTGGCGGCACACCCGTCATCGTTCCAACGACTGTGGATGCCCGCTTTAAGGTGACGCCCGACCAACTGCGAGCGGCGATTACGCCCCAGACGAGGCTGTTCATTTTTAACTCGCCGTCTAATCCGACGGGTATGGTGTATACCCCAGACGAGGTGCGGGCGATCGCCCAGGTTTTGGTCGAGCAAGATATCTGGGTGGTTGCTGACGAAATTTACGAGAAGATTCTTTATGACGATGCCCAGCACCTGAGCATTGGGGCGGTGGGGGCAGAAATGTTTGAACGTACCATCGTCAGCAGCGGCTTTGCCAAAACCTATGCCATGACGGGGTGGCGGGTTGGTTTCCTGGCAGGGCCCGAGCCCATCATCAAGGCGGCGTCTCGGTTGCAAAGCCACAGCACGTCTAATGTTTGTACCTTTGCGCAATATGGGGCGATCGCCGCCTACGAATCGCCCCAGGATTGCGTTGGCGAAATGCGGACAGCGTTTGCCGAGCGGCGTGCCTTCATGCTGGAGCGGCTCAACCAAATCCCGGGGTTAACCTGCCCTGCCCCCGATGGAGCTTTCTATATGTTTCCGAGTATTGCTGAGATTGGGATGAAATCGTTCGACTTCTGCGAGGCGTTGCTCGAAACGTATAAAGTCGCTGCGGTACCGGGCATTGCCTTTGGGGCCGACTCTTGCATGCGCCTGTCCTATGCTACCGATATGGCGACCATTAAGGAAGGCTTGAATCGCCTCGCCTCCTTTGTGAAAGGACTGGCAGCTTAAGGAAAAAGGTAGCGCCAATAAGCGAGAACCCTTGATTTTGGATAGCGCGGTTTCCGTCCGCGTCACCTGAAATCAAGGGTTTTAGGTGATTTCTGTAAAAGAATATTCCGCTAACAGGAGCGCTCCGCCATGCCCATGAAAATGGGCATCCATTGCAAGCCTATCGGTCATAGCCAGCCATTCAGCCTCTCTGGATTCCCGCGTACGCGGGAATCGTCCATGTCGCTGTCG
>JBCBSL010000202.1:0-10223 GCA_039819145.1 Cyanobacteria bacterium J06638_22
CTTTCACAATCTCTTCGACGGATTGCTGCTTCACCGCCAGGATATTGAGCCAGAACAGCACGGCCCATAGACCATCCTTCTCGCGGACATGGTCGGAACCTGTACCAAAGCTTTCCTCGCCGCAAAGGGTTGCTTTGCCCGCATCCAGTAGATTGCCGAAGAATTTCCAGCCAGTCGGTGTTTCGTAGCAGTCGATGCCAAGGTTCTGGGCAACACGGTCGGCTGCTGCACTGGTGGGCATGGAGCGAGCCACCCCCGCCAGACCCTCCTTATAACCGGGAGCCAGGGTAGCATTGGCTGCCAGAATCGCCAGACTGTCGCTGGGGGTGACGAAGAAGTGACGCCCCAGAATCATGTTGCGATCGCCATCCCCATCAGATGCAGCGCCAAAATCAGGCGCATCTTCCCCAAACATAATATCCACCAGATCATGGGCATACACCAAGTTGGGATCCGGGTGCCCTCCTCCAAAATCTTCCAGGGGCTTACCATTCTGCACGGTGCCCGCAGGCGCCCCCAGGCGCTTCTCGAAAATTGCGTGGGCATAGGGCCCCGTGACGGCATGGAGAGAATCCATACAAATGCGAAAGTTGCCACTTGCCAGGAGTTGCTGAATGCGATCGAAGTCGAATAGGCTTTCGAGTAATTCTTGATAATCCTGTACCGCATCGATGACTTCTACAGCCATGTCGCCCAGCGTCGTTTCACCCAGGCGATCGAGGTCGAGATCCTCGGCTTCCAAAATCTTGTACTCCGAGATTTGCTGGCTGCGCTCATAAATGGCGCTGGTTACCTTTTCGGGTGCAGGGCCTCCGTTGCCAATGTTGTACTTCACGCCAAAGTCGCCATCGGGGCCACCAGGGTTGTGGCTGGCAGACAGGATGATACCGCCAAAGGCGTCGTATTTGCGGATGACGCAGGAGGTCGCCGGAGTGGAGAGAATACCACTTTGACCCACTTTGACCCGACCCCATCCATTGGCAGCCGCCATCTTTAGGATGATTTGGATGGCCTGACGGTTGTAATAGCGTCCATCGCCCCCCAACACCAGGGTTTGTCCCTGATATCCTTCCAGACTGTCAAAAATAGACTGGGTGAAGTTTTCCAAGTAGTTTGCTTCCTGGAAGCGGGGAACCGCTTTGCGAAGCCCCGAAGTGCCGGGCTTCTGGTCTGAGAAAGGCGTTGTAGCGACAGTTTTGATGGTCATTGGAAGTCCTGCGACTGAACGGCAAACAAAGCAACGATATTACGGTCTACCATCCATCATCTAAGACAGATTGGTTTCAGAAAATAATCTATCGACAAGTTGGATGTCCCTGCATTTCGCTGTGTCAACTTTATAAAGTCTTGTTCGTAGCGTCCAGTCAAGCCCAATACTCACCGTTCGGTCTCAAATTTTGGTCGGTCTCAAAGCGAATGGGTTTTGGGATGTGCTGGCAATGCCGAATCCCCCCAAAATCCTTCCCTTCGTACCACCATCCAAATTTTTCGAGCAATATTGCATACACTGTGGGTATTGCTTCGGCTCATGAACAATGACTTCATCGCTCTCTAAACCCAAACTGCCCTATCGCCACTTGCAACAGTGGTATCCCGCAACCTGGGAGGATTACTGTACCCTGCGCGATGAGTTGAACCTGAAGCATGGCAAGCTTTCATTTAATCAAGGTTGGCTTTGGGTTGATATGGGTGGCGAAGGCATTAATCATTCAGCTTTTAGCGATCTGTTCACGATGCTGTTTGGCTTTTGGGCCGTACAACATTCAGATCAGGTTCTGAATTCTCTAGGACGGTGTCTGTTGGAAAAGCCGGAAACTCAAGCCTGTGCCCCAGATTTAGTCTTATACGTCGGTGATGAATATCCCCAATGGCGACCGGGCGATCGCCGCCTCATCGATCTTTCCACATGGCGAGTACCCGATCTCGTCGGTGAAATCTCAGACACCACGCTGACCTCCGATCTCGACGAACAGAAACACCTCTACGAAGCACTTGGCATTCCAGAGTACTGGGTGATTGATGTGCAGGGAGAACGGGTCTTTGCCTTTCAGCTGAATGAGGCTGGACAATACAAAGAATGCGATCGCTCCCGCATCCTTCAAGATCTCCCCATTTTGCTGCTAACCGAAACCGTTCGCCGTCTCAAAGCAGAATCCAACACCCGCGCCGCTGCCTGGTTTGCTGAGGCGATCGCCAAACCATCTGCGAACATCGAATCCTAGCGCCAGACTCCAAATAGAACTCAAGGCATTTCCTGCTATAAGGAGTATCCTCATCCCTATTATCTGCGTCCATCCGCGTTCATCTGCGTTCCTCTTCACTCTTCTACGCACCAAACGATAGAATTAAGGCTTGTGTAGATTTCTTGCTATGAACCGTCGTTATCACATCACCACCTTCGGTTGTCAGATGAACAAAGCCGACTCAGAAAGGATGGCTGGCATCCTGGAAGAGATGGGCTTTGAGTGGGTCGACACGCCCGATGGAGCAGACCTGATCCTCTACAACACCTGCACCATTCGCGATAACGCTGAGCAAAAGGTCTATTCCTATTTGGGTAAACAGGCTAAGCGCAAGCAGGAGCAGCCTGACCTAACGCTGGTGGTGGCCGGATGTGTGGCGCAGCAGGAAGGGGAAGCGCTCTTGCGGCGCGTACCAGAACTGGATTTGGTGATGGGGCCACAACATGCCAATCGCCTGCGCGACCTCATTGAGCAGGTGGAGCAGGGCAATCAGGTTGTTGCCACCGAACCTGTGCATATCTTTGAAGACATTACCCGCCCTCGTCGAGATAGTGAAGTAACGGCATGGGTGAATGTGATCTACGGCTGCAATGAACGCTGCACGTATTGCGTGGTACCCAATGTACGGGGGGTAGAACAGTCGCGGATGCCAGAAGCCATTCGAGCTGAGATGGAAGAACTGGGACGACAGAGCTTCAGGGAGGTGACCTTGCTGGGGCAGAACATTGATGCTTACGGACGCGACATTCCCGGTAGTAAGCCCGATGGGAGCCATCTCCACACGTTCACCGACCTGCTTTACCAGGTTCACGATGTAGCGGGCATTGAGCGCATCCGCTTCGCCACCAGCCATCCCCGCTACTTCACCGAACGGTTGATTCGGGCTTGCGCGGAGTTACCGAAAGTCTGCGAACACTTCCACATTCCATTCCAGTCGGGCGATAACGATGTGCTGAAGGCAATGGCACGGGGGTATACCCGCGAGAAGTATTTGCGGATTATCGACACGATTCGACGATATATGCCCGATGCGGCGATTAGTGCGGATGCCATTGTTGGCTTCCCTGGTGAAACAGAGGAGCAGTTTGAAAATACCCTACACCTAGTGGAAACAGTCGGCTTTGATCAACTCAATACCGCTGCCTATTCCCCCCGTCCCGGTACGCCAGCCGCGGTGTGGGACAATCAGCTTTCCGATGAGGTGAAGAGCGATCGCCTCCAACGACTCAACCACCTGGTTGCGACTAAGGCGGCCGAGCGATCGCAGCGTTACCAAGATCGCATCGAGGACGTGTTGGTCGAAGCCCAAAATCCCAAAAATCCAAGTCAGGTGATGGGGCGCACGCGCACCAACCGTCTCACCTTCTTCCCTGGCGATATCACGGCTTTGAAGGGGCAACAGGTTGCGGTCAAAATCACTGATGTTCGAGCCTTCAGCCTCACAGGAGAAATGCTAGAACCAGCATTGGTTTAAGAGAATCTCTTCAAACAACAGGGGGCAACGATTGTTGCCCCCTGTTGTTATTTTGATTGAGATGCGCCGAGCTAAGCGATTTGCTCTTGAACGAAAGCGACATTCACCCCTTTGAAGAAGGCGAGGCGATCGCCATTGGCAAACGCCAGCACATTTTGCCCCTGCTGCCGCAAGGTCAGATCGTCGCTGCTAAGGCTACCGAGCAGTTGAATACTATCGGACTCCCGCAGGTCGAGAACGCGCGTAAAGCCGCCTGCTCCACTTAGTTGAACCGTGTCGTTGCCAGGTCCCATGCGGACGATGTTGCGATTGCCCAATCCGCCGTTGAACGTATCATTGCCACCCCCCCCGAGGAGGCGATCATTGCCCGCGCCTCCAATCAAGCGATCGTTACCCGATCCACCGAACATGCGATCGTCTCCGGTGCCGCCTAGAATGCGATCGTTTCCGCCCAATCCGCGCAGGAGATCTCCGGTGCCGCCACCAGACAACACATCATTGTCTGTGCCCCCGATCAACACATCGCGTCCACTGCCGCCAAACAGGCGATCGTTGCCGGTGCCACCCATCAGCCGATCATTCCCTGCATTTCCACGCAGGACATCGTTACCTGCGAGGCCATTGACCACATCTCGGCCAGGCGTCCCGCTAAACATGTCATCTCCAGGGGTTGCCTGAAACCCGGTGCCTGGGGTGGTTGGATTTTCGCCTCCCGGATTTGTGGGATTTTCACCCCCCGGATTCGTAGGATTATCCGATTGCTCGGCAATGACATCGACTTTTACGTTGTCTGAGCCAATCGCAATGGTGCGTGAGATCGTGGTGTCTAACGTATCCCCGGAAAAGGTTAGGTTGTATTGCCCCGCAGGCAACTGCAACTGGTAGCCTCCAGCGGAGAGGGTATTTGTGACAAAGGTTTCGCCAGCCCCAACGATGCGAATGTTGACATCACCCAACCCTTCTCCGGCATCGTAGGTATTGTCGTTGTCCAAATCATCAAACACCACACCGAGCAACCAGGAGTTCCCAAAGTTAAAACGGTTGCCAAACTTTTGGGTGATGACAAGAGGCCCAACGCTGGTACTCGGGTTGTTTTCTGGAATAATACCAATGCCCACTTCACGGACGGCACCACTCATCATGTTTTGGCGATGTCCAGGAGGGTTTTGAATCCCATCTGGCCCGAAGCCCCAATCAATTGCAAGGCCAGCATGACCATGGAATACGCTGTCGCTAAAGGCAAATATATTTTCTGCTACTCGCGAATAGTTGTTATATCCAGCTTGTCTAACGCGCTCTCCCAGAGATGGTCCTCCTGGCAATTGGTGGGTTTGTTCGTCAGCGTTAATCATGTCCCGGCTGTGACGCCGAGAAGCATTGTAGAGGCTTTCATTCCAAGCTAAGGGAGGCACAGGGGTAAGTTGTGACCATTGGCTAGCCAGAACATTGCCATCAACCTCGAAAAATCTGATGGCTGAATTTACATCTGGATCTGATGAGCTAATCGGATCCAGATTGTTAACGAGCAGATTCAACTCGGCAGACGGATTCATCCGCATGCGGTTGAGCAACTCCAACATTTCTTGTTCGGCAGGTGTCGGGTTAAAAGCCATAGGAAATCTCCAAATTGATTAAGTGTTGGCGCATAGCGATCGCCGTTCCCCAGTCACCTACTAACGAGAGAACAGGAAGCGGCGTAACACTAATGCTGAGGACAGAGCGAGTCATCCTCAGATGGAACTAAAACGTGGTGATGCCCTAATCAGTCTTTACCCGGAGAACAAATACCCTAAATAGGGGTCAGCGCTTATCTACGTGAATATACTGGGACTTCTAAAGTAAGGTAAAAACTAGAATGACTGGTATTGTGCTGATTGCACCATTTTACTTATCTTTTTCGAGAGCAAAGAGATGATGCCTGAGTGCTCCCTCAACAAAAGATACCTATTCGCCTCGCCTAGAGACGACCGTATTAACCACCAATCAATTGTTTTCGGTAAATCGAAAATAAGACGATACCGCTCATGCTGGCCAGGTAGAGGGGAAAGGCTGCATTTTCAATATTCCAAACGGGAATGGCCGGGAGCACCAATAACGAGCTAAGACAGCTAGCGACGAAGAAGAGACCCGTCTCGGTTTCGGGAAACTTCCAGGCTTTGGTCAGGGTTGGGATGGCGGCAAACGCATCTCCGGCGATCGCCAAAAGGATTGCAGCTTTGGGTGCATCGACGGCCTGCCACACAATCAGCGCAGCCAAAGATAGCGAGCCACAAACCCAGTTAAATGGTGTGATTTTCCAATAGCTTTGGGCATTGGCAAACGACGTCAGGAGTACCAGTAGCGGCAAAAAACCGGCAAAGAAAACTCGGGTGATGGCCCAGATATCTGCACCTGAGGCCAAGGAAGCCGCAAAGCCTACAAGGGGTGCCAATGCCCACATAGCCCAGGTCACACGATTTGGCTTCGTACGCCCCAACAGCGTATCCCGCATGTAGACCACCGCCCCAACTGAGCCAATCAGGGCACTGAGAATGACAAGCCACTGCACAAAAGAAAGATTCAGCATCCTGGGATACTAGCACGGGTCTGAGCCCAGGGACAGACACAGATGTGTATCGCTAAATGGCCTGATCGGGCGAAGCGTCAGTTATGGTTATTGCTAACGCTTTATTTTCTCTGGACTGCGTTTAGGAATTGAATTGACAATTATGGAACCCGCTGTGCTGAGCCGATTTTGGGAATCCCTGAGCGGTGTATTTACGCTGAATGGCGATACTTTTTCAGGGGTAATGACGCTGCCCAATGGCTCGGCGTTTTCGCTATTTGTGGTGTTGATGGCTGGTTTGTCCCTGGCAATCGGGCAGGTGGTCATTCTATTTATCAATCAGGTGCAACCCATCCGGTTTGTGTTCAGCCTGCTGATTAATGCGGTGCTGTTCACCTTTGGGTTTTTGTTTCTAGGGTCGAGTACCTGGCTGATTACCCTGTTGCCCTGGACTGTGAGTATATCGTTTGTCGCGTTGCTGCGGGTGTTGGGAATTAGCTACGCGCCACTGTTGTTTGGGTTCCTGGGGGCATTGCCCTATTTGGGAAGCCCTTTGCTAACGGTGTTGTCGATCTGGCATTTGCTGGCCATGGTGGTGGGGTTTGGGGCGATCGCTCATGTTTCCCTTGCTACCTCTGTTTGGTATGTGTTGTTTGGCTGGATCGTTTTGCAAATTTTGCAACGGGTGATTGGGCAACCCATTGCCAACGTAGGACGCTTCATTGCGAACAAGGTGGCGGGAGTAGAGTTGGCGCGAAATCGGCAGGAGCTGATAGAGCTGGTGCG
This sequence comes from Cyanobacteria bacterium J06638_22, assembly GCA_039819145.1. GTDB lineage: Bacteria > Cyanobacteriota > Cyanobacteriia > Elainellales > Elainellaceae > Vacuolonema. The sequence continues at coordinate 7,049 of JBCBSL010000202.1, forward strand.
ATCGCGCATGAACTTGGCCGATTCCCCCTTGCTGCAACCCTCCGAGGGACTCATCTTGCCCGATGCTCAGCAGTTGATCCTCAACGCTCGGCAACGGGTGGAGGAGGCCGTACAGGAATTGGAACGCCAGGGAGAGGCGATCGCCACCGACTTTTCCCTACGCACCATTGCGCCCAATTCAGATGCGACGGCGGTGCTGCGGGATGAAGACCGTCGTGGGGAGTGGGTTCGGGTGGTGCTGGCACTGATTGGTATGGGGCTGTTGGCCTACGTCATTGTGGTGTTGCTAGACCCGGCGCGTGAGGCGTTATTGAACCAGTATGCTGGAATGCCCAAGCTGCTGCGGTATCTATTCGACCTGGCCTGGATTGGGGTGGTGGCGATCGCCTTTGCTGGGTTGCTTGCGCCGTTGGAAACCCTGGGTTGGTGGGCGGGCTGGTACGACGATGAGGTCGATACCACAATTAATGTGGGCGAGCTTGCAACGCCCACCGTCAATCCAGAAAACACGTCTCGCTACATTATTTATCTGGACGGCATTGGCCAATCGACCAAAGAGTATCTGCCCGATGTAGAGGATTTTCTGGAGAAGCTGACCCCACGGTTACCCGAAGGCATAGCGTTAATTCGTGGCTTGGTGGGCTACTCCGTGCTCAACAACCCCTTGGATGAAGACCGCCCCCTAGCATTTCTATGGCAGCTGGCCGATAAGCTCCGCCTGAACCGCCCTTCTAGCTTGCTGGGTAAGCTGATCAACCTGCGCAATATCCTGATTGTGGGCGTTTCCTCTGACAAACGCTATGGCCCCATCTATAACCGGGGTATTGCTCAGGTAATGCACAACTCTCTGATTCGCAACGGCTACCAACCGGGGAGCGGCGTGCCTGTGACGCTGATTGGCTTTAGTGGCGGAGGGCAGATGGCCTGCGCTTCTGCTCCATTTTTGCGACGGGCGATCGGCGCACCCATCGACGTTATTTCTCTCGGTGGCGTCATCAGCGCGAACAATAATTTCTTGAATCTAGAGCATCTCTATCACTTGGCGGGTGGTAAGGATTCAGTGGAGCGGCTAGGTCCAATCATGTTCCCCGGTCGCTGGAAGTTGCTTCCCTTGTCGTTTTGGAATCGAGCCAAGCGCCTAGGCAAAATCAGTCTCGTTTCCCTGGGACCTTCCGTTGGACACCAACTTCCTGGCGGCATTATGGATCCCGATGCCCATCTGAAAGATGGACGCAGCCATTTGCAGCAAACCCTGGATTTGGTGGAAAAGATCGTTCGAGGCAAGCTGCTTAAGGCATCGGATCGGTTGCCCAAACAGCAAAGTCACTACGACCACTTCAAGCAACTGCCCTTCAACCAGCACGACTACTATCCCCTCGACCAAATCATCGATCGGCAGTGGTATTGCCCCATTGCGCCCTGGATGGGGCGGTTGATTTTGCCTCAGTTGGAGGAGCGATCGCATCTCAATGGCGTTTGGATGGAAGTTCACCATGCGCCCGCAGGCCACGAATCCCTGATCGGAACGCAGGTTGTTCTGCGCTGGTCGGACGAACCCTTTGTGCAGCGCCTGGTTGCGGCGGTTACCCGCGATGTCCACTTCAGCGCCGAAGCGGAATACACCAGCACCTACGGCGGATTGGTGCATCCTGATCGCCTCAATCACTGGCAGCAGGTGGATCCGTTAGAGTCCCTTGCTGGGTCGCATCCGGTAGACGATGTGATGGTGAAGCTGGAAGGCGACGTGCAAGTGGAATCCGGCAATCCCACGGTCTTGCGCATCTACAGTACACCTGTCCAAATTACTGGGCGCTATTACGGGCTGGTGCAGTTTATTGCTCCGGCAGGCGATGCCGCCTATCGCGTGCGCCACTTCAACCGGGAAACGCACCAGTTTGATGGTTGGGAAGAAACGGTGCAAGTGCCTCCCGTCCAAACCGCCCTGGATGGAGGCTATGCGCCTTCCACAATCGACAAGATCGAACAGTCGCTGCTCAATGAACAGGGGTGGTATATCTATGGGGCAAAGGATGCAGAGGGACGCTTTGTGGTGCAGGCGCTGGGCTCGCGATCGCTCTTCCAATTACAGCCGGATCAGGTTCGTATCGGGTCTCAAGAGGGCTATCGCTACATTCGCCAGGAAGCCTGGGCGGATTTAGAGGCGCACAAAGGAACGGTGCAATCGGTTTACATTGCGCCGGAAGCGGAACCTGGAAGCCAAGCCGATGTCGCCCAAACCTGGCAGGAAGGCGATCGCGCCCTGCTGCTCCATACCTACGGTGGCATAGGGGGCAACCACAAGGAAGCGGCAGCCAAGTCGCCGATTTTCTTTGGACACTTTGCCTATGGCTCGGCCATGGTGGTTCGAGAGCCGCTCACCGATGAGTTGCGCTTCGATATCCAGTATTACCAGGTTTACACCCACAACACCGATGGACTGATTGCGGGAACACTGCACTGGTCGCGGTATATGGGCGATCGCCAGTTCGGCTGGGCGGGGAGCCGACCTGTCTGCGACATTCTGGTGAAGTTGGATGCGTTCACCGAAGCGTACAATCCCGATCGCCTTGTTAACTCGCCGCTGTTGCTGATGATGGGGCAACTGCAAGCCATGACCGCCCGTTATCGTATTGGCGATGGCACGGGTGGCACCTATGTCGGCCCAGCCAACAACTGCTCCCAAGATTCCAACCAAGCCTTATTCAACAGTCTGCGCCGCATTCAACGGCGTATCGAGACCGTGGATGCCGAAAATCTGCGCCAGTGGATGGCGACCGATCCCGAGAAGGCGGAGCGCTATCGTCAACTGGTGCGCCTGCGCAATGCGCTGGAAGGAGAGCTGCAAACCTTTGGCCGACTCCGCGCCGACTGGGAAAACAACGAGTACAACCTTGGGAGTACCTTGGAAGATGCCCCGTTCCGCAACCTCCTCGTGGGGATTGGCAGTTGGCGTACCCTATTGCCGCGCAAAGCCAGTGACACTATCGTGCGCGTCTTCCTGCAATACAATGCAGCGGCTTGGGTGATGTGCACCAACCAGATTGGTGGAGATGACCCAGATATCGAGGCGATCGGCCCCATGACGCTGTAATGTTCTGTCGCCTTATGTGCCTTGGGGTTCTATCAAATCCGGTTGAAGAACCCAACTATCGTTTGTGGCCGCTGCTTGGCAGCG
>JBCBSL010000203.1:0-10214 GCA_039819145.1 Cyanobacteria bacterium J06638_22
AGCGCTGTTAGGCCAGACAACATGGCTGTAAGGATTGCAGCGTTGATTAATCGTCTGAACCAAGCCAGTTGAAAGTGGTTCATGATCAAGATCCTGGATGCAACGTTTTTCTTTCATCAGGATAGGAAACACTTCCAGGCAATCCTTATCATCTCAGTGCCAAGGCGATCGCTCAATTCATCCAAACCCATCAGAAAAAATGACAATACCCCTTGCCGTTTTCTGCAAGGCTGTTACAAGAAACGGCTTCACTTGCTCGTTAGCTTGGTCACCTGTTCGGAAATTGCAGGTAGTTGTGATGGCTTGATGGTGGTGTAGAACGACGGATGCTGGGCGATCGCCTCGACCACTTCGGCCAAATCTGCATTCCCTGCCCGTGCCCCCAAACCATTGATGGAGCATTCAATCTGTCGTGTACCAACCGTCAACGTCTCTAGGGAATTATCGACCGCATGTCCCTGATCATCGTGACAATGGACAGCAAGCGTCGCCTGATCAATATTAGGAACACTGTGTTTGATCTTATTAATGAGGGCAGCAAACTCCAATGGAGTTGCAACACCCATACTGTCGGGGATGGCGATCGTCGTTGCTCCCGCTTCAATGGCGGTTTCTACCGTCTTACACACAACATCGGGATGACTCCGGGTCGCGTCAAAAGCCGACCATTCCACATCACCACAGTAATTCCTAGCTAGAGAAACACTCCTCTGCGTCATCTCAATCGCATCTGAAAGAGCTTTCTCTGTCTCAACTCGGATGGGGGTGAAAACATTGATTCGGCCATGGGCACAGGATTTGAGCGCCGTAGCAACAGCCTCAATTTCATCGACTTTGCTACTGGCTAACCCACAAACCACCGCGTGCTTGACGTGTTGCGACACCTGAGACACTTCATCCCAGTCTTTAGGAAAGACGCCAGGATACCCGACTTCAATCACATCTACACCTGCTTCATCTAGCATTAGCGCAAGCTGTAGCTTCTGAGTCACGGTGAGTTTTTGGGTGAGAGCCAATTCACCATCCCGCAGAGTGGTATCGAGGATTGTAATTTTTACGGCTTGGTTCATGGCGATCGCCTCACTGGCTATACTAAAACAATCTATCCGTTGTTATCTGCATCCGTTTGCATCGATGAGCGCAATCCGATGACTGCCCTGACGTTTCCCCTGACAGTTGACCTGAAGCACGTTCATCTGACCGATGAGCAATTTTATCAACTCTGCATCAATAATCCCGAACTGACAATTGAACGCAGTGCTGCAGGAGCTTTAATTTTTATGTCCCCTGTGGGTGGAGAGAGTGGCAACCGAGAGCTAGAGTTTGGAATTGACTTGGGAATCTGGAATCGACAAACACAACTTGGCAAGGTTTTTAGCTCTTCAACCATTTTCAGATTGCCTAATGGAGCAAGCCGATCGCCCGATGCCGCATGGGTAGAACTATCTCGTTGGCAGCGCCTCACACCCGAGCAACGACAGAAATTTCCACCCCTGGCTCCAGATTTTGTGATGGAACTCCGCTCTCCAACCGATGACCTAAAAATGCTTCAAGACAAAATGCAAGAGTATCTTGATAGCGGTGTGCGGCTGGGCTGGCTGTTTAATCCCCAAGCCCAACAGGTAGAAATTTATCGGTTAGGACAAGCAAAAGAAGTACGATCTTTACCCACGGAACTTAGCGGTGAGGCGATACTCCCTGGGTTTACCCTATCCGTTGAGCCATTCGCAGATTGAGGGGCACTCGTCCACTACTGGCCACGGCACTAGAAGAAAGAATCGTTTGAGATTTTGGGTGTAGCGCAAAGGGTTATTGAGGATATCGGCGATCGCCATCTCCCACTACTGAGATCTGCGACTTCTTCTTTGCAAGTAACAGGTTAAGAATGAACGTGTTACAAGAAGTCGCAGATCTTGAGGAGAGCATTATTCCTCTGTGGGAGGGGTGCAGAGGGAGGTTAGGGTGTCGGCGATCGCCCCTTCCAAGTCCTCCGATGGTTCCGGCTGGCTCAGCAGGGTTTGCCACATCTCTGCCAGCAGCCCCCGTTCCCCGAAGAACGCGGCTCGTTGGAAGGTTGCGTCCTCTCCTTCAATGCCTTGCTCCATGTGTGTTTCTTCGAGTTGCGTGAGTTCAGTGGCAATGCCATCGCGCTCTTCAGCAGCCATGACTTCCACCCGCACAAACCGTGGAATGCGTTCCTCCAGCTCGGGTTGCGAAGGCAGCGGACGATACATACGCCATTCGTAGGTGACGCCGGGTTCGAGGGCGCGATCGAGGGTGAGTTGGTAGGTGGGAACGGGGGTATCGAGAATTTGGTTGTCTGCGGAAATAGGGTAGGTGAGGGGAGCATGGCGATCGTCGCTGGGCTGGAGTTCGAGTTGCGTCACTTGTCCTTCGGGGCTCTGCCATGTGAAGGTAGGGCGATCGCTCCATACCACCGCCGTTGTGGGCATTGAAAAGGGAGCCACCCAGCATACGCCTTCCCCATCAGCCGGACGCGATCCACCGTTTCTAGGATCGACGGGGGGTTCCTGGGAAAGCCAACCCTCAAAGATCCTGCGCCATCCCGACGCCTGTGGCTGCGTTGTCGAGGAACGGCTAGCTTGCATGGTAAGAGCTAGCAACGACAGCAGCGCCGTCGTGCTGAATAGGGTATAGCGAAGTAGTTGGGGGCATCGGTGGAGCATGGCATGTTTCACGGTGATTTTGTCCCATAAAAGCATAGACTAATGCATCAAGGCTGGCGTTCCCGGTGGCGAGGAATGGCGACCAGCCAGAAGGCAAGGAGCGGCGAGAGGAGAGGGAGGGCGATCGCCATACTCGACGCATAGAGCTCCAGGCTAAGAACGATGTAGAATACCGTACTGCCGCCCAGGGCGAGGAGGTAACGGCGTCGATTTTCCGCTGCATGGGGCCACAGCAACAGCAGCCCTTTCCCCAACGCTGCAGCCAGCACAATCATCCACACATCTGGAATGGGCGTCACCATGCGGTTGTTCAGGTATTGGTAGAGCAAGTAGGCGTGGTATTCGCCCCCCGTGAGGATGCGTCGTCCATCTTGCCAGTAGCGAAACGCTGCCGGGGCGACAAAGTTGTCTTCATTTTCCCGTTCAATACCTGCTGCCGCATAGTTAGGAACAATAAAGAGGGTTTGGGAAGGGCGATCAGCCAGCGGATTATCCACATCCAGCGCATTCTGAGAGGAAAGCGTGTCATACACCTGCTCCGGGGGCAGGGAGTAGTCGATGATGGGATGCAGCCACATTTGACCCAGCGAATAACTGAGGCGTGTGACCCATCCAGCATGGAAGCGAGGGGGTTGCTCTGGCACCGCTCGCTGGGTTTGGGGAATGGCGGTCAGGTCGCAGGAGGCCGACGGATCGACACATTGGCGATGCAGGTTCGCAAGTAGAAACGACAGGGGTAACGGTTCCCGGCTCAATAGCTCGGCGTAGAGCGTTCCCCGTGCCGTCATGCTACCGCTGAGGCTCCATTCCGGATTCCGTAGGCTGTCTTGGGCATAGCGCCACTCGCCAGTGTTTTGCTCGCGGCTGGCTCCCAGGACAAAGTGACTACCCTTTTGAGCAGCAGCATCCAGAGAGGCGGTCAGACGTGGATCGTCTTCGTCGGGTAAGTCGAGGAGATAATCCATCCCAATGACGGGGGTTCCCGCAAACTGGTCGATCAGCCGAGCCAGGTAGTCGCGAGGAATGGGACGAAAGCGCTTTTCGTCGCGCAATGAGGCTTCGTCGATTTGCAGCAACAGGGTTGGCGGCGGAGCGGGTGGGGCGGGGCGGAAGGGTAGATCCTGATGAATCGCTTGAGCCAGGACGCGCCGCTCTATCAACCATTTTTGGACAGGGAGTTGCCAGGTCAGAAGTAGCAGCACGATAAGGGCGATCGCCTCTACGCGGTTGGGCGAAACGAGCGCCAGCCACTCGCGCCAGCCCGTTGGCGGAATGCGAAACAGCTCGGTGTGGGGATAGCGGAAGAGGGAGGGAACCAGGTCAGCGGCAGGATAGGTGAGGGCTTTTTGGGTTTTCAGGGTGTGGCAGGCGTCGCGCAGGCATTCTTGCACGTCTTTGTGCTGAGCCAGGGCTTGGGCAAAACGCACGAAAAAGGCTTCAGCCACGCTGTTATGAATCGGTTCCCGCATGATCACCACCTGACTCAAGCCCAGATCGATCAGCGATTCCGCTAGGTTGAGCCCTTTGCAAGAGTTAAACAGAGCAAACTGTAGCCCGTTTTGTTTGGCGATCGCCAGGGGAGCTTTCATCTCCGCAACCCGCACATAGCCGTTGGGGGCAATGCCCAACTCGCCGCCCATGCTGTCTTTTTCATTGCTGTGGCCGGCAAAGAACAGGGCATCCCAGCCTCGGGCATCCACCAATGCCGTCTGGATTTCATCTTTCACCTGGCTGACCGATTTCCCTGGTTCCCAGCCGATGAACAGGACATCGGCCAGCTTGCGCAGGGCTGTGGTCGCCTGCTTCTCGCGCTGAAAGTCTAGCCCCCGATCATCCCCCAAAATCACCAGAATGCGAGGGCGGCGGCGTTTGCGAGAACTCGCCTGCGCAGCGGCTTGAATGGTGAACGGAGCACGAGCCAAACGAATACGGGCGGCAATCCCCGCTTCGGCTCCTAGCTCCCAGGTTTCCCAGGGCAACCGGGCCAGATCGAGGGGATGGCAGGTAATCAGCACCTCAATCGTGGCACCTTGCTTTTCTGCTGCATGAGCTGCTTTCAAGATTTCCTGGCGAATCGGGTTGAGCGTTGCATGGTGCAACCAGCGGTGCAGTTCCAGTTGTAGCCGATGTTGAAACTCGGCCAGATCCGCCTGCCAGTCGGTTGCGGTGGAGGTGCCCGCGCCACTACTCACCAGGCGACCCCGCAGAGCATCGTCGGGTGGGTTGGGGGCGATCGCCTCACTCTCCTCTGCCCCTGGCAAACTGCGGTAGAAGTTGAGATACGCCCGTTGCCAGTCCCAATACAGCCGCATCAACTCGGGAGGCAGGGTTAGTTGGGCGTGGAGCCGCTGTCCCGTTCCCCAGGCAAGCTGGAAGGTGCAGATGGTATCGATCTGCTGGATAGTGAGCTGGAAGAGGTGCGGAGAGGCAGGCATGGAATTGGCGATTTTGGATTCTGGGTAGGAGCAATGTGCCTGAAGGGTCTTTGCGAAACATCCCAAAAGGGGAAGCTGGACTCAAAGTTCCCCTTACGAAAGGGGGATTTAGGGGGATCCTTCGGAGTTTAAGGTTATGGAAGATCCCCCCTCAGTCCCCCCCTACGAAAGGAGGGAAGTGGATTTTGCGTTAGGACTTAACGTTTCTGTGCTCAAGAGAACTATCGAAACCTTTGTACACGTTAACGACTTAGGGAAGGAATACAAACGGGGGCAGGGTGACGCTGATGCCGTTGGGCGATCGCACACTAATCAAAAAGCGTTCGTTAGGTTCGCCGATGACTTGGGCATAGAGGAAGGTGCCGCTGGCATCGTCGAGAGTGGTTTCGGTCAGCAGGGTTTGGGCATCGCGGATTTGCAGGCGGGTGCCCAGGGGCATGAGGGCATCGGACTGGGGGCTGAGGATGGCGAGCAGGTTCCAGTCGGGGGCGGCTCCAGCACTGGGCAGCTCCCAGGTGACCACATATAGTCGCAAGGCCGCGTCTTCGACTCGAAAGTCGTAGGCCGCAGAGCGGGCGGTAGTGGGAATCGTGACGGAGCGGTAGCGGGTCAGGTCGGAAAGGATGCCGTCTAATTGCTCGACGGGCGATCGCAGCGATCGCATTGCCGCACTGTAGGAAAAAGACGGGAGCAGCATCCAAGATAGCTCCTGAGCCACCTGATCCAGCTGATCGCGAAACCAGACCGCCGCATTGATGGCCGGACCTGCCAGGGCTTCGGCCACCCGCTGGGGGTTGCGATCCAGGTTTTCCAAAACCAGGGGTTCACTAACAGAAGCAGGTTCCCAGGCTTCCACCTGCACCAGAAACCGATCTGGCTCTAGATCAAACCAGTCAATCGGCACAGTGTAGCTTCCATCTTCCGGTTGCAATGCTACTGTCTGGATCGCTTGCATCAGCTCGGGATGCCGTAAAAAGCCCCGCACCTGCACCTGCGCCAGTTCCTCTAGCACTTCCACCAACAAATGAACATCTAGATCGGCAGTCTCCAAAATCCGGTCGGGGATTTCGACACTGCCATCTTCTAGGCAAGGGGTGGGCAGGAGGTGGGTGAGCGTGTCACCGATCTGAATGAGGGATGAACGAATGGGATTTTCTATAGGCAAATGGCATAATCGTGGTGATCGCTCCTGTAGCCATTGCTGTACGCCAACCCCGGCTAAGAGCTGGAGATAAAGCGCCCAGGGATCTTCGGTGTTGGCGGTTTGGCTGGTAGCTGCGGCCCAGGTGATAGAAGCCTCATCTAAATCGATGGCATCCGGTTGCAGGAACCGCTCTCCCAAAATTTCGTCATAGTCGAGAGAAGGATTCGTCATAGTTAGTCACTCCGATGGGCGAGATAGTCGCAGAGGTGCTGGCTCAAAAGGCTCTGCTGGTCGGAATAGGCATTGAAGGATTCCGCTTCGGCTTCTGAGAACAGGCGCTCCAATTCGGCGTCGAGGGCTGCATCCAGGGCGTCATCCAAGTCCGACGCCTCTACATACTGCTGTGCTAGCTCACCTATGCGCTGGCGCAGGGTGTGTTGCATCTCGCGGCGAATGTCGGCTCGCAAGGCTTTGATATTGAGCAAGCGCGTCACCTGATACTGGGCTGTCAGTCCGATATGAGGCGCGATCGCCCCCATCGACTCCCCTTGGCAAAAGAAGCGGTACAGCCCTTCTAAAAACGCGCCATCTTTTGCAGGCTTGCGTTGGGAGAGTGTAGCGACGCGGTGGGACAGGGTTTGAGCGATCGCCTCATCCATCGCCTTCAGTAAGGCATCGCGATAGCTTTGTAAAAATGCCTGTTGGCTGGCGGCGGCTTCCTGCTCCTCCGGCGTAGGCGCATCGCTTTCGACGGTATCGATCAGTTGCTGGGTTTCGGGGGTGTCGATGGAAACTGTGGGAGGACGACGCGATCGCCGCATCAACCGCGCCCATTGTTCCAACTGCGCCAGTAAAACCTCTGCTGTGATGTCAGTAATGCTCTGCTGTTGCAGATGTGCCCCCATGCGCTCCAACTGCTTTGGCGTGGGCGGTTCGCATCGGCTGCGGTTCGCGGTTTCGGCCCGCGAGGCTAGGCGATTCTCGGATCGAGACGCTACGCGATCGCGACGATACACCTCTTGATAGCTCTGCAAAATCGCTTCGGCTCGTTGCAAAACCGCTTCATCCACACGAGCCTCTTCCGACAGCAATCGTCGCAGCTTCTTGGCACTCAGCCCATTCAACAAACTCCAGTCGCTATCGAGATAGACCCCGTGGTCTTGTAGGTAATGGCTGAGGGCGCGATCGGAAATAACCACCCGCTTGGTCCAGGTGTTTAACTGCGCTTTGTCGGGGTCGAAGGTGCGCAGTACTTTGCCCGCCGGAGTCGGGTCGTCAGCCAGGGACGGCGTGGTGGGGCGCTGCCGCAACGGGTCGGAGTCGAGCAGTACCAGAATTAGCAGTTCCTCCAGGTGTGGAATGCCAGCGGCTTTGCCAAAGCGCATAAACAGGTCTTTGCAGGCGCGATCGATTTCGTGAGAGATATAGCAGCGCAAACAGCCTTCGGCAGACGGTAAGGGTTCGGCCATCAATGCCAGCAGTCGGCGCTGCACGGCGGCATCAGCCGCGTCAGATTCGGGAAACTGGGCATCTAAGCAATCGCGACAGGCAAACACTTCGTCCACCTGCCGCTTTCCTTGCATCGTCAACCGCACCAACTGCCAATAGCGCCAGGGTGCCTTCATTCCAACGCCTCCAATGGTTGCCAATTTCCTGAGAAGATGAACCCCGCCCAGTAATAAGGATGCTGATAAGCACCTGTATCGAGTAACTCTCGCTGCACTTCACGCAACGCCTCACTGCGTCCCATTCCACGGGTGATTCGCTCATAGTAGCCCTGCATCAGCTCACTCGTACCAAAATCATCCACTTTCCACAGGCTCATCAATTGACTCTCTGCCCCGGCCAGCACGAATGCCCGCCGCAGGCCGTACACGCCACCCCCATTCACCACATTTCCTAATCCTGTTTCACAGGCCGATAGCACCACCAGTTGCGTCCCCCGCAGGTTCATCTGCGCCACTTCCTGCGCCGTCAACACCCCATCCTCGCTACCGTCGGGGAACTGGTCGCGCTGATTCACCCCAGCAAACACCAGCCCCGATCGCAGCAACGGATTTTCCACATTGCGCGGGGTCGGCACACAATCGACGTCATCGGTGGAAATAATATCCACAAACGCTTCCCGTCCGCTGCGGGTATTGGGCACCGCCAGGCAATCTTGATCCTGCAAAAAGAATCCATGAGTGGCGATGTGTAGAATGCTTGGGCGATCGACTTGCTTTAGGGCTTCCTCGGTGGCGTCGGCTCCATCCAACACCAAGGGGTTAGACAGGAGGGGCGCAATAGCTGCGGCTTCTTCTTCCGTGCCGGGGAGGGGGGCAAAGGTATTGAGGCTACCAAAGTCACTGGAACGCTGGTTAGAGATCCCCCTAAATCCCCCTTCATAAGGGGGACTTTGATTCCGATCCCCCCCTTGATAAGGGGGGTTAGGGGGGATCCTTTCGGTTGTAGTTTGGGAGATCCCCCTAAATCCCCCTTCATAAGGGGGACTTTGATTCCGATCCCCCCCTTGATAAGGGGGGCTAGGGGGAATCGCTCCATAATCTGGATTGGCCACTAACACTGGCCCTTGCCCAGGCGCTGTCTCGCGCTGCAGCCGCAATAGGTCGCGCCCAGAGGTGAGGTAGGTGAAGGTGTAGCGCTCGGCGAGATAGGTATTGCTCTCATCCATAAACGCCGCAAAGGGAATCAGGTTGAGCGCACCATCGGGCGACATCAGCAGGTGCGTGGCCTCTCCGGTTAGCTCGCGGATGGGTTGCATTAACGTGGCATCTAACTCGCGGGCAAGCGGCTGAATGTTGGAGCGAGGATTGCGGAGGGCATCACGGAAGGCAAACACCTGCGCATCTAGAGCAGCCGCATCGCCCAAATCTACCGAGCGAATCGTGCCATCGCGGAACAGTACATAAGCGGCATAACGAGGTTCACCCCAGCGTTCTTGTGGAGCAGCCGCTGCATCAAAGGGCTGATACCGCACTAGTTCAACCAATGCCCCGTCTGCTGGAATCTGCTGCTGCACCGCCTCTAGGGTGACAGGTTGAGTTTCAGCGCGGAACTCAGCGCTGCGCCGTGCCAGGGTGTTTTGCAATTCCTCCGCACGGGTTTCTAGCGTAGCCAATTGCTCTGCTTGTCCCTCAATGGGTTCGCCGAACACCAGATTTGCCCGCTGGGTTTCAATCGCTTGCAGTTCATCTAGCAGGGCTTGGTTTTCTGGAGTTAACTGCTGCCGCAGGGTGGCAAAGCTATCGGCAGTTACATCGAGCACCCGACCCTTGCGACGAAGCAGGGTCGTTAGTGCTAGTGGCGCTGCCTCAGCCGTTTCTTGGAGAGCTAGCGAGATGAGGCCATTGGTTTCTCCAGATAGCGTTGCCAGGTAAGCCCACCGCCTTGCTTCGGAGGTGACTGTTAGAGTTAGTTCCAGTTGAGTTTCCTGGCTCTCTGCTGCTCGTTCAAATAAAGGTAATGCTTCCCTATAATTTCCTTGTTCTTGATACAACCCCGCCAGATTATTAAGGCTGGTGGCCACATTGGGATGGGTCTCTCCCAACACCGTCTCAAGAATAGTGAGCGCTCGCTGATACAGTGGTTCGGCCGCCCCATAATTTCCTTGTTCTTGATACAACCCCGCCAAATTGTTGAGGCTGGTGGCCACATCGGGATGAGTTTCTCCCAGCACTGTCTCACGAATGGTGAGCGCTCGCTGATACAGCGGTTCGGCCGCCGCGTAATTCCCCTGATCTTGATATAATCTCGCCAAATTGTTGAGGCTTTGAGCCACACCAGGATGGGTATCGCCCAACACCGTTTCATAAATCGAGAGCGATCGCTGATACAGCGGTTCGGCCGCCGCGTAATTGCCCTGGGATTGATACAACACCGCTAGATTATTGAGGCTTTGAGCCACATCGGGATGGGTATCGCCCAACACCGTTTCATAAATCGAGA
>JBCBSL010000204.1:0-10207 GCA_039819145.1 Cyanobacteria bacterium J06638_22
CAAGATCAGTTTGGCTTGGTAGACGGAAAAACTGCAGCAGCATTAGTTCGGCACTCTGAAATCTACACTGTTGTTGGAGTTATTGATAGTTCATTAGCTGGCCAGGATGCTGGCGAAGAACTTGGATTAGGGGAAATCGGTATTCCTATCTTTTCTGATTTAGATGCGGCTTTAAGTAACCTTTTAGACGTTCCAGACTGTTACATTTATGGGAAAGCTCCTTTAGAGGCTTGCGTATCATCGGAAGAAAGACTGCTGATTTTGGAAGCGATGGAAAAGGGGATGGATATTGTTAATGGCCTCCATCAGCTCTTCTCCGAAGATCAGGAATTTGTCAATATTGCGGCTCAGAACAATGTCCAAATCAAAGACATAAGAAAATCCCCAAACCTAAAGGATCTACATGTTTTTACAGGGCAAATATCTGAAGTCAGCGTTCCTGTCATCGCGATACTAGGAACTGATTGTGCCTGCGGCAAAATGACCACCGCAGTAGATCTCAACAAAGCTCTCAATAATCTTGGGATCAAATCAGTACTCATTGCTACAGGGCAAACTAGTTTAATGCAGGGAGCTATGTATGGTGTATCAATCGATGCTCTGATTTCACAGTTTGTGATTGGTGAAATAGAAAACTCTATTGTTCAAGCATTTGAACGTGAACGTCCTGACATCATTTTGATTGAGGGTCAAAGTGCTGTGGGTCATCCAGCTTTTATGAGTTCTCTTGGCATATTGAAAGGCGGTATGCCTAATGGCATCATTCTGCAGCATCCACCCGCCCGAAGGTTTCGATGCGATTTTCCCAATTTACCAATGCCAACCATTGAGAGCGAGATTAGGCTGATTGAAGCCATTTCTAATTCTAAAGTGATGGCAATTACACTAAATCATGAAAATCTGACGGATGAAGATGTTTTCAACATCATAGAGAAGTATGAGACGTTGTTTCAATTACCAACAACAGATATATTGCTCCATGGATGCCAGAAACTTATCCAAACCTTAAGTAGCCGTTTCCCAAAGCTGAATCAAAAAATCAAGCAACAAGAATTAGCACGAGTTTCTGCCTTAGAAGCGAGTTTTATATGATTTTCAAATGCCAGTAGATGAAGTCATTCCTACCAAGAATCGAGATTGATTTATCCAAACTCCGTGACAATGCCCGAATACTGTGCGAACTTTATGGGAAAAAAGGCATTTCCGTCATGGGAGTTTCTAAGGCTGTCCTTGGAGAACCTTTTATCATCGAGGCGATGATAAAAGGTGGGGTCAAATACATTGCTGACTCTCGCCTTGAAAATATTCAAAAGATGAAAGCGGCTGGACTATTAACGGATTTTGTTCTTTTGCGTACCGCTTTAAGTCAGGCAGAATCTGTTGTCAAGGTTGTCGATATCAGTTTTAACTCTGAGATTGAAACACTCCGAGAACTTTCTTATTATGCTAGCGAAAACAACAAAGTTCATCAGACCGTTATTATGGTGGAACTGGGCGATCTACGGGAAGGTGTGCTTCCTTGTGACCTTGCAGAATTTATTAGTAAAACCCTTTCTTTTACACACATAGAAATTATTGGGATTGGGTGCAACTTGGCTTGTTATGGTGGAATTAAGCCAGATGAAAAAAATATGAATGAGCTATCTGAACAAGTTAGTTTGCTTGAAAAAAAATTTCAGATTAGGCTGGAACTTATATCAGGTGGAAACTCGGCGAACCATGAGTGGTACAAAGCGACTCAAAACGTGGGTAGGATTAACAATCTTCGCCTGGGTGAGTCCATTCTTTTGGGTCGCGATAGCATGAATCGAAAGGCAATTCCAGACTTACATACTCAGGCATTTCAGCTTGTCGCTGAAGTAATTGAGTCTAAAAGCAAACCATCCGTGCCGGTTGGAATGATAGGTCAAGATGCTTTCGGAAATAGGCCAACCTTTCAAGATCGAGGCATCCATCAAAGAGCTATTGTTGCGTTGGGACGGCAGGATATTCTGGTATCTGGATTGAAATTGGATGGTGATTTAGAAATCATAGGTTCTAGTAGCGATCATATAATTATTGATAGTGAGAACCACAATTTACAGGTTGGAGATGAAGTGAATTTTGATCTGGACTACGGTAGCCTGCTCGCAGCTATGACTTCTCCGTTTATTCAAAAGAAATTTGTGAATTACACGAGTGACATGGCAGCTTAAGTACAGGACAAAAATCGAACCCCTTCTAAAACCCTCGATTTTGGGTAGGCGCTTGCACTACCTGCGCTACCCAAAATCGAGAGTTCTTTGGGTTTTGTCCTTTCCCCAGAGTCGGAAGTTGGCTCCGTTGATCCAGCAATCTCCCAAACAAGCTACCTTGTATACATAAGCCATCCGCTCTAACCTAATGGTGGCTTGCCCTCAATCTCCAGGTTGCCCTTCTCTCGACTGGGAGCGGGTGATGACATCTTCAAAATCGCCTCTTATTTTTCTTCTTCCTGCGCTCGGAGCAGAAGAGAAAGGTTCGCTTATGTCCGACGATAATCCTGAGAGGGGTTAATCTTGTTTGCCTACCCATTTGCAGACCCACTAACCTCCAATCCAAACCTAGTATTCAGACCCGAAACAAACGCCAAACGTCAAACCTCCCTTTAATATCATTCCCTATGGTCGCAACAACCCTCAAACCTTTACCCATTGAAGCTTCGCGCATTCGTCTAGAAATTCGCACGCTACAAGCGCAACTGGTGGAATGGCGACGCAGCCTGCACCAACAACCAGAATTGGGCTTTCAAGAACAACAAACCGCTGACTTTATCACCCAAAAGCTGACGAAATGGGGCATTCCCCACCAAACGGGGGTGGCCAAAACCGGAATTGTGGCGCTGATTCAGGGAGAGCAGCCAGGGACTGTGTTGGGTATTCGGGCAGATATGGACGCCTTGCCGATTCACGAAGCCAATGATGTGCCCTACCGATCGCAGATCGATGGCAAGATGCATGCCTGTGGTCACGATGGGCATGTGGCGATCGCCCTCGGCACCGCCCATTACCTGATGAACCATCGGGCTCAACTGAAGGGCACCGTCAAAGTCATCTTCCAGCCAGCGGAAGAGGGGCCGGGAGGTGCAAAGCCGATGATCGAGGAAGGGGCGCTTCAAAACCCTAAGCTAGATGCCATCATTGGGCTGCACCTGTGGAACAATCTGCCCTTGGGGACAGTGGGCGTTCGAACTGGGGCGATGATGGCAGCGGTGGAATTGTTCGACCTGACGATTCAGGGGCGCGGTGGTCATGGGGCAATGCCTCACCAAACGGTGGATGCGATCGTCACGGCGTCCCAGGTGGTGACTGCGCTGCAAACCATTGTGGGACGGAACCTCGACCCCATTCAGTCTGGTGTTGTGACGGTTGGCTCTTTCCATGCGGGACATGCCAATAACGTGATTGCGGACTCTGCCTACCTCACGGGAACGATTCGTTACTTTGACCCAAATTTAGTGGATTTCTTTGAAACCCGCTTCCGGGATGTGGTGGCCGGGGTGTGCCAGAGCCAGGGCGCGACCTTCTCTCTCGATTATCGCAAGCTCTATCCACCAGTCGTGAATGACGGGGCGATCGCCGACCTAGTGCGCTCTGTTGCCGAAACAGTGGTTGAACCTCCTGCGGGAGTCGTTCCCAATTGCCAAACGATGGGGGGCGAGGATATGTCCTTCTTCTTGCAGGAAGTTCCTGGCTGTTACTTCTTCCTGGGATCTGCCAATGTGGATCGTGGGTTGGCCTATCCCCACCACCACCCCCGCTTCGACTTCGACGAAACGGCTCTGGGCATTGGGGTCGAAATGTTTGTGCGCTGCGTCGAGACGTTTATGCACTGCACCCTCTAAACACCCCAACCCAAAGACAGGCCGGAACCGCGCCATTCCCTGTAGACTTGAGGATGTAATTTTGCGATCGCCCCGTCAGGATTGCAAGGCCGACCTGGGACACCACCATGAACCCCGATATCGAAATTGCCCGCCTGATCGACATCATGCCTGCGTCTGGGCGGATGTATTGTCGGCTGATCAATCAACCCAATCAGTCGCGCGTCCTTTCCTTTGCGACCCCACGTCCCTGGGCAAAAAGCCGTCCCATCTACATCAACTTTGAACTATGGGATGAACTGCCCCGCCCCCAGCGGGATATTTTGCTGATTCGCACAATCAATTGGATGGGCATGACGCAGTGGTTTAAGCTCGACTGGCAGCGGGGTGTGGCGATCGCCGGGGTGTTTGGCGGGCTGGTGGAACTAGCGCAGGGGGATGCGATTGGCGTGGTGGTTGCGAGTGGACTAGCGGGCTGGGCGGGCTGGCAAGTCTGGAAAGAAAACCGCAGCTCTCAACGGGAAATCGCGGCGGATGAAGATGCCATTCGCTTTGCCCTGCGACGGGGCTATTCCGAGCAAGAAGCCGCCCGCCACTTGATTGGAGCAATCGAAAACACCGCCAAAATCGAGAATCGCTTCTCCCTCGACTTCATAGAGCTACTGCGTTGCCAGAATTTGCGGGCGATCGCCGGACTCTCCAACGTCCCTGTACCTGATGATTTGCGGTGAGTTAAGAGATTGAACGCAGATGAACGCGGACAGGTGAAAAACGAGGTTTAAGGCACCCGGTCCCTCTGCCCCATTCTTGATATTGCAGCCATTACGATAGGGACCGGGTGCCTGGAGGCGAGAGTTATTGCTAGTGCGAATAGCTACAATCCAGACTACGCAATTTCGCAGATACCCCGCTCTGCTCGGTGCCAGGTATCGGCTCGCCGGAAGGCTGATTCTTCTCTCCAGAAGAATCAAACCAGAATGCTTATGCACTAGGCTCCACAAGTCTGGATGCGAGAGAAAAGGAGGAAAGCTATTTGCTCTGGAATTACAATAATCATGTAATAATCTGCCAGCATCAGAGGCACACCCCTCGGGGCACCCACCATCCCAGCAACAGGGAGATGTCCCTTGGGGCCATGAGTGTCAAATCTTACAAAGACGTATCTCCCTCTCACGCTCCAGTCAACCTTGTGGCAGAACTTTTCCCACGTATCTTTGTAATATAAACCGTTGGCAACACCGCCGACTTCTTCGGATAGGTAAATGTCTTTTTGTACGCTGAAGCCGAACTGACCGTTGCTGTACTTCACCCACAGCCCATCAATGGCAAGCAACTCCTCGCATGGGAAGTTAAGTAGCTCCTCTGCTTCAAACCACTGTCCTTCCTCTTTTCCAACGGTTGTAATCATCAGCCGATAGGTCTCCTCATCCGCTTCTTCCCACTGCCCATTTTTCAGATAGCTCTCCAGTTGGGCATAGCGCAAATCCTTCACCTGGGTGGCGAGGGGTTCGATGGTTGCAACCAGATCGGGATCAACCCGCCGAGTGGTCTCTTGAAGGCAGCGATAGGATAGATTTGCGGCTCCCCGATCGACCAATCCCTGAAGGAGGGGGGCTGGATTTTTTACTCGTGCCACATAGAGCAAAATAGTTTCCTGCCACCACTCATCGTCCCAGTGTTCCAACAGCCAATTTTCCTGCTGCTGGCGCTCAATTTCCACCGCTGCCAGATAGCTTTGAAAACTGCGATGGGCAAACTCGTACTGCTGGGGTTCCCGCTCCACCATCAATTCACTCACCTGCGCAATCCGATTCAAGAACAGTCTGGGTTCAATGGTTTCATTCAGTGCAGTCAAGTACTCTCTCAGATAGCGCAACAGCATCGCTTCTTCAATTTGGGTTTGTTGTTTTTGTTGCCCCATCTCTAGCGCTAACCACTGCAACACTTGCTGGCTATCAGCAGCACTCACACCCATTTCGATTCGTTTGGATTCGGGGCGTGCGCCCAACTGCAACTGGCAAATCGCTTGGTACAGATCGGCTCGACGTTTCGGCAATTGATTGCCAGGGTAATAGCGGTGGAACGTGGCGATCATGTTCAGCAGCAGGGGGTTTGTTGCCATCGCAGCCAGTTCCTCTCGCTGCTCGATTTGATCAATCAAGTCATTGGCATGGTTCTCTGCGATGGCTAAGACGGCGGTACGATTTTGGGCACTCTCTGCCCGATTGCTCTGTTCCTGACAGCGATACCACTGGTGAATGAATAATTGCCACTGTTCAGGCTTAAACGGCTTGACAAACACGCTGCGGCGGGGACGTTCTTGACCACTGTAATGGTCATAGCCGCCGGGACGAGACGTGAGAATGAAGAGCGTTTTTGGATAAGCCCGCATCTGACGGCTAATCCATTGACTGACTGATGAGCGCTGATCCTCCGCCACTTCATCAAAACCATCCAGCATGACCAATCCTTTCCCATGGGTCAGCACATTCGTAGCCCATGCTTCAGGCAAATCCAGCGATTGGCCCCCTGGCAAATCTGGGATATGGTTTTCCCTGATCAGCGTGGGAAGATCGGTGGCGTTTTCCTGGGCAATAACATCCCGCCACTTCCGCAGATAGAGCAACACAGGGATAAGCCTTGGCACCTGGTAGCGTTTGTGGCGATTGTGGGCGAACGTGTAGGTAATATGGCGCATGAGGGTTGTTTTACCAAAACCGCCCCAAGCCAGAATAGCCAACCGGGAATAGGCCGTGTTTGTTTGCGCCTGTCGTAACAAATCCCAAACGCTGAGGGAGTTGCCACGCAGTTGCTTTTCCAAAAGCTCGTCACTCTGAGATCCCATCTGAAACGGCAGGGCATCGCCGTCTACACTACGGCTAAAGCTGGCACTGAGTTCCAGAGGCACAAACACATCCTTCAGTAGCGCCACCTTAATGTCATTCGGTTGGCGATAGCCTTCGATATCGTTGTATAAGCATTCTGCTCCTTGACACTGAAGGTACCGAGCATCAGGCTTCGTAAAAGATTGGTTCAACCGCTCCAATAGCTTCATCAATGCATCGGCATCACTGCGGCCTCGCTCAGCATAAATTTCGCGCATCCGCGCCACAAAACTTTCGGTATACGCCGCCCAAACAGCCGCTACAAGGGTGACGGGAAAGGCAATGAGTGCTTCTGCCCATGCCTGCTGCCTCAGAAACGAGATGAAAAGCCAGCCACTTCCACCCAAAGGCATCCACTGAATCAGTAGATTCAAAATGCGTTGAGGAATTGGAGACGGGGAATGGCTCATGGGGACGATGGTGAAACAAAAAGGCTGCTATATTTTATTATTCTGTCCCAGAATTCTAAAATCCCTGAGCACTTCTGCCAGATTGTTTTTGGCTGATAGGAAGCATTATCTCTCAATCCCTTAACCCCTCGATGATTCACTCATCGGGATTCAAGACTTGCTCCGCCCTCAAGGCAAACGATGGAAATAGGGGTGAGACAACGCGCTCTTTCCCAGCAAAAATGGTTTGCTGATAAACGCCATCAGTCAACATCAGCACCGTCACTTTCTGTTGCTCTGGATGTTCGAGGAGCCAGTATTCGGGAATTTCTCGGGCTTGATACTGAGCGCGTTTGTCTTCATAGTCACGGATGCGGCTGAGCGCCCCAGGACTTACCACCTCTGCTACTAAAAGAGGAGGGGGCATATCTAACCGAATGGTTAACCGTTTCTGCGTTAGCTCGATATGCTCTGGTCGCACGACGACGAAATCAGGAAACCGATTTCGGGCTTGCTTGGGCTTCAACACAGGCACTTCGATTTCACAGTTGTACCGATGCGTTAATCGGGGCTTTACCAAGCCTGCATTAATGAAATAAAGCTGCAATGCTAGCGATAGCCATGCATTCGATTCCGACTCCGGTGGCATCTCAACCAGCACTCCATCAATCCACGCATAGCGATTGTCTGTCCCATCGTCATAGGACAGATATTCTTCGAACGTTATGGGCGGTTTCGTAGTGCGAACCATGAGGTATCCATCCCTCAAGTAAGCTCTCTTGTATTGATCATATTCGTTTCTCACACCTGTAAAAAGATACTGTCATTGAGCCAAGCCAAGTAAAATCAGATTTCTAGCTATGCTAAGGACAGAATCATGCGATGTCGCGAGGTGAGCGTCTCATGTTGAATATTTCTCTGCCAGATCAAGTACAAGCGTTTGTTGAGGAACAGGCAAAAGCAGCAGGATTTGACTCACCAAGCGAATATGTCTACCAGTTAATTGGGCATTGCTGGAAAGCGGGATGAATCGAAACGACGTTTCGATTCATCCCGCACTTCTTTCATCCCTAAAATCAGCACCGCCGTTAATTGTGTGGGAACAGGAACGGATGGCTCAACAAGAACGCATTGAGTCACTGTTATTGGATGGGTTAAACAGTGGAGAATCCATTGAGGCAACAGATTCCTGGTGGGATCAAAAGCGTGCAGGCTTAGTTGAACGCAATTAGGAGATTTTCAAGAAAGACTATCCCCTTTCAAGGAAGTGCCCTTCGACTGCGCTCAGGGCACAAACAGCTAGCTGGCTGAGCGCAGCCGAAGCCAGCGGGTACACTCTTTTTGAAAAATCACCTGAGGCCCAATCCAAGCTAAAAAGTGGAGTTCCCCGTGAGAAAACTCTACTGCCCAACGCGAGTCTAGGATCTAGAAAGGAATATCGTCGTAGTCCACAGGTTCTTCAGCGGTCGCAGCGGCAGGCTGAGATGCTGGAGCAGGTTCTGGGCTGGGTGCGGGTTGCGGAGCTGCGGTCGAGCGGGGCGCAGATGCTGGAGCGCTGCTCATCAGGGAGCCGTCGCTGGTGACGCGGTGCAGCCGCGAGAGGGTCATCTCTGCCCGTTTTTCCTTGAAGCCTTCGGGGCGATCGACCGTGAGCATGGTTAGGCGGCCTTCGAGGATGACGCGATCGCCCGTGTGATAATTCTCTTGCACGTCCTGAGCCAGGTCGCGCCATGCGACAATCTTGAGTTTGCTGGCTGGGTCGCTGTCCCGCACCCCGTCGAACTGCACCGTCATTTCCGTGACAGGAATTTGTGTGTCAGACGTGTACCGCAGTTGCGGCTCCTGCACAATTTCTGCCATCACAATAAAATTATTCATTCCCAATCTCCTGACCCTTATAGCGGGGCGTCCCCTGACCTGGCTAAGTGTTTCGCTGCGCTGACAAATCAGTACAGTACATCGTTATAGCGCTACGCGCCTAGGCAAAACCCAATTATTTTTTGAAAGCCCCGCTACGCGTGGGCTTTCAAAAAATAATGAGTTCTAGTCTCACCACGTAAAACTCTACCCTAATCTAAACCAAAACCAGGGTCGTGGAAACCGGAAGATAAGGAGCAAGAAAATGGGAGTGTTGGGAGGACTCACAGCGACGTTTCCTCGGCGCTCAATGCTACATTCGCACTAGCTTTCGAGGAAATGGGCCAGCCCAAAGAAAGCAATGCCACCCTGATGGCAGTTGCTGATTAAGCAAAGGGAAGGGCTAGCGATCGCACCCCCAAAGGACTGCGGTCTTGCCAATCGCCCGAACCCCTACGCCAAAGCGATCTGGAACGTTAGGCTTGGCTGGTTTGGAATCGCCAGATGGATATGCAAGGGGTAGCTGTGATCGGGCTGCAAGCCAAACAGCTCAACGCCTAGCTTGCCCGCATCTGAGCACTGGGCAACCGCTTCAGCATCCAGGCCATGGAACTCGACGCAGCCGCCACAGGGCAACTGGGCGCGCACACGCACCATGCCAGCCTCTGGAGCTTCCGCCTGGAGGGAAATGGTGCCTGCTTCGGTCTCCCATTCACGCGACACAGCGGGCTCGCCGACGCGCACGGGTAAGGCCAGCGTGCTCAAAATCTCTTGAGTCGCCATTAGCGAGAGCGCCATTTTTTGGGCGTCAGTCGCAGCTTCGTAGGTGGTGGGGAAGGGGGCATCCTCGGTTGCAATCAGAGCCGAACGGTTGGAGCGGGCCGGAGCCGCCATCACCATTGACGCCAAATGATTGAGTGCCTGATCTTGCTGCGGGAACAGCGATTCGACTGCCCGTACCAGCTTGGCGCCTTCTTGCAAGGACGACTGGAGGACAGCTTGGCTCCGTTCGAGGAGTTGCTCCAAAACAGCTTCGGGCATCGCAACAGGCAGATTCAAATTCTGCAACTGTTGGCTCCAGAAGCGCACAGATACGGGTTCGGCCGCGTAGTCTAGAAGCTCATTTTCCCAGGGAAACAGGGGTGGCTTCTGTTCGATCTCCGTGCGTAATCGACGCTTGAGTAAAGAGTAAAAACGGTCTTGCACAGCAGAGAATTCTCCTGGTGTATGCGGTG
>JBCBSL010000205.1:0-10163 GCA_039819145.1 Cyanobacteria bacterium J06638_22
CTCTTACCGCACCTTTGCACCCTTACCTGTGCAGTGTTGCTGCAAGCAGCTTGCTGCCATCGGCGGTATGTTTCTGTGGCACTCTCCTCACGGTCACCCGCACTGGGCGTTACCCAGCAAGTTTGGTCTTTCGGGAGCCCGGACTTTCCTCAAATTCCATCAGGAATCTGCAGCCACCCACACCCCCTCTTCTCTGCCTCTAGTCTATCGTCTTGCTGGGCTTGACAGAGCACTTCAAAAGCCTTGCAGAATAGGGATTACAAAAATTTCGTTCCTGTGATTTTCGGTATTGCTGGCTGAGAGTATGAATTTTTTCGAGAAGCGGCGTGGATACGCCGCTTCTCGAAAAAATTCATACTCGTATTCTGCAACCCCTGATTTTCCTTATCTTTTTTGCTTCCAGGGATACAGGTTATCCCAGGGAATGCGTCTGGCCTCAAACCGGAAAGTAAGAGGGTGGGTGAGCCAGTTCTCTTCGTAGTATCCGGAGGTGTTGGGTGCAACCCGTTGCAGGACCAGGCGAAGGGCAAATTCTAATTTCTTATCTTCCGGTAGACTGCTAACGGGACCCAGATCCACCATAGGTTTCACGACCTGTAACCGACCGTCTTCCCCGACCTTCAGCATATCTTCCGCCACGATGGTTTCGTTTAGCGCTGTTCCCGGGGAGATGACGCTGAATACCTGGGGGCGAGACAGGTCCATATTCATGCTGGGGGTAATGCGAACGACGCGGCGCGATCGCCCCTTGAAGTTCGTCAGAGCACTGCGATCCCAATCCACATAGATGGGACTGTCGGACAGGTTGGCGACGGTGAGCGACAGAGTGGCAACGGGCTCGAATCCATACACCTTTTTGAGGGGAATCTTGACGGCGATCGCCTCTTCTAAGCCCTGCTCCTCAATTTGGGCATTCAGGGCTGGTTCGTCTAAGACAAGGGCTGCACGATCCTCTAGGTTACCGATTGCTCGGTACCCAACATAGATCAATGTAAACAAGTACACCGCCACGATAACGACATCTAAGGGTGTCATGACGTTTGGTCGTTTGCCCCATCTATGGGTCAGTCCTGCTGACTTTTCATTCTGCCCTACCCTGTCAGACTCGGGACACGTTGTCTATACAAATCCGGCTTAAATAGCCGCAAGACCTCAATAAATCGCTATGCGCGTTAGCTAAGTACGGTTGTGTGTGGGTGCACTGCGCCCACACACAACCATTTCTGTGCAATCGGATTTGATGACAGATAGGCAACCTGGAAATATAGCCTTATGCATTGGGATGGGGACAAATCATTTTTTGAAAGCCGCGTGGTGCGAGGCTTTCAAAAAATGATTTGGTTCTACCTGAGGGCGTAGCGCTATACATAGAGAAACATCCATTCACAACCAAAATCTGTGTCTGGGTATTAGCAATTGTCTACCTCTTCCTAAAGAAAAGCTGAAGTCAGAACCCCGCACCCTGCCGAAACAAATTGACAAAAAGGGTTACATTATTAGTAATTCGATTGAGCACAGGCAGGTATCAGCGTGTTTGTTCTGAGCGGCTACGAGTATTTTTTGGGATTTTTGTTGGTGTGCACTTTGGTGCCTTTGATCGCCTTTGGCACATCAATTGTTCTACGACCCAGTCGTCAGGGAGTTGAACGGCGAACGACTTATGAATCTGGTATGGAGCCCATTGGGGGAGCCTGGATTCAGTTCAATATCCGGTACTACATGTTCGCGCTGGTGTTCGTCATCTTCGATGTAGAAACGGTGTTTCTCTACCCCTGGGCGGTTGCCTTCAACCAGCTCGGGCTACTCGCATTTGTCGAAGCTTTAGTCTTTGTCGCGATTTTGGTCGTTGGACTGGTATACGCATGGCGGAAAGGAGCATTGGAATGGTCATGAACCCCGATAGCGTAATTGAATATAATCCCGCAGGTAAAATCCTGAGTCCGACAGGTCGTCCTGAGGTGACCAAGGATCTGTCGGAAAACGTTGTTCTCACAACGGTTGATGACCTCTACAACTGGGCAAAGCTTTCGAGTCTTTGGCCGATGCTGTATGGGACGGCTTGCTGCTTCATTGAATTTGCCGCGCTGATTGGCTCTCGATTCGATTTCGACCGCTTCGGCTTGTTGCCGCGCTCTAGCCCACGTCAAGCTGACCTGATCATCACTGCTGGCACCATCACCATGAAGATGGCTCCGGCTCTGGTGCGCCTGTATGAGCAAATGCCGGATCCAAAGTATGTGATCGCCATGGGTGCTTGCACCATCACGGGCGGTATGTTCAGCATGGATTCGCCAACCGCTGTGCGGGGGGTCGATAAGCTGATTCCTGTGGATGTTTACATCCCAGGTTGCCCGCCGCGCCCGGAAGCGATCATGGATGCGATCATCAAGCTGCGGAAGAAGATTGCCAGTGAGGCGGCGGAAGAGCGAGGGGCGATCGCACCTACCCACCGTTACCACACCATTTCCCACAAGATGCGCGAGGTTGACCCCATTCTGACTGGGAAGTACCTGGAAGTGGATGCCCGTAAGGCTCCTCCGAACGAATTGCTGGAAGCGATGGGCGTCCCCGTATCCCCAGCATTGGAAGAGGCACAGAAGGAGGTCGAGCGTGGCTGAAGACAATAATCCCCAAGCGGAAACCAGCACGATTGTCGAAGCAGGTAAAACCTCCAAGTGGCTGACTGAAAATGGGTTCGAGCATGAACTCATGGAGCCAGATCACTTGGGTGTTGAGATCATCAAGGTAGATCGCGAAGTGCTGATCCCCTTTGCGACTGCCCTTTATGCTTACGGCTTCAACTATCTCCAGCTCCAATGTGCCTACGACACTGGCCCAGGCGGTGATCTGGTCAGCGTTTATCACTTGCTCAAGCTGGAAGATAGCGAGGAAAAGCCGGAAGAAGTCCGTCTAAAGGTGTTTGTTCCTCGCGACGATGCCCGTGTTCCGTCGGTCTACTGGATTTGGAAGACGGCAGACTGGCAAGAGCGGGAGAGCTATGACATGTATGGCATCACCTACGAAGGCCATCCCGACCTCAAGCGAATTCTGATGCCCGAAGATTGGGTGGGTTACCCACTTCGCAAGGATTACATTTCGCCCGACTTCTTTGAGCTACAAGACGCTTACTAGAACGCCGGATTTAACCCGTGACGTGAACAACTCTGTAAGGGGGGAGGCGATTGCTTCCCTCTTTTTGTTGCGTGGAAAAGCGCCTAGCCTAACCGGGTGACGACCATATAGCCTTACGCATTGAGATTAGATTAGGACAAATCATTTTTTGAAAGCCCCGCGTCGCGGGGCTTTCAAAAAATGATTGGGTTCTATCTGAGCGCGTAGCGCTATATCAGAGAGACGTCATGCGATCGTAGAATGGCACCGTTGGACGGTTGTATCGCCAACCTCGTCGTTTCCACGCAAGCATAGTGCCTATCATGTTGTTCAAACGCTGGATGTCGATTGCTCTGATCGGTTGTGCCTGCCTCGGACTGTCGGGGTGTGTGCGTTACGATTTGGGGATTCATTATTTCAGCCAGACCCGTGGGGAAATTGTGCAGCAGATTCGGATCGGCGAGTCGGTGACGAGTTTTAATGCGGCGATCGCCCGTACCTGGCTGCAAACCCTAGAGAAGCAGGCAAAAGCGGTGGGTGGCTACGCCCGACGCCGATCAGCAGAAGAGCTGACCGTGCGGATTCCGTTTCACAATGGGACGGAGCTGGATGAGCGCTTCAATGAATTCTTTGCCGTGCTAGCTGAGCCGCCTGCTGAGGCCAGTGATGATACGCTGCCGTTGCCCGAAATTGCATCCCAGCTTAGAGTGCAAGAGCAGAACCTTGTGCTGGTGCAGCGCAATCGTCTGAGCTATGACCTGGATTTGCGATCGCTCCGGGTGCTCTCGCCCGGTGGCAATGTGCTGGTGAAGCCGAGTACATTGCTGGAGCTGAACTTTAGCCTGGATACACCCTGGGGCGCAGTGGTGCAATCGGGTAGCGCTTTGCCTAGGGGGGCAACCCAGGGACGGCACCTGGAATGGCGCTTTACCACGGCGGACATGACTCACCTTGAGGTGGTGTTTTGGGTGCCCAGTCCCCTGGGCATGGGTACCGCCATCATCCTCCTGTTGGTGTTGCTAGGATCCACCGTCAAAGCCCTACTTCTGAACCGCTCTGCAGCCCAAAGCCCAGAGGGGCAGTAAGTTTCTGATAGCTGGTTGCCAACAAGGTATCTAGGTAGCGGCGGAACAGCGGCCACTGTTGGGGGTTGGGGCGATAGGTTTCGGCATCGTCTTGGATAAAGAGGGGAGCGGCTAAGAGCGCCTGGTAGTCTGGATTATGCTGCGATGCCTGGGTCAGCAGATAGGTATGCTGATCGATGGGCACCAACCCCGGTGGCAGATACCCCTGGAGCAACGCTAGTAGTTGCGCTTGGCAGCTCTGGGTATTGATACCCCGACGTTCGAGCATTTGCAGCAGACTAGAGACGGTGATGGGAGCCTCGGGGAAGGTGCGCAGCAATTCCATCAGCAAGAAATAGTCGCTGTACTGATGGCGGGCGCTATTCAGCACATGGGGGTGCAGGGGCACCGTTGCCAGCCCAACGGCAACGCGACCGCAGGCTGCAAGTTGGTTGTGGGTGGGTGGATAGGTGAGGGGATAGCCATCTTGTACAAAGGTCGCATTGGGAAATTTCTGGCGCAACCAACGGGCGATCGCCGCCAGCGAGGCCGTTCCACCGGCACAGAGAATCTGATTAACGTCCAATGCTGACAAGCCCCGTTGCGTCAGCAAACCATTTAGCTCCCGGTTCAGCCGTTGAATGTAGGGCAGCAGCACGCGACTGGCGAGATCCTGCCGGGTCATCACCAGCGGCACCTCACCAATGCTGACGACGACGCGATCTTGCTGTTGCAGGAGTCGTTTGAGGTGTTGCGCAACTTCGAGCAATCCCAACCCGACCGGAGAGCTGAGCAGTTGGCGTTGGAGGGCATAGCGTTTGGCAGGATCGGGATCACCGACGATGGGCAAGGTGAGTTGTTCCCAACCCAGCACCGCCCAGGGATCTGTCCAATCTCCTCGGGTTGTTGGGCTATCGGCTCCGGGCAGCCGCAGGTGTGCACTCGATGCGGCAGGGGAGACGGTGCTGGGGCGATGCGCCTGACGTACCCAGGCCGGATAGACTAGTTGGCAGAGGATATCTTGATCGAGAGCATTGCCGCCATAGGGAATGGTGCGCACAGCAATGTCTTGATGGGAGAGCGTTTGAAGGGTATTGGGAAGGTTCGCTAACCCCATCTCTGTGAAACTGGCGCCAGCGTTGAGGCCGAGGGTGCCCCCGCGCCAGGCCATGTTGCACAGGTCAGGTTGCGGCGATAGGTGGTCGGGAAACTGGATGGGCGTCTCGGTCGCACTGGGTAAGGCGGACAAGAGGGTGGCGATCGCCTCTTCCACCCAATAAATCTGCTCTGGATGATCTACTAACCGTGCGGTCAGCACGGCTTCCCGGACATTAAAGCGGTAGGTGTCGGTGCTGTTGGTCGGATTGCTGACGATAACCCCCGCCAAGTTTTGCAGTGCCTCTTGCAGACGCTCGTCCGACAGTCCGACGGCTCCGCAACTCAGGACAGGTGTATTCGCACTGCCGTTTAGTTCTGGTGTCAGGCAGTTGAGGGTGGCTAGCAGGGTACGCAGGGCTTGCTGCATCTGACTCAGCGACATGTTTCGCTGCTCGGTCCAGCGCAAAACGGGTTCCCAGTCCATACTGTCGGGGGTGCTGTAGGGAATGCCCGCTTGCAGATAGGGTTTGAAATCTTGCAGGGGAAAGCGATCGGGCTGATGAGTGGGAATCGGTGCTGCACTAAGGGGGGCGATCGCCACATCCGCTCGCTCGGTCTGGCTGAACGGATGGAGGTAGACCGACGCGGGTAGGCGATAGGTTGTCTCGGGAGCTGGTATCCCACTGGGGTTGGCATCCGCGAATGTCATCTCTAACCAGTAGATGGGATACAGCGTTTGAGTCTGGCGATTGAGCAACACGGCAGAGATGCCCGTTGTCCCCAGGTCGATGCCGAGATACCAGATGGGTTGGATGGGGCGGCGACGGGACTCTCGAGCAATGGGCGGAGGTTCCAACTCGTCATACAACTCGTCGAGGGGATCCATTGATGGCGAGATCAGGAAATCTAAATCCTCTTCTTGGTTGCGCAAATCAGACAGTTGATCCTCTAGCTGATCCTCCGCGAAGGGCATTGCTGGATCTGGCGATGGTGTTTGGCGGGCTGAGGTTGCCCTGGCATCTAGTTCTTGCAGCAAAGCTAGCGCATCTGGATCCGTCATTTCGGATCCAGATGCCCCGGAAAAGTCCTCGGCCAAATCCACCAAGGAGAAATCGGCGTCTGACCAATCCTCAACAACCGTTTCGGACAAGGCTTCTTCCGCCGTTTCATCTGCGGATAATCCCATGGCCTGCAGCAGTTGATCGGAGAGATCAACCACCTCTGCAGGTTCGTCGGCTGGAATGGATGTGAGCGACTCATCGGAGGCGATCGCCACGTCCGCGGTGGGTGGGGTCGAAGCCTCGGGGGTGGGGGCGCTTAGGTCTTTTTTTTTTGGTTCTCCTGATTCCGCCTCGGGTAATGGATCAGGTTTGAGATCCAACTCTGACCCCGAGGCCATTTCTACGTGGTCTTCCATCTCCGCGTAGAAGTCGACCTCTGCCAGACCAAAATCGGATCCCAGGGCCTCGGATGGCATCTGATTGGGTTCGGTGGCGGTAGACGAAACTTCTTGAGTACTGGGAGTGACCTCTACCTCCACTGGCTGGGTCGATGGTGAAGATGCGGCGTCATCAAGCGTCTCCACATCTTCGAATAGCCCTCCTAACCCTTCTAGGGTAAAGGCATCCTCGCTAGCCGTTGGGCTAGGAGCGGTATCAATCGCTTCGGCAAAGGAGGCGAGGGACTCATCCTCACCGGGCGGTGGCACCGCAACCGCATCGGGGGTATCCTCCACCCCATCCAGAAGGGCGGCCAGATCCAGCGGTTCATCATCGGGAGCGGATTGCTCTGCTGGAGCGCTGTCCGAGGCGGGCGTGTCTATCAAGTAATTGGAAAACCGTTCTAAGCTGGGAGGTTCCTCTTGTGCTGTGGCGGTAGGCTGGCTGTGAGGTGGTGCTGTACTGGCTTGAGGTGGAATGAGTAGGGTTCGTTCGGGATCATCCTCATCGGTTTCTTCACGTGCCCCAAAGCTTGCCCATATTGGCTCCTCGTCCACAGGCTCCTCATTTACGAGTTCCTCAGCCACGGTTTCATCCGGCATGGCCATCACACTTTGGAAATCATCCAGCGTCAGCTCTTCGCGGTCAGGCGGTAAGCCCACCCCTGGGGCGTTTTCCTCATCCTCGACGCGCTCTTCCAACTCCAGGAGGGTGTCTATCGATGGAGCGGATGATTCAGGCTCCGTTTCAGTCAGCGACTCGGTGATCGTCGGTACTGCTGGAGCATCGACAGGCGCAGGAGGTAGCTCTTCGGAGAGCCAGTCATCTAGCCCTAAATCAGATTCCTCCTCGTCTTCCGCCTGAAAATTGTCTTCCTCTTGAGCAGTTGTTACGCCCTCAGGGAAGAACTCGTCGTCGATGGCTTGCGGTGGACTCGTAGGCTCTGCGATGGCTGGGGGAGGCGGTGCACTGTCTCCCAGATCGGGTAACCCGAGGGCGACGATCGCCTCTGCCTCATCAGAGCTTGTCTCGATCGCTTGTCCCCAAGCGTTCGCGAAGTCCGCAAAGAGGTTATCGTCCTCCGATGTCGCAGCGTCGCTGTCGTCATCTGTTACAGCCGGATCCGGCGCAAAGGAATCCGCTGTAGGCTGCTCCGGTTCTGGATCTCCCAGCGACATCAAGTCGGCGACCGTTGCCCCTTCTTCCAATTGCGCCAGTTCCGCATCCAACTGTTCTACCAAACTTGGAGTAACATCCAGCGCTGCCCGAGGAGCCTCGTCTTCGGCCAATAAGTCTTCATCCGGAGCGGCGGCAATGTAGACATCTTCATCGGTGATGCCTTCAGAGCGCAGCAAGTCCAGGGATGATGCCGATGCATTCTCCAGATGCATCAAGTCTTCGAGGGAAGTAATGACATCGGCAGGCAGGTTTTGTGCAGCAGGGACACCTAGCAAAAGCGTTTCCTCTTGCTCGCCCGCATCCGCGACGGGAACCTCATCGAACAGTAAGTTTTCGACGGCCTGGGGAGTGGCGTCAGGGGGCAGATCCGACAGACGCTCCGCCCGTTCGTCTATACCGACTCCACCATCGACGGAAGCTGCGGTTTCCCCAATTGGTGGCTCTGTATCCGCTGCGTCATTAGCCGCATTCAGATCCCCCAAGCCATCAAACAGAAGATCTTCTAGTGTTTCCCCAGACGCTTCTAGATTCCCCTCGTCCGTCGGCCATTGTTCCGGAACGATCACCTCGGTAATGTCGGTTTCCGATGTAAGGTCGGGGTCATCCCCAGCGGCTGTGGTATCTCCATGGGTCTCGGCCATGGCATTGACGCGGCTATCTGGCCAGCGCTCCGTATCTGCGACGTGGCGATCGATGGGCGATTCGTCTCGCTCGGTATCGGGCGGAACAAAGTCGGTGCCAAACAAACTTTCGTAGAGGGCATCCAGCTCGTTATAAACTCCTTCGGGTGAAGCTACCTCGGCTTCGGGGGAAGCATCATCGGTTTCGTCGGCCGCTAGGTCAGTGCTGATCTGGTTCAGCAACTCCAGCGCCGAGTCGATATCTTCAATCTCACTTTCCTCTGGAGTAACGCCCACTTGGTTCTCCAGGAGCGGCGGTTCCATCTGGAAGATGGTCATCTCTTCATCATCCAGGGCGTCGCCAGCCGATGGTTCTTCATCCAACTGGAAGGTCGTGATTTTCTCCGAGGTCGCCCAGTCTGGCTCAGCGATCGCAGCGGCATTGTCCGCCAAGCTAGCAGGAGACCCGAGATTAAGATCTGGGAAGTCTTCGGTGGAGGTAGCGGAAAGGGCGGGGCGATCGCCCATAGGAGGAGCTGATTGCAGGATTGTGGGCTCCCCATCGGTCAACTCGCTGAGTAACGAATCCAAGATGGCCTGAGAATCGCTGGGCTCTCCACCCTGCAACGGCACAGGCGCTGAGCCACCCGTTGGCCTGGCACCGGGTAGGGCTTGCCAATCTACGGACTGTAAAGATGCCTGCAGGTAACTGGAGGCTTCGTGCCCCAACTGTTGTGCCAGTCGATTCACCAGGGCTGCGAAGATGGCTTCCCCTTGATGCCCCAAGGTATGCATCTTATCCAACCCACGGCTGAGCGACTCTTCGTAGGTATGGATATTGCGCTGCAACGACTCGAAGATGACCTCTAGGGTTGTATCCAGTTTTAGGAGTAATTGATCAGACTGCGCCTGGATGCGTTGGAGTTGTTCTAATCGTTCCTGCGGGGTGAAGGCGGTCAGTGAGGGGTCTACGATGGGCGGATTCTCTGGGCGGGCTGCGGGCGGAAGATCGTTAGTGGCTGCCCCTGTTAGGGCTTGCTGTTCGGTACCAGCGATTGCCGCATTGCCCGACTGTAGGCGCAACTCACTCACGATTTCCGAAACCTGCACCGTCAAATTTTCCTGCAACCGCCCCATCAGCGATTGCAAAAACTCCGACAGCACTTGGGGCGAATCACCTCCCTGGGGCGGCAGCGCATATTGTTGGCGCTGGGCTTGCAACGCCTGAATTTCCTGTTCGAGTTCGTCTCGCTCCTGGCGCAACCGATCCACATCTGACCGCATTGGCTGCATGATATTGGTGCGGAGGTAGGTGACTTCCTCGAGCACCGCTTGCAACACTTGCTGAGCCGATTCCCCCGTCTGCAACGCCGATGTCCCCCCTGGAGGGAGTGCCGGTGGCGCCGCAGCGCCAGGGAGTGCAGCCGGGGCATCCGCTTGCTGCTGCAACGTCACGAGATACTGTCGCGTCTGCTCTAGCACCAACCGTTGCTGCTCCGCTTCTCCTGCCATTACCCATGGCAAGCGGGGGCTAGCTTTACTCAGCACCCCGTCGATAGACTGGATCAATGCTTGGATCTGAACCTTTTGCGAAGTCACGAACGAATTCCCAATGTGCGGTTTCAACGACGAACTGGATACGGTAGATGGGG
>JBCBSL010000206.1:0-10118 GCA_039819145.1 Cyanobacteria bacterium J06638_22
GACCGCGATGCGGGTAATGCTCCTGGGCATTTGCGGGGTTGGCATGGTGGTGTGTTGGTACACCCTGCGACGGCAGGTGGTTCTGGTGGCGCTGATCGGCTTGCTGGGTATGAGCAGCTTCACAACCGCTGAGCATTACCTGCTGTCTCCGATTCACGCAAGCTTGGTGGATAACCTAATGCCGAATGGGGTATATCGGCAAACCTCCAGCAGTAGTTGTGCTGCGGCAGCGATGGCTACTGTGTTGCGGTCATGGGGAAAAGATGTGCCGGAATCGCGAGTAGCAGAGCTAGCAGGAACAAGCCGATTGGGAACGTCTATGCCGCAATTGATTCTGGCGGCACGGTCACTGGGGATGGATGGCTTGGAAGTGAAACGGGCGACCTGGGAGCAGATGCAGCAGATCAATCGACCCGGTATTTTGGCCAGTTGGCTGATTGATGGTAGGGGTAGGCGATCGCCCCATGCGATCGCCCTCCTTGGTATGGATGACGACACCGCTCTGATTGCTGATCCAGCCCTGGGCAAGTTGTTTGCCCTCTCCCCCGAACAACTCCAACGGGTTTGGCGACGGGAGTATGTGCCGCTGTATTACCCAGAAGCCGCAACACTATCTCCGACTGACGTTAAGCGCTACCTCGATGGACTGGGCTACGAGCTTTCCCTAGATGCGACGCAGACGGCTGCTTTGGAACAATTCCAGACCGATTTTGGCGTGCGACCCACGGGAGAACTGGATGCCCTCACCGCGTTGTTGCTGAGTGGAGACTTCCTTGAGCATGCTCCCCGCCTGAGCGAAGGGCTTCGTTAATACAGGGTCAGGACCTACGAAGTTTGATGATTTTTGGGGCGCACTGCGCCCCAAAAATCATCAAACTTCTTTGTTTTTTCGTAGCAAGTGCGTAAGTCCTAAGGGTGTTTGATTCTAAGCATGAGAGTTGGAAGGTAGGGCTTTACCGCCCAGGTCTCATCCCAAATGCCCCCTCCAGATCAATCAGTTCCTCTTTCGCCAAGTGGGTTTGATCTTTACACTAAGAAACATAGTCTTAGCCGACTGTGCCCATTTGTCACAGTTTGCGGGGCTATGTTTCTGTCAAGTTTTCTGACATTCTCTAACTTCACCATGTTGAACTTTTTCCGTGGATGGTTGGTGGTGCTGATGCTCTGGCTTAGCCTGGCTCCTCCTGCACTAGCTCACGCCCATCCCACTGTTTCGTTCGTTGCCCCTTCTCTGCATCTCACCTCCGGATCTATCGCTATGGCTGGCAAAAAATCGCTGTTTTCCTTTTCTGGTACTCGTCCCGCTAATCTAGGCATCAAAGATGGCAGCTTGGCGGCCTGCCCAGGTTCACCGAATTGTGTGAACAGCCAAACCCCTGAATCCGACACAGAGCATGCGATCGCCCCGGTTGACCTGAGGGGCAGTGCTTCTGAAGCGATCGCCCGCCTCAAGGACATCGTGACGGGCATGGAACGCACGGAAATCATCGAACAAACCGATAACTACCTCTACGCTGAATTCACCAGTGCATTGATGGGGTATGTAGATGATGTGGAATTCTTTGCCGATGATGCCTCTGGCCTGGTACATGTGCGATCGGCCTCGCGCTTGGGGCAGTCAGATTTAGGCGTCAATCGCAAGCGTATCGAAGCCGTTCGGGGCCTATATGACGCTTAAGCTGACGCCTTTCTCATCCTGATTCTATCCTTCTCAAATGTTCCTGCTTTGCAGACCAATCTGAATCTTGAGTGCACCGTTTGCCTCTAGACTCGGGTTAACCCCTGCATTGCAGGACATTTTTTATTAACGAATGTAGAAGAACGTTGCTGTTTATGATTGCCCCATCGTCCTCGACCCTATCCAATCCGCCCGAGTTGTCCGTCGACTATACCGATGTTGCGGCGGCCGCTGAGCGTCTCAATGGCGTGGCGCATTGCACCCCGGTACTTACCTCACGCACGGTCGATGCACAGACACGGGGCCAGGTCTTTTTTAAGGCGGAGAATTTTCAGCGCACCGGATCGTTCAAGTTTCGGGGCGCCTACAATGCGATCGCCCAACTCACCCCCGAGCAGAAACAGCGGGGTGTGGCGACCTATTCCTCGGGCAACCATGCCCAAGCCGTCGCTCTTGCGGGCAAGTTGTTGAAGATTCCGGTGCATGTGGCCATGCCGATGGATGCGCCGGATGTGAAGCGCCATGCTACCGAGGATTATGGCGCGACCCTCCATCTCTACGACCGTGCAACCACCGACCGCGAAACCTTTGCCCAGGAACTCGCTGCCCAGCACCAGCTCACCCTGATTCCGCCCTATAACCATCCCCAAGTGATTGCCGGACAGGGTACCGCCGCCAAGGAACTGTTTGAAGCGGTGGGCGACCTGGATTATTTGCTGGTGTGCTGTGGCGGTGGGGGATTGCTGTCAGGTTGTGCGATCGCCGCCCATCATCTCTCTCCCAACTGCCGCGTGATTGGTGTGGAACCCTCGACCGCAGACGATGCCACCCGCTCGTTCCATAGCAAAACCCTGCAAACGGTTCACAACCCTGATACCATCGCCGATGGCGCTCGCACAGCATCCCTGGGTACCCTCACGTTTCCCCTGGTGCTGCACTATGTCTATGACATGATGGCCGTTCCCGACCGCGCCCTATGCAATACCCTTGTTTTTCTCCTCGAACGCCTGAAAATAGTAGTCGAACCCACAGGGGCGCTGGCTGCCACAGCTCTTCTCTCAGATATTTTCCAGCCACCGCCTGACGCTCGGATTGGCGTGATTCTCAGCGGCGGCAATATTGATCGCAGCCTCATTGCCACGCTTTAGGGTGCTCACAATTAGGGGTTGCAGAATCCAAGGATGATTTTTTCTGAGAGGGGGCGCACCGCGCCCCCTCTCAGAAAAAATCATCCCGTCAATCAGCAATGCGCACAATTAGCCTTTGCAAGGCCATGTATTTTTTCAGAGCCTGATTGACTAACCTTTTTCCCCTCATCCCCCAACCCCTTCTCTCCTTGTGGGAGAAGGGGAGTAAGAAAGCTACAGGTGCTTTCAACGCCCCTCTCCCGCACTGGG
The DNA here is from genome assembly GCA_039819145.1 of Cyanobacteria bacterium J06638_22. GTDB lineage: Bacteria > Cyanobacteriota > Cyanobacteriia > Elainellales > Elainellaceae > Vacuolonema. Next base: position 3,076 of record JBCBSL010000206.1, read on the forward strand.
AGAGGGGCTTGGGGTGAGGGCTTGTTAGTTTTGTCAGTCAACCAGGTTCAGAGCTGGCGCTTCAAGGAATAGCGAACGCTGAACACAACCCATGCCAGCACGATGGATAGCCCCCCTGCGGCCAGTGGGCTGAAGAACAGGCCAAAGCTTTCTTCGTCTTGCACCCAGTGGAAGAGGGTCCAGTTACCGATGGATAGCTGGAACGTGGGCACTCCCAGCAGATCGAGGGGAATGAGCAGTAACACGCTGATTAGATTCAGCAAAACAAACATGATGACGGTCAAACTAGCCAGGTTTCCCAGGATGCGTAGCCTGAAAGAATGGCGGGGTGCTTGGGTTAAGAGTCGGCGAGCGACATCGTGGGGCGCGTAGATTGCAAACCCCTCCTGTAAGTCTTCGATGCTGGTTGAGGCTGGATAACGGAGGGCGATCGCTGCAATCCAAAGGTCACCAATGGCTCCGGAGGTGTTTAAGGCGATGACCCAAACCAACCAGGTGAGCTGTGGAAAGAGCAACATTAGCCCGGCTGCAACGGAATTGATGATAACCAGTGGTGCGAGCAGAATGGCCAGAAACGCATTGCGAGGAAACGCTTGCCCAGGAGCTGTTGCATAGGCATAGGGCAGCAGATATTTTATCCCGACTCCATAACGGGGATTTCCGCCAAACCCTTGGAATGCCAAGCCATGGACTGCCTCATGCACCGCAATGGTTGCAATGGGAAGGGCGATCGAGCTGACGACAAATCGACCCATATCCCAAGGCTGATCAAACGCAAGAGTGACCGATGCTCCCCAGAACTGTCCGTGGATCAGCGCATAGGCCGTACTGATGCCAAGTAACGTTATAAAAAATAAGGTTATTCCTAAACTCGCCCACAAAAATGCTAATTCAGGGGTGAGTCGGAAAACATAGACGGGGGTCTTTTTCCGTTTGAGCATGGCCAATGTTTTTCCACCGCTGCCAAAAAGTTTTGATTATTTAACATGCAGAATTTGTGTATTTTTCAAGAGAAAAATGTTCGTATAAAAACTGTTTTATTGTGATGGAAGTATCAAATTTTTCAAGCGTGATCTGAGAGAGATTCCGAATATCGAATTCATAAACGAGACATAATTCTCGATATGCCCACATCAACATACTGATAACAGAACTGACTGTTTAGAGTATTTTGTATACCTACCCTTGCAAGTTTTGGGTTTGCTCAAAACTCTTTTAATAGAATCCTTTTGATAGGAGTTGCTATCAAAATACCAGGGCTCAAGGTAGATAGAGCTACCCCAAATTTCCTCCATTGTTATGGAACGGCGAATTTATTGTCTTCACCCGACTGGTCATTTTTTAATTGAGCAGATAAGCTTGATAATATTAAATAAAAAGTTCGTCAACATGTATCATGATCTAGTTTGATACTAAAGCTTTAGTCCGCATTTTTGATGAACCTAAATCAATCGAGGCATCATGTTAAAAGAAGTCGCATTCCCTGAGGTTAAGCCTAAGATCGACGTTCCCTTAAAAATTGTGCTCGTAGAAGATGATCCCGTTATGCAACTGGGGTTGGAGCAGTTTCTGGAGGACTATGAGAAATTTGAAGTCATCGGTCGAGCTGGCGATGGCTATTCTGGTGTATCTCTGGCACTCGATTTGAAGCCCGATTTGGTCGTCATGGATATTGGTTTACCGCAGCTCGATGGAATTGCCGCCACCCAAAGCATCAAGCAGCAGCAACCGGATATGCGTGTTGTGATTCTTACCTCTCACACGGCAGATGTGGAGATGATTGCAGCGCTTGCTAGTGGTGCCGATGCCTACTGCGTCAAAGGAACCAGCCTGAAGCAGTTGGAAGTCGCGATCGACTGTGCCAACAATGGCGCGACCTACTTAGACCCACAAATTGCCCGCCGCGTGATTGGTCATCTGAAATACACGCGTCCCAAAACGCCAGCGACAACGCTATCGAGCCGAGAACTTGAAGTGATTCGGCTGATTGTTGAGGGCAAGAGCAATCCAGAAATTGCCTCTGAGCTGTATATCAGCATTAGCACGGTCAAAACCCATCTCCGCAGCATTATGAACAAGCTGTCTGTGGACGATCGCGTGCAGGCGGCTGTTGCGGCCTTGCGGAATGGATTAGTGTAGGCCGATTTATCTATAGGAATCCGATTTGATCTTTGAAAGGACTTTAAGTCAGAAGCTTTTCTAGGCAACGTTTTCAGTCTCGGTGTGCTTTCAGGAGTCAAGTCGGAGCGCTATAGCTGCACCAATACCTACACTCTCATGCCTAATTTCAAAAATGGAACGTTAAGTTGGCAGTCCTGCTTGGAGCCTATATCTTGAGGAATCCGGCAGGATTTACCGACAGCAGCGTCCGTCGAGCGGCTCCCTCGCGCCGCAATACAGTATTGGCTGCCAGTAGGCCACTGGTGACTGCTCGCTCCATCAGACCACAGGGAAAAGGCATCTTCACCCAGTCCCCAGCAAACATCAGGTTAGAACCGATGATTGCCGTCTCGGGTCGATTGGCATAGCTGCCCGGTGGGAAACCCGCGAAGTTTTTCTGATTCACTAACTCCCGGTGCAACAGAGTTACCCCCACGAGTTTTGGCACAATCTCATACAGTTCCTGCTCAAAGGTGGCGAGCAACGCCTGCTGATCTGGAAAATCTTTCTCTTTGTAACAGTAGGCATGAAGCTCGACCACACTGCCGCCGGTCTCTTCAGCCCACTGCTGATAGTCACCCTGAATTTTGTGATAGAGCGCAATGCTATCCGTTAGCCGATAGCCAGAAAGTGAAGTAAACCAACTGTGCTCCCAGGGAAAGTCTCGGTCAAACCAAAAACGGCTCACTGCAAACGGATCAGCCACCTGCAGTTCATTGACCTGTGAGGCTAACCCTGGATGAGGCGTTCCATGAGACAAGGAAAACAGAGTCTGAATTCCAGGGATATCGGCAGCAAAAACAAAATAGTCTGCCTCTATAGTGTTTGCCCGCTCAGTCACAGCTTCTACTGGGCTAGCCCCAATCAGCTGAACCCGATTCTCTTCTCTTTGAAGAACTTTGAACTGTACCAAATTCTCTTGGGCGGGGCCGCGGAGAAGCTGCCCCTGTTCATCGTAGGCAGCACCATGACAGGGACACAGGAAGCCCTGACGGTCCGGTTCAACCTCTTTGTGAACGCTGCAGCCCTGGTGAGTGCACGTGAGCGAAAGAGCCACATCATCGCCCTGTCTTAGCGCGTACAGCCGATCGCCCGCCCCAAAGTAGACCCTCTCATCCGTACTCAAAAGCGGATTCTTTTCGACCCAAAACGGAACCGGATTCACGGCCAAGCCACCCTTTTTGTAACGGATGCTGGTCACGTTGTTGCTATCCCAGTTCACTTGGCTGATGGTCACCCCTTTGAGAATCCGCCCGCCGTTAGCTTCTATCGCCTCTATTAATGGCTCAACTAGACAGCGCCCCATGTCTTCGCAAGTTGCGCTGAAAGCCAGCCCCTCAGGATTGCCAAAGAAATAGCAGTGGAAGAACTGCATCAGCTCCCCTGCACTGAGCCTATCTGGCGCGTTCAGACTGGACTTGGCAAACGGTAAGAAGTAGAGGTCGTATAGCCCCTGAGGAAACTGTCCGTCGCCCCACTCGTCGACGGAGAGATGATCGAGCCGCTCGTAGGTCTGAGGCATCCGAAAGCTGGAAATTTCTCGGAATACCTCTAGATGCTTCAGGTTAGTCAGGTTGATACCCCACTGCAGCACGTTATGGGATGTCAGACCCAGATCCACGACATTCCACGGAAAAGCAGAGTGACTAGGACGAAACGCCTCGGGCTGATACTGGTTGCCCTTATAGACAACTGCATAGAAATCAAGCGGTTGAAAGTTATCGCGCACTTGTAGTTCATCGATCAGACCAAACAGGTTGTAATACTGCGGAAAGAAACCGTGGAAGCCGTGCTCCATCATCATTTCTTTGCCGTTCACCTGAATCGGCCAACTGGCAATCTTGCCTCCCAACTGTGGCGATCGCTCGACCAACGTCACCTGGATGCCGCGCTTGCTTAGCTCATAGGCTGAGGCCAGTCCGGCTAACCCACCACCAACCACCACCACTTTGACCGGATGATCGACATATTGCGGGAGATCCAGCCTTTCGACGTCATGTCGAGCTGGTTTTGGCTTCGCCACGTAGGAATATCCCGTAGCACTCCCAACGGCTCCAATGCCCAAAAGTTTGAGAACCGTTCGCCGAGACAGGGAACCGGGCAAGTTTTCGGAAGATGTCATGGAGTTGACGAACGTGAAATAACCTCAGAGACGAGTACATATATCTGCCAGCCAGCCGCGTGGCTAAGATCGTGATTAACGTGACTAGGGTAGGAAGTTTAGACCTAAAGCCGATACTCCCCCAGCGCATGAAAAGATATGACCCTAGTCACCTTTTGTGAAAATTATTTTCAGGGTAAGGTTGTAGCATTCTCTAATCGATTTTTGACGACTGCTTGATGCCCTTTCTGCATCCCCTCGCTCGAACGTTTAGATATTTGGAGTGGGCTATTCTCTTCGCCTACGTCAGTATGGAACTGAGCGGGATGAGGCAGGACTGGCCGCTGGCGTTCGTTTTCTACGCCACTTTTTTTATCCTGAGCTGTTTTTTCCCGCAGCGAAGATCTTATCCCCAACGGCTGATTTATATTGGTACGGCTTTGACCGCGATCGTGCTTGCCAATCGGATGGGCATTGACTCGGATTTTCTTCTATATGTCTATTTTTCTAAAAGCTATTTCTTGCTCAATCGCCGATCATCGATCGCGATCGCAGGGCTGGTGATGGTTCCTTGGATCGCCAGCGAGTACTTATCACAAGTCGATTGGGTACAGCGATCGCCTGAACCAATTCCCATTTCGGTTTTCGACCCTGCGGCGCTCATCCGATTCATCGCAATTTCACTAGCGGCCTACCTATCTGCGAGTACGTTTACGCTGATTGTGAGCGCCATGGTGGTCACTGAGCACGAAAGCCGCCAGCGAGCGGAGATGCTAACGCAACAAATCGAATCCCTTTCAGCCGATCTTGAGCGAACCCGCATTGCCCGTGAGCTGCACGATTCGTTGGGGCATACCCTGACGGATCTGGACATTCAGCTAGCTGTGGCTCAAGAACTTCGGCGACGCGACCCAGAGCAAGCCGCCCATGCTGTGGACTTGGCCAAGACGCTCGTGAGTCAGTGCATCGAAGATACGAGCCGGGCGCTGCAGCGAATGCGCCAATCTGACTTCGATCTCAACCAAGCACTCAGCACGCTTTTGGAACAGGTGCAGCAGACGTCTAATCTGAAGGTGAGATGGGAGTTGAATCTACCCCAACTGCCCGTCTATCAGAGCTATCAGATCTACTGCATTATGAAAGAGGCCATTATGAACGTGCAAAAACACGCTCAGGCTTCTCACCTGGCATTGCACGGAACAGTCACGGCTAGTGACATCGTTCTCGACATAGCAGATGACGGCATCGGAGCTGAGATGCACGCGCTTTACGCCGGATTTGGGATTCAAGGAATGAGGGAGCGGGTTCAGCTACTTGGAGGGCAATTGAAGATTCAAACTGCTTTATCGGAAGGAATGCATCTTCAAGTGACACTGCCACGATGATTAGATTACTGCTGGCTGACGATCAAGCGATTTTCCGAAAGGGACTCGCAACTCTCCTATCTGTAGAAGCAGACTTGGAAGTTGTCGGTCAGGCGAAAAACGGCAATGAAGCCATTTTTCTCGCCGAGAAACTTCAGCCAACGGTGATTTTGATGGACGTCAGAATGCCCGGTGTGGATGGTGTTCAAGCCACCGCCGAGATCTATAAGCGTTCTCCCTGGATTCGTATCTTGGTGCTGACGACGTTTGACGACGATGAGTATATTCTGCAATCCCTTCAAGCAGGTGCCCTGGGTTATCTGCTTAAAAGGACGCCCGCTCAAGCGATCGCCGCTGCCATTCGCTCGGTCGCCCAAGGCTACAGTCAGCTGAGCCCAACGGTTGCACTCAAAGCTTTTTCCTATTTGCAGCCCGCACCGACTTCATCCACGACTACTATCGGCGAATTGAGCAAGCGAGAAACAGAAGTACTTAAGCTAATCGGGCAAGGTCTGAACAATCAAGAAATTGCTACAGCGCTGCATCTCAGCGAAGGGACGGTCAAAAATTACGTCACTCAAGTTCTCAGTAAACTGAAGATGCGCGATCGCATTCAGGCTGCACTCTGGGCTCAAAAACATCTAATTTGAGTGTGGGAACTTTATCGCTCTCTAATGAGAGTCGTTGAAGAGCGATAAGTGTGGGAACTCCCTTAATGGGGCACTCAGCCTCTAGACAATTCCGGACCCATGTGACTATCGAAACAGACGAATACCCACACCGAGCACCAGACCAATATCGGTATCATCTTCACCGAAGTTAGCATTAACCCGAGTCGTTCCCGTGACACGGTCGGTAATCGGAATATCGACTCCCACAGTCGCCATCGGATCAATATCAAAGTCTTCAAACTCAACCCCAATACCAACGCCTGCAAAGGGAACAATCACAGGCCGCCCCCTCTGATTTGAATCTTGATTGCCTATCGGAAAACTCCCCGTCAATGCTAATGAGCTATAGCTATCGCCCCCGATGACAGAAGCCGTGTGGAGCGACACCTCATCGGTCAAGGGAACGCGAGACATGATGGAAAAGCCGCCATTGCCTAACGCAGTTTCGCCATCGCTATTGAGGCCAAGAGTACCGCCAAGACCAACATAGCTAATTCGCTGGGATGGTTCTTCTTCCGCATCAGGAGGATCAGACTGGGCAACTTCTCCTTCAGAGGTGGTTGTCAGTTTCTCCGTCAGGAGAGATTGGGCGACTCCAGGGGTGTTCAAGCCTAAGAGCAACCACGATGACAGCGAGAAAGCAATAGCAATACCGAACGAACAACTAGTTAAGGGAAGCGCAAATAAATAAGGCCCCAGTTAATTGGGGACAACAGTGATGTCCCACTTCGGTAAATGCTCAGAGCG
>JBCBSL010000207.1:0-10112 GCA_039819145.1 Cyanobacteria bacterium J06638_22
AACTGGATTATCCGATACCGATAATCCAGTTTCAAAAAAAGTATTCATTTCTCGAAACTGGATTATCGGATATCAATCCTGGAGAATACTTTAATGCAGTTTGACGCATCCACTTGCAGGTTTCGGGAGAGATTCCTTTACCAGAACTACGCCTAAATGAAGGCACGATCAAGCTTTTCACTTTAACTTTTCTATAATTCCACCTAATAAGTTCTGAGGAAGGATAACCTAATGCATCAAGGAAATCTAACTGCCATTGCTTAATGTTTGATGGAATAATCAACTTAGGCTTTAAGCCCGTAAACTTCTCATAATAAGAAAGTCCCTCTAACCGTGTCAGGCAATCAGCAACCCAATGCCAGTAATTATGTCCCCAAACATTAACGATTGATGCAGCCAGCTCAATCGTCTCAGTAGACTTATAAAGCCTCTTGTCAATTAGCGTTCGCACAGGTAGGCCGTCACCAACTCTTCTGTAGAAAAATGGGACAGTCGTTTCAGCTATTAAATTTCCTACACTATCAAACGCAACTGCGTTATCCCCAACAAGTTCAGCATCTTTTATTTGAAGAATATAAGGTCTGGATACATTGAAATGGCCGACCTTATCGAGAAATCCAGTCGGAAGTGGATCAAGTGAGTAATCTGGCTCACGAATGACGAAATCTTCTTCTCTGCCATATTCAAACTTCTTAAACTGAACAGGATTGAATTCATTATTAGAACTTTCAAAATTGACAATATCGGTTCCTGAAATAGATTTATAGAAAAAGTACGAAAGATCTCTAGAAGAAGCCCTGACATCTTTAATAGAGTTAATAACCGATAATGGTGTGATTTCTCGTAAGGTGTTTGTTAATTGAGTCATGGAATTACCAATTTTTTCTAAACTCAAGTGGACTTTACTCATTTAGAAAGATTGCAAAGTATCTCTCAAGCTTTCGGCGATCGAAACGAGAGGTCGCGATCATGAAAAGTGCGATCGCAAAAGAACAGAATAGGCCCTATTAAAACCTGTCAAGCAGCTTGACAGCACAATACAATGCGGCTCTAGGTAAATCTTGGATAAGCCGATCCTCGCGGGGAGAATTCGGGGGTCAATCCTGCAATTCTGAGCTGCCTGAGTTTCAAAATGCCAGTGTAAGAGATACTCACGTAAATCGTCCAAATACTATTTGGTGACAGGAAGGGACCACTCACAGTCATACCGAAAAACATCAGTGCTAGAAATAAGATAAGCATCCAGAAATACTCAATCTCTCGACATCGAAAGACAAGCTGAATCAAAGTTTTGAAGACAACAAATGTACTTACAACCGTCAGCGCTAGCCCGACCAGACCCAGCTCCAAAAAGATGCCCACAAATACATTGTGCGCATTCAGCGTGGCCTCACTGCCCCTCGCCCAGGTTTGCATCACAATCTCGGTGGCTTCGTCTGAGCCCCAAAATCCGTAGTAGCCATAGCCCAACCAGGGTCGTTCTAAGCCTTTCTCAATCGAGAGTTGCCAAATATCAATCCGACCCAAATCTATCCCTTTGCCCAGAACATCGCTCACGATAAATTCCAGGTTGAAGACAACAAGCAACGCCGAAATCGTACCGAGAAATAGAGCCAGTGTAAAAAGGGTGGTCTTCAGCTTATAGCGGCGATTCACGATAACCAGCCCGGTTAATAAAATTGGGGTTAGCAGCGTCACAGATACCTGAGCCGTTGCCCCGCGAGCCAGCACCAACATGACCAGCATCGAAATGGCACAGAACCAACACAGGCCTCTAAAGCGTCGACTTTTATCTAAGGCCGCTACAAAGAAGGTCAAAAAGCCCAGGGCAACAACGCGAGAAAATTCATTTTTATGGGGGAGCGCCCCTCTTAATGAAATTGCCCCGTTGATAAAGTGGGTACCCCTTGAGGGCTCGACAACGGCAACAATAACGCTCAGTAGCCCCATCAATCCAAATACCCAAAGCCATAGCGTTAGCTGATCCTTAAGATCCCAGCGAGAGGCAACATAAAGCCCTAAAAATGTGGAGCGTATCATGGCTTTGATGAGATCGTTAGTCACGAACGCATCGGCCGACCAAATAAATGAAATCGAGGCAACAAAGATCAACATCAGAATCCAGTAGTCGCGAATCAAAAGCGATATAAGCTTTTTCCAATTGCTTAGCGCCAGGATAATAATGAGGCCATAGTTGAGTTTTGAGAACAAAGACGCAATGACAGGTGGCCAAAGGTTCCCGGTAATCGACAGTAGACACGCCACTACAATGAGTGTTTCTACTATTCGCCAAGTTTTTGAATTGATGGGCAATCGCATAACCGTTAGACGTTGCTAGGGTGTTCGACTGGATTCGACGCTAAATGTTCGTCGTTAAGACGCTTTGGATTTAAGACGCTTTGGATTTAAGACGCTTTGATAGAGCAAGATAGCGATCGGCCTGCAGAGTAACCGAGTACTCCGCTTCTGCCTTCTTCCTGGCCTGCTGTCCCAGGAAATTCATCGTTTCTGGATCGCTGAGCATCCAGTGCAACCCCTTCGCCATGTCGGTGGTGTCGAAGGGCTGAGCCAAAAAGCCATTTTCCTTATGGTCTACAATGTCTTTCAATCCGGTGGCATCAAAGGCAACGACGGGCACACCACAAGCCATCGCTTCGAATGCTGTTTGGCCAAAGGCTTCTTGCAGCGAGGGTACAACCATGACATCCGCCGCCGAATAGACCAGGCTGAGGGAGAGATCGTCCTGAAACGTACCCAAGTAATGGGTTTTGAATCCAAAATCAATGGGGCGATCGGGAGATTTTTGCCCAAACACTGCTAACTGAATTTGAGGGCTTCCCTCACTGAGCTGACTCAGCTTTGTCAGAGCATCCAGTAAAAAATGAAAGCCTTTCCGTTTCTCAGAGGTGCCATGGGCACTGCCAAACAAGACAAGCTTGGCATCGGGCGGCAGGGAAAGGGTTGCCCGCGCGGCGTTTTTATCGATCGGCTTGTAAACATCCAAATCCAAGCCGTGGGGAATAACGTCTATCGGACGATGCTGGAACAACGAGCTCGATGCGGCACAGTCGGCCATCCATTGGCTCGGTGCGACTACGGTAAGGTCAATAGAGTTCCAACTTTTGGCTTTGCGCTTCCAGATCGAGTGCGACAAGTCATTCACTTTAGTACTCCCCAGGTGGGGGCAGGTGCCACAGCCATTGCGATAGCCGAGGCAATCTCCTGCATAATGGCACCCCCCTGTAAATGGCCACATGTCGTGTAGCGTCCAGATCATCGGAATGCCCAATTTTGCCAGGGTTTCGATTTGAACAAAGCCCTGGTTAATCCAATGGAGGTGGATAATGTCTGGGCTAAACTGGCGAATTTTTGGCAAGACGCGATCGGGCAACCATTGTGTGGAGAAGGCGGTTTTCTGCCGCTGCTTGTAGAACTTGAGCGGTAGCGCATCGAAGCTCAACCGCATGGTGTCGAAACCTTCCGATATTGCGTTGGTCGAGGCCAAAATATCAGGCCCATGGCTGAGGCGTTTTTGCACCAACATGCGGGAGTCCGCACCCAAGGCTTGTAACCCGGTATGTAAGCGATGAGCCGCGCGAGCCGCTCCGCCTTTAACATCTGACGCGTTGATATGCAGTATCTTCATCGCAAAAACGGTGTGACTTGGCGAGCCAATGCTTTGAGTTTTGCCTTTCTGCCTTTGGGGGCGTAAACCATCGCTTGAGTAAATCGGTCGGCGTCGCTATGGCGCACGACATAAGGAGGATGAATCAAGGGCTGATCGAGCGCTTTAGCTGGAATGTTGGCTAACTTGCTCGCGCGGCTGTGGGTATTGGTCGAGTCTTGAGCAAACCCGATGTTGGAAATTAGGTTCTCGTTGGGAATGACATGCAGGCTATTTTGCAAAAACCCCGACAAACTCCAACGGTAGGCCCATGAATCAATCTGGCCGGAGTAGGTCCAGTCAAGCAGCTTGACCCAGTGCTCGGCCGCAATGGGGGAATCGAGCACCCAGTTCAAAACGCCGTCTTCCTTCACTTTGGGCCAGAGTCTCATCTCAAAGTCAAAGTAATCCCAAGCGCGTTTCCAGGTCGCCCAACCCCAGCAATGGCTATAGCGCGAAAAATAATAACTATAGGAACCACGTTTTTGACCAAACTGGACGTTTTGCCCGGTGATGGAAAACACTCGAGAGTCGTTTTTATATCGCTCCAGGATGTCCTGGCAGAAGGCAAAAAAGGTGGGGTGAGGCAGGCAATCGTCTTCCAAAATGATGGCGCGATCGACTTGTTCAAACACCCAGTTCAAGCCACTCGTAACCCGTGTTGCACAGCCTAGATTGGTATCGGAATAGTTCTTGTGGAGGTCACACTCCCAATCAATTTGCTCAACAAGCGATCGCGTCTTGGCACATTGCTCATCTTCTCCCAACCGTTCGGGGCGAGGCCCATCCGCAATGACAAAAAGCTGTTTGGGTTGGGCCTGCCGAATGGCGTCAAACACTCGCTGTGTTGTATCTGGACGCTTAAAGATGATGATGACAACCGGAGTATCCATGCAACTATCCATACTTGTGCACTTGCATTTGAGAGGAAGTTTTAGCGATGCCCAACTTATTGGGAATCTTGTAAACCCTCCGTTTCCAACCCGCTAACCGTTTGACAATTTGGTGGTAATACCAGGCATACATGGGAGCCCCATAGGGCACGTTTTTCTGCATAAACTTCAATGACCGTACTGATCGATAGTAGAAGTGGTCGGGCGCATATTGCTGGATCAAGCAGCAAGCCGTGTCTATGGCTTCTGGTTGAAAATTGGAGAGTAATATGTTGATGTGAATGTTCTTGGCAATTTCCGTCCGTTCTGTGGGACCTAAGTTGTTGACAAAGCAATCGAATTCGCCGTTGCCATGTTCTTTCAGCAAATCCTTCCCAGTTAAGCATTTGTGCCGGGCAAGGCGGCGGGCAAACAGGCTGTAGAAAGATTGCTGCTCAGCCTTAGCCGGGTTACCCGTAATATCCGAGTTGGGATTAATCACTTTGACATAGAGCTTTTTCCCAATATTGAGGATGGCGTGGTTTTCTAAAACTCGCAGCCACAGGTCGCGGTCTTGGGAATAGCGAAACAGGGGTCGATAGCCACCCGCCTGATGATATGCCACCATTCTCACCATGGCATCGCCGTGGTCAACAATGTTGGCCTTTATCATCTGCTCAACGGTTGTGTACTTTAGCTCCTTTCCTGCTTCCTTGCTCTTCTTGGCCATCAATTTGGCAATTTCACTGCCATAGTCGGGTTGACCCGCAAGCACTTTGTAGGTACCACAGGAAACAACAGCAACGTCGGGTCTAGAATCCAAGTGGTACATCTGGATTGCGAGCCGATTTGGCAGTGAAATATCCCCTGCTCCATGAATAGCCACATAGGGAGTTTTGACTTGCTCCATAACAGCAATCATGGTTTTGACAAAGCCGCGATTGCTTTGATGAATGACAGTTAATCGAGGGTCATCAAAGCTATCTAGAATCTCTTGGGTGTTATCCGTTGAGCCGTCGTTTACAACGATGTACTCAAAGTCTTTGTAGGACTGGTTCAGAATGCTCTTTGTGGATTCATATAGGCGATCGCCCTTGTTGTATGAAACCGTCACGACAGTCAGTAATTTGGATAGCATAGGATGGCAAACCTGCGGCTAGTGGCTGAGGGAGTAATGCATAAGAGTCGTTCACACAAACAATCGTGGGTATCAGGTGCAGACTTCGCTCAGCACCTTGACTCCCAGTTGAGATAGCTTTTTGTCGAGCTGGTCGTAACCACGATAGATCTGCCACGCATTGTCAATCGTGGTTGGGCCTTCCGCAATAAACCCCGCGGTCATGAGTGCCGCGCCAGCTCTGAGGTCGAGGGCGGTTACCTCAGCCCCCTGGAGCGTGTCTCCGCCTTCTATCAGGAGCAAGTTCTCTTGGGTGCGATACTTCATGCCCATCTTTGCGAGTTCTTCTGCGTAGGCATAGCGTCCTGGAAATCTTAAATCGATGATGCGGCTCTCGCCCTTTGCAACGGCTCCCAACACTGCGAATAGTGGTTGCATATCCGAGTTGATTCCTGGATAAGGCCCGGTACTAATCTCAATGGGATAGCAGTTGGCACCTCGAACAATCAAGCGATTGTTTAATCGATAGAATCGCACCCCACTCTCCCGTAGATGGATGAGCGGAACCTCTAGATGGTCAAAGGGAAAGTCAATGATTTCGACATCCCCACCCGTTACGGCGGCACCGATCGCCCAAGTCAGGGCTTCAATGTTATCGGGAATGACGGAGTAGGTGGTGGAGTTCAGCTCTGAAACCCCTTCTACGATGATGCTCTCCTGCCCTCGCACTGTGATGTTGGCACCAAGCGATCGTAGAAACTGAATGAGATCCAGAATTTCAGGGCGAATATGTGGCCCCCAAATTCGTGTGGTTCCTTCCGCCAAGCACGCGGAGATGATGCTGTTTTCCGTGGCTCCAGTTGACCGGATCGGGAGAAAAATATCGGTTCCTTTTAACCGATGACCATTGGGAACCTCCGCACAAAGACAGTTGTCTTCTTCCCATACTCGAGCACCTAGGGCTTCTAGCACCTTAATGTGAATGTCATATTTGCGATCGCCCAGCTTGCACCCGCCAGGGAGTGGAACGTTTCCTTTCCCAGTTCGAGCCGTCAAAGCTCCCAGGATTAGCAAGGTATTCCGAATCGAACGTTTTTCCCACCGCAGCTCCGATTGAGGAAAGGTCTCTTCCGTAATATCTAACTGGTTGGGCATGGTTAAGCGACATCGCTTGCCCAGCCGCTCTAGCATTTCCACATGGATGCGGGTATCGAGCAACGTGCTTGGGTAATTTGTCAGACAAATCGGTTCGGATGTGAGCAAAGACGCAGCCAGCAGCCTGAGCGCCGAATTTTTTGCACCACTCACTCTGACTTCTCCAACCAAGCGGGTCGGGGAAACAACAAGTTTATTCATAGGAGGTTAAACCTTCTTCTACGGTAAGTACTGCACTTCGGGTTCTAAGGTGATTCCCATGCGCGCTTCGACGGTTTGTTGAATGTATTCAATGAGTTGATGAATATCCGAAGCCATGGCTCCGCCAACGTTTTCAATCCAATTTGCATGCATCGGGCTAACTCTCGCCCCGCCCATTTGAAATCCTTTCAATCCGGCTTGATCGATATACCATCCAGCGCCTTTGCTACCGGGTGGCGACTTGAAGGTGCTACCCGCGGTCGGTTGATCTAGCGGTTGCTTTCGCTTGCGCTCAGCCAAATGTTCCAGTGTGCTCTGACGAATTTCTTCAGGGTTTCCTACATCCTCCAGACGAAAGCGAGCCTGAAGAATGAGTCGCTTTCCATCTAACAAATCGGTTTTCCGATAGCCCACACGAATATCGTTCATTGTCAGGGTTTCGACGCGACCATCCAGGTTCACAACATCAAACCTATCGACAATCGAAACGATTTCTCGCGGACGGAAGACAGTTAATCCCGCATTCATGGCGATCGCCCCACCCACCGTGCCAGGAATCCCGACCAAAAACTCAAAGCCAGAATATCCCTGTCGGGCGGCGAAATGGGACAGATGTGGCAGAAACACACCACTCCTCGCCACAATTTGGTCACCGTCTCGTCGCAATCCACTCATCGAATTGCGAGTCACAATCACCAAACCATTCAGCCCTGAATCTCGAATTAATACATTAGAACCACGACCCAGGAAATAAACCGGGATACCGTGGTTGTAAGCTTGAGTCAATAACGCAGGAACCTCATCTGCCCTAGGCTCCGCTAACCAGCGAGCAACCCCACCCACTTTCCAGGAGGTGTATTCGGCTAGCGAAACATTTTCTCGCAGGTTTTCTGAAAGGTTGAACGGTTGCATAAGCATCACGTCAGTCATCACGTCAGTTTAGAAACTCGATGGTAAAAGCTGTAAGCACAGGCAAAAAATCAGGTTTTCGCTTGTTGTGCCATGAGCCGAAAGCTTGGGCTTTCCTCTGAAAGTCGTTCAAAGGTTCCTTGAGCAATCAACGACCCTTCATGCAGTTCAAAGATTTTGTCGCATTTTTCAACCGTACTGAGGCGGTGAGCGATCAAGATAATCGTGTATTGATGACTCAGTCCGTTGATGGCATCCATCACTTCTTTTTCGGTTGAGTTATCCAGCGCACTGGTTGCTTCATCAAACACAATCAAAGAAGCTTGACCATACAGCGCTCTGGCAATCCCAATCCGCTGTCGCTGCCCGCCAGAGAGCCGAACGCCGCGCTCGCCAACGTAGGTGTCATACCCGGCTGGCATACTCTCAATAACGTCATCAATGCGCGCTAGCTTGGCCGCTTGACGCACTTGTTCAAAATCAATCTGCTCCTTTGGAACCGCGAAGGCGATATTCTCAGCGATCGATGCGTCAGTCAGGAAAATGCTTTGGGGCACATGGGCAATGCCCTGCTGCCACCGTTTGAGCTTTTCACCTTGCAGAGGCTGCCCGTCGACCCACACGGCTCCGAGTTGAGGTCTGAGCAAACCGAGGATTAAGTCTGCCGTTGTACTTTTGCCACTTCCCGTGCTGCCAACAAAGGCAACCGTTGTTTTCGCGGCGATACTCAAGTTCAAATTTTTCAACGTCCACTCATCGGCTTCGCTATAGCGGAACCAGATATTTTCAAGCCTCAGCTCTCCCCGCAGGGGGAGAAACCCTTTCGCTTTAGGTAAGAGCAAGAGCGGATCGACCGAACGGCTCAGGGCGATGAGGATGCGATCGAGGGATGAACTTGCGCCCTGGATCTGTGCTAGCCCCATGAACACCCCCTGCACGCAGGGCATGAGTCGCTTTGCCCCGAGTGCCAAGCTCCCTAAGAGGGGAACGGCCTGACTAAAATCACCGTTTTGCCCAAGGGATAAGGCTAGCAGGGCGATCGCCCCCATCATGATGCCGTCGATGATGAAGCGCGGCGACTGAGAGATGAAGGCATTCTTCGCTTGCCCACGCTTGAAATCTCGCTCTGCATCTCGATACGTGCTTTGGAAGAAGTCATGGGAATTGGCAACGATCACATCTCGAATACTGCCAACCCCTTCTTGAACCGCTTTAATCTTGCGCTGTCCTGCTAAGGTAACCAGTTTGCTGTTTTGCCTCAGTAGGTTCTGACGCAGTTGATAAATCAATGTATAGCTGCCGCCCAGCAGTATGGCAGCGGACAGGGCAATTTTTGCATCAATCAGCACCAATGCCGCAATCAATGCGATCGCCAGCACGCTTTCGGTAAACACCGCCAGTATCGGCATCAAGATAAACGTCATCAAACGATTCGTATCATCGACCAGCGTTTGCATCAGGTCGCTGCTGTTGTGACGTAAATGGAACTGATAAGGCTGATTTAAGGTTTTCTGATAAATTTGAGCGCTAATATCGCTGCCAATCGCCGCTGCGAGGTTGATTCTTGCCTTTAGGGCGACCAGGCGGATCAGGCTGGTGCATGCGATGGTGGCAATGAAAGCAATGGATAAGGCCGTGATAAGTTCCGATGGTGAACGAATCTGTAACCAGGTGAGAATCGGTTGCCATTGCGTCGAGGACAAAAGCTCCTGGGGGTTGCTAAGGGTTTGTAAAAACGGCAGTAGCGTTCCGAGACTAACGACTTCACTAAAGGCTGACAATACCATTAGGACAGTGAGCCATCCAAGCTGTCGCTTGCGATGACCCATGTAGCCCAGCAATTGCCAGATGTTATGCGTCAAGGAGTTTTGCCGCTTACGCTTGATGAGCTGTGTCATGGAATGAGTTGCTAAAACCTAAGCATTGATGGGGCACAAAAGATAGGCACACGAAAAACAAGCGTCTATCGCGGTTTGAAATCGCGATAGACACAGAAATAGTTATGTGTGGCGAGTTACGCCACACATAACCGTGCTTAACCAACACGCATAGCGCTATCAGAGAAAATAGGCGTACAAATGTAATCTGTTTGCCTTGGGCAGAGCAGCTATCCCCGCACAAACGTAAAATCTTTAGCGCCTCTAAAGCCCACCATCCGCGATTGACGACGGGTAAATTCCCCAACAGATGGGTT
>JBCBSL010000208.1:0-10087 GCA_039819145.1 Cyanobacteria bacterium J06638_22
GATTTGTAGATCATAAAACATTATTGGCAGTCACCAACGCCGTAGCAAATCCTCCCTTATTCTAGCGGGTGGAAGGGCGATCGCCAGCCCCCCATCGAATTGGGTCAGTACAGATTTCCGAACAAGCGCTTGAGGTTTTCTGGCTGAGGGCAATACGGGTTCCACGATTGGGGTTGCCGTCCTCAAAATCCCAAACTCACGCAAAATCGCGTAACCCTGACTAAATTCGTTGCGCTTGTGGGGGCATCACGCCTACAAACGCAACAAAATGCGTAAGCCCTAAATCCTAGGAACTGGCAAGATAGAATGAATTATTAGTTCGCAACATTCCCGTTGCGAAGCAAAAGATACCCTTCGGTTTATCCTTTTGGAGGATGATCCGGCTGACAAGCGAGGAGCGGGGCAACGCATGGGCAAAGTCGTTGGCATAGATTTGGGAACCACAAATTCTGTCGTTTCGGTGATGGAAGGCGGCAAGCCAATTGTCGTTGCCAACGCAGAGGGGATGCGAACCACTCCCTCTGTGGTTGCTTTCAGTAAGGAAGGTGAGCTGCTGGTCGGGCAGATGGCTCGCCGCCAAACGGTACTGAACCCACAAAACACCTTTTTTGGCGTCAAGCGGTACATTGGGCGACGCTACAGCGAACTGAATTCGGACTCGAAGCGCGTACCCTACACTCTGCGGCGGAACGAGCAGGGCAATGTGAAAATTAAATGCCCCCGCTTGGAGAAGGACTTTGCGCCGGAAGAAGTATCGGCAATGATTTTGCGGAAGTTGGCGGAGGAAGCCAGCCGCTACCTGGGTGAGGCGGTCACTGGAGCGGTCATCACGGTTCCGGCGTATTTCGACGACTCCCAGCGGCAGGCCACCCGCGATGCGGGGCGGATTGCAGGATTGGAGGTGAAGCGGATTATCAACGAGCCAACCGCAGCCTCACTCGCCTATGGGTTGGAACAGGGACGTAGCCAAACGATTCTGGTGTTTGACCTCGGAGGGGGCACGTTCGATGTGTCCATTCTGGATGTGGGCGATGGCGTGTTCGAGGTGCGGGCAACGGCGGGCGACACCCAGCTGGGGGGCACGGATTTCGACAAGAAAATTGTGGATTGGCTGGCAGAGCAGTTTTTGGAACAGGAGGGGATTGACCTGCGGCGCGATCGCCAGTCGCTCCAGCGTCTCACGGAAGCCGCTGAGAAGGCGAAGATTGAGCTATCAGGGGTCAGTGTCACAGAGATTAACCTGCCGTTCATCACGGCGACGGAAGATGGCCCCAAGCATTTGGAAACGAAGCTGACGCGATCGCAATTTGAGGGGCTTTGCTCCGACCTCATCAGCCGCGTGCGGGGGCCCGTTAAGCAGGCGGTGCGTGATGCGGGGCTATATCCCGAAGATATCGACGAAGTGGTGCTGGTGGGCGGCGGCACCCGGATGCCGATGGTGAAGGATCTGGTGCGATCGTTCATCGACCGAGAACCCAATGAGCATGTAAACCCCGATGAGGTGGTGGCGGTTGGGGCGGCTATTCAAGCCGGGATTCTGACCCAGGAAGTGCGGGATATTTTGCTATTGGATGTGACGCCTCTCTCTTTGGGATTGGAAACCATTGGCGGTGTGACGAAAAAGCTGATTCCACGCAACACCACCATTCCAGTGCGCCGTTCGGACATCTTCTCCACAGCGGAGAATAACCAGACGATGGTGGAAGTCCACGCCCTCCAGGGAGAGCGCGAGATGGCGACGGACAACAAATCCCTGGGGCGGTTCAAGCTGATGGGTATTCCCCCCGCGCCCCGTGGAGTACCTCAGGTGCAGGTGTCGTTTGATATCGACGCCAATGGCATTTTGCAGGTAACGGCGGTGGACAAGACGACGGGACGGGAGCAGGGCATCACAATCCAGGGAGCGTCGGTGCTAAGCGACTCTGAAGTGCAGCGGATGTTGCAAGAAGCCGAGCAGTTTGCCCAGAAAGACCGCGAACGGCGGGAGCGGGTCGAAAAGCGGACGCGAGCCGAAGCGCTGACCTACCAATCGGAACGGCAACTGCGGGAGGTGGCACTGGACTTTGGTATGCAGTTCGCCAGTGATTATCGCCGCCGGATCGAGAACTTGGTTCAGGAATTGCGAGAGGCGCTGAACAAAGACGACGAGCGTCGCATTGATGTAGCGGAAGCCGACCTGCGGGATGCCCTCTATGACTTGCAGCAGGAGGTCTACAACATCAACCAGCAGGATGAAGAGGGCGGTATCCTCGGCACGATCAAGCGCACCTTGCTGGGTGACGATGATGATGACGATTTCTTCTACCGCAGCGATCGCGACTATCCCCCCCGCTATGAGGACAGTTGGAGTGGTCGCGATAGCTGGAGCGATCGTCGGGATGGCTGGAATGATCGCCGCGACAGTTGGGACAACCGCCCTGAACCCCGGCGCTCTGGCTCTGATTATGGCCGCAATGGCAATTGGGATGACTGGGGAGATTCCGCCTCTGGGCGCGATCGCCGCGATGTTTGGTCGGATCCAGCTCCCAGCCGCAATGGCCGTCGGGATGAGGGTCGCCGAGATGAGAGTCGCCGGGATGATGGCATGGGATCACGCCGTCCAGCAGCGCGCCAGGATGATTGGGATGCGCCCCGCTCCTCACCGCGCCAGGATAGAGGTCAGGATGGTTGGGATACCCCACGCCCATCCCAACGCTCCAACGATGATTGGGATAATGGCTGGGATGTTCCCCAACGCGATCGCCCCAGCAACCGCGATGCCCGAATGGATGATCGCCGCAACGACCGGATGAGCGATCGGGGTTCCAGGCCGCGTTCGGGACAGATGGATGAGGGGTGGGATCAACCCGGGCGCGATCGCTCGACATCGCAACCACCCGCAGACGATTGGGATCGTCCGCGCTATTCGGCACCACCGCCGGACGATGATTGGGATGCGCTGCGTCCCGCTGCTAGAAAACCAGTGGAGGATAACTGGGATGCGCCACCTCCTGCGAGAAAACCAGTGGAGGATAATTGGGACGCGCCACGTCCCGCGAGCAAGCCACCGGAGGATAGCTGGGATGCGCCGCGTCCCGCTGCCAAAAAGCCTTCGGAGGATGACTGGGATCCCCTAAGTTCCGCCAAAAAGCCACCGGAAAATGGCGGGGAGCGCCCATCTCGATATACTTTGCCCCCACTAGCGGATGATTGGGATGCGCCGTTGCCCTCTGAAAAGCCATCGGCGGAGGATCGGGGGACTTCTCGCCCATCGAGTCGAGAACGGAGCAGCAATGGGCGCGATCGCTCGAGTTCCCGCCGCCGCCCCTCTACCAATGACTCCACCCGCTATGGCCAAAGCCGGGGCGATTGGGATGATGAAGACGATTGGGGTTAACCTGATTTTGCTTCGTTCACGGATGGCAGTGAGGAGAGCGTGGATATCCGAATAAAGGAGTGCGGGAATGTTGCGTACACTAAATCTGTCGTGACGCTCTAGAATGTCTCTACATCAACACTGCCCGTTTGCGGTTCATTGGCCGACTTGACTGTAGGGTTAACTGAGTGGGGCGGCTACTCAATGTATCCCGTTCAACGCCCTCAGCTAACCGCGCTTCTAAGCATCGATTCCGTTTCTTACCTTTGCCCTAGTTTTGACTCTCGACCGAATGCAAAATTTTCGGAACTATTACCAAATACTGAATGTTGCCAAGGAGGCAACCCCAGACGATATCAAGCGTGCCTATCGACGGTTGGCACGGCAATATCATCCGGACTTAAACCCTGGTGACAAAGCGGCAGAGGAAACGTTCAAGGATATTGGGGAAGCCTACGAAATTCTTTCGGATCCCGATCGGCGGGCAAAATATGACCAGTTCAGCCGCTACTGGATGCAGGGCAGTTTCAAAAAGAATGGAACGGCAACGAAGGTACGGCGGGGAACAACGGCTCGGAAATCGGCTGAAGACGTGGAATTCAGCCAGTATCGAGACTTCAATACCTTTATCGACCAATTGCTAAATCGGCGAGATGAACCGGCGGTCAGCCGCGCAACGCCCAGCGATCCCTTCCGCCCAGGAACCAGCAAGAAGAGCTACACGGTTCCCCGCCCTTCACCCCGCCATGCCGAAGCTCGGTTGACGGTGCCTATGGAGCGAGCGTATCAGGGTGGACGCGAGCGGATTCGACTGGAAGATGGGCGATCGCTCGAAGTCAACATGCCACCGGGGATGCTCTCTGGGCAAAAGGTACGCCTCAAGGGCCAAGGGGTGAATGGAGGCGACCTGTTCCTCAAGATTGAATTGGCTCCCCATCCGTTCTTTCGGATGCAGGGGACGGATTTGTACTGCCAGCTCCCGATTACGCCCTGTGAAGCAGTGTTAGGTGGGGCGATCGAGGTGCCGACGCTGGATGGCATGGTGAAAATGATGGTGCCTGCCGGGGTGCGCAGCGGGCAAAAGCTGCGGATGGCCGGAAAGGGCTACCCCATCAACGGCCAGCGGGGCGATCAGATTGTTGAGGTATTGGTTCTCGTTCCCCGCGACATCAGTGAACCGGAACGCGAACTGTATGAGAAGTTGCGCCAAGTCGAAACATTTAATCCCCGAGCTGATTTGTTGGTGTGAATGGAACCTGTCTTTGAGCTGGCATCGGTTTCAGCCATCGAAACGCTCATGCAGCTAATGGGTGAATTCTATGCGTATGAGGCGTTGCCGTTTGATGAACAGGCCGCACGCTCAGCATTGCAACTCATCTTGGGCAATGACGCCTATGGCTGCGTCTACGTGATTCGGATTGACGAGGCGATCGCTGGCTATCTCGCTATAACGTTTGGTTTCAGCCTGGAGTATGGTGGGCGGGATGCATTTTTGGATGAAATCTACCTCCGAGCCGCGTATCGCAGACGAGGGATTGGATCGCGAAGCTTGCAGTTTGCTGAAGCGGTGTGCCGAGAGCAGGGTGTCAAAGCTTTGCACCTAGAAGCGGAACGGCAAAACACCAGCGCTCAAGCATTCTATCGAAAAGCTGAATTTGTTGACCACGATCGGATTCTCTTCACAAAATGGTTATAAGCTTGCTAGTCATGACTGGCTGGCACTTAGGTTTACGCATGGGCTGTCTCAGGCTCCTGCTGATGTCCCTGGGTCATGATTATTGTTTGGAGCGCGTCCGCCCATGACGACTGTGGAACGAACCTTGGGGGTGGTTTCCCTTACAACGCTACTCGTTTCCTCGCACTATGGCTTGGGGTTCTTGCTTGGCACCGCTGAACAGGCCGTGACGGGTGGCGCAAGCGGCAGCCTCTATGGAGTGGCGGTTGGCCTGGGAATGATGGGGCTGGCGCTACTGGCTCGGTTTTATTGGGAGCAGGTTGAACCGCTCTGGACGCTGCTGGGCGATCGCTTTGGCTGGCCATTAAAAGTGGGCAGTGGGCTAATGTCCTGGATTTCGCTCATCGGCATCGAAGCGGTACAAATCATTGCTGTTGCAGCAATTTTGAGCATTGTCGGATATCCTCCAGTGCCCACGATGATAGCGGTGACGGCTGGCTTTTGCGCCCTATCGCTGTTGCCTGTGGAGCGGGCAAGCTGGATTGTTCGGGGGTTGCTCTTGGTTAATATCCTGGTTTTGGCGGCAGCACTTTGGCGATTGGACCACGGCATGGCCTACGGCACGGCTTTGCTCACGTTTGTGCCAACCCTGGAACAAGTCCCACCAACAGCATCCGTGGGCGTTTTGCTATCGACGGTGCTACTAGTGCTGGTTGACATGAAATGTCAGCAGTTTGTGGTGCGATCGCACGCGGCCAAAATTGCGGTCTGGAGTTGCCTATTCGCTGGCCTGATCCTAATCGCCCTTGCCTTTTTGCCCAGTGCTCTTGTGCTGGCGGCTCAGACTGCAGGGGTTTTACCGGAATCCGTCACGGGTAAAACGGTGATTCCCTTTATCCTGGGTTGGTTTGGGGGCGGAACGGAGAAGCCGTGGGGCATTCTGGCGATCGCCAGCCTAACGCTCCCCGCGCTGGGATTAGGCAGCAATATCCTGCGCATTCAAACCAAGGCGCTGTTAGATTTGGCCGGATTGGAGCAGACCGTCTACAGACGGGTGGGTTTCACTGTTCTCAACGGAGTCTTTGCCCTGGGGATTGCCCTCAAAGGTGGCGAAATTGTAGGGCTGATTGTGTGCTTTTATGCGGCCTATCTAGCTGCTGTAGGGACGCCGTTTATCGCCTACCTGCTGGAGCAGAACCAGCGCGTTTCATTTTCTGCCGCGAGTGTTCAACTCTCGTTGGTTACCGGGGGTGTTGCGGCCATTTCCACTTTGGGAATCAGTATTTTCTACCCAGATGCACTCTGGTTTGATAGCCCAGAGCTAACCATTATGAGTTTCAGTTTTGGGGTGAGCAGCTTTGCTCTCGTGAGTGCCTATACCGTGGAGAAACTCCCAGTGTGGCTTAAAGCCGACCCCAAAGGATATTAGCTAGCGGAATTCTGTCCCCCCGCTAGAACCTGCCCCTTATTCAGAAGTCGGCATAATTCTTTCCACTCCTAGTCTCTAGCCACTATCCACCCGCGAATGAATTGCGGGCTAGTGAAAATAAACCCATTAAAATGGGTTCCACTCAACCGCTCAAAAGGATACAAGCCTTCCCCCGTTAGTCCCGTTAGTGGACTTTTTAGATTAGCCCACAATTTATTCGCGGGCGGGGTACAGTGTTTGGCTCAGCCTCCTTACTGCGGTCTGTATTGGCGTTGAGATGGCCTGCAAGCGATCGCCAATACCTTTTCACGGCTAGGCTTTTAGCTACTTCTATTCAACGGATAGCTGCTAGAACCTACACATCTTGTGGGGGTTTCTAGAAATTTTGGCTATTTTTTGGAGAGTTTGCCGTACTCAGGTACGGCAAAGCAGAGTGGATAATTGGATTTCTGGAAACCGTCATTTTAGGAAGGCGATCGCCTTCAAACCAAGTAATGAACAACCCACATTTTCAAGGATTGCGAGGGGCGATCGCCCGTTTTGCTGCGTTTCAGCATGGTGGTTTGCGGCACGTTGGGCGAATCTTTGGACGAAACTCTGGGCAGAGGGCTAGGTGGCGACAACTTAGCACCCTATTGCTGGGGCTGGGATTGGCGCTGGGACTGGGGCAGTCGTCTTGCATGCCGATGTCAGAAGCACAGGTAGAAACGGTGGCGGATGCGGCTCCCCGCACAGTGTTTGTGCATCTGTTTGAGTGGTCTTGGGAAGATGTGGGGGCGGAATGCGAAGCGGTGCTAGGGCCACAGGGTTATGCTGCGGTGCAGATTTCGCCGCCCCAGGAGCATGTGGTGTTGCCGGAAGCGGGGTTTCCCTGGTGGCAGCGCTACCAGCCCGTGAGCTATCAGCTAGAAAGCCGGAGTGGCGATCGCGCCCAATTGCAGAAGATGATTCGCCGCTGCCATGCTGCGGGCGTGGAAGTCTATGCGGATGCCGTGATTAACCACATGGCGGGCGTTGAGCGGGGGGTAGGGAGTGCAGGGTCACCCTTCACCAAGTATGACTATCCGGGGTTGTATCGCGATCGCGACTTCAACACCTGTCGCCGCAATATTGACACCTACCAGGATCGCGATACCATCACGCAATGCGAACTGGTGGGGTTGGCAGATCTGAATACGGACTCGCCCCAGGTGCAGGAGCGGATCGTGAATTACCTGAGTGATCTGGTGGCATTGGGGATTGATGGGTTCCGCATCGATGCAGCGAAGCACATGCGAGCCGAGGAACTGGGCGAAATCTTGACGCAACTCCGTTCTCGATTTGAGGATGATCCCTACATTTACCAGGAAGTGATCGATCCAGGGAACGAAGCTATTGCTAAAGCCGAGTTCTACGACACGGGAGACGTCCATGAATTTGAGTATGGCCGCATTGTCAGCGAAAGCTTTTTGGGGATCAATGGACAGGCGATCGCGCAACTAGAGACGCTGGGGGAAGCTTGGGGACTGATGCCCGCCGACAAAGCGGTGGTGTTTATCGACAATCACGACAAGCAGCGGGGCCATGGCGGGGGCGGCAACTACCTCACCCATCAAGACTCGGCACTTTATGAACTGGCCAATGTGTTCATGCTGGCCTATCCCTACGGCTATCCCCAGGTGATGTCGAGCTATCCATTCACGGATACCGAAGCGGGGCCGCCCGCGACACCAGCCGGCAAGACGTTGCCCGTGTTTGAGGAGGGAACGGCCACCTGCGGCGATCGCTGGGTCTGTGAGCATCGCTGGAACACCATTGCCCCAATGGTGGCCTTTCGCAATGATGCCGATGGCACGCCGCTGAACCACTGGTGGAGCAATGGGTCAGATCAAATTGCCTTTGGGCGGGGCGATCGCGGCTTTGTCATCATCAACCGCAATGACCAGCCGCTGACGCAAACCTTTCAAACATCGCTGCCCCCCGGTCGCTACTGCAATCTGCTGACCGAGGAGCGCTGCACCGATGTGCTGACGGTGGATGAGGGGGGGGCTCTAACCGCAACGGTTGAGGAGATGAGTGCGATCGCCCTGTCCCAACGGGGAATTCTGTAGCAGTGATTAGAGGTGCGGACTCAACCGCTGGATTGTCTCCAGACTCAGATTTGTAAGAAAATTTAAGTCAAATTTCCCCTGCATCCTCCGGTAAATCCATCCTGGATTCGGCAAAAAATCAT
This sequence comes from Cyanobacteria bacterium J06638_22, assembly GCA_039819145.1. GTDB lineage: Bacteria > Cyanobacteriota > Cyanobacteriia > Elainellales > Elainellaceae > Vacuolonema. Next base: position 8,672 of record JBCBSL010000208.1, read on the forward strand.
AGTATAAGTAAGAATTCAGCAATTCTACGGAGAGTTGGGAGGGGTTCCTTTTCGCAAGGGGCGATCGCTCCCAGAGCTTCTATATTTGCTGCTGTTGCGCGGAATAGCGGGCAATGCGCATCTGCCATTGGTGTGTAGCGAGGGTTAGGCAGATCCATGACGAAGAAAAATAAGTTTGCCTTTGGTGCGGCTGGGACAGGTAATACGCTTGCACTAGAAGACGCTTCAACCGTTTCTCTCAAAAGGACGGGAGGCACCCCCTGGAAGCTTTGGCTGGTCGGTCTAAATGCCTGTGCATTGCTGAGTGGCGTGGCAGCAGCGGCGTTTATTTGGCTCTTATCCTTGCCACCAGCACCGGAATGTGAGGAGCTTACGGCTTTTTCCTCGGATCGCGTGCGGCTGCATTGCATTGAGACGGCGGCGGAATCGGGTGAGCTGCGTGATTTGCTGGTGGGGCTGGATACGCTGGAAACCTGGACGCCCGATCGCCCCCTCTACAGCGTGGCTCAGACGCTGATCGACGACTGGTCTGAGCAGGTTTTCTATGCGGCGCAGCAGCGAGTTCAGGCCAGCGATGTGGATGGGGCGTTGCGGATGCTCGCCGAAATCCCCAAAACCAGCTCGGTCTACATGGAAGCCCAGGACTTTGTCTCCCAGTGGACGGGAATTGCTCACCAAGGCGCGACGATTGTCCAGCAAGCCGAAGCCGCAATACAGGCTCAGGACTGGCTGACCGCGTCGGAAAAGATTCAAGAATTGGAGCGAATGCCGCAGGACTACTGGCGTACTGATCAGGTGAGAGTCTTGTCGCGGCGGGTATGGCAGGAGCGTCAGGCGCGGAAGGTACAGCAAGATGCGTTGCGTCAGGCGCAATCTGGGGCGTTGGCGGATGTGGTCAAGGCGGTAGAGCTAGCGAACACGATGGGTGCCACAACCTTCGCTTATCAAGATATACAGCCGATTCTTACCCAGTGGGGAGGGATGTTGCTGGATGCCGGACATGCTCACTGGCAAGCGGGCGAGTTTGACGCGGCGATCGCCCTGGTCGAGCAAACCAAAGCCATCCCCGCACTAGCGAACGAGGCAGCCCACTTGCAAAGCTTGGTCGAAGCGCGGCAACTGGCTGTCTTGACCGATAGCAAGTGGCAAACCTCTCCCCAGGATGTGTTGCGCTTGATGGAAGCGATCGCTGCTGTGGAAGCGATTCCGATGGATAGCCGCTTCTTTCCCCAAGCGGAAGATAGCCGTCTTAGTTGGTCGCAACAGCTTGAAGATCTACAGCGGCTCCAGGTGGCACAGGCGCTTGCCAATCTGGGGGTCGAAGAAACCTATCGGGTGGCGATCGCTCAGGCGCAGCAGGTGGCTCCCAATCGTTTCCGACGGCAACAGGCACAAACCTTGATTGCCCACTGGCGG
>JBCBSL010000209.1:0-10078 GCA_039819145.1 Cyanobacteria bacterium J06638_22
CTGCGATCGCAGCCTAAGCCCTCGTCATCTCTCCGTTGGCCAAATGCTGCATGCAACTACATCGGAGCGTGTCCTAGCGCCAGTCCCGTGACAAGCATTCCAAAGACCAGAAAAGGCTGAGCACTGGCCTGGTATTTCACGTCGTTCTCCAGCGGATTGCGCAGGAAGTACATATCCTGGAACGTGATTTGCGGCACGATGAACAGGAGCAGGATGGTTGCGTAGAAGTTTTGCCCAATGCTGATGAGGTAGGCCGCAACTCCAACTTGGAAGATATCGATCATCAGTACACAGATCCAGGCGGCGGTATCCACGCCAAACATCACCGGGAGAGACTGCAACCCCAGTTGGCGATCGCCCTCCACACTTTTGAAGTCATTGACCACCGCAATGCCCAATCCCGCTAGGCTGTAGAACAGGGTGAGGACAACGATTTTGGCACTCAACTCACCAAACAGCGCATGGCCTGCACACCAGGGCAACGCGATGTAGCTTGCGCCCAGGGCATAGTTTCCTAGCCAGCCATTCTTCTTCAGCTTCAGCGGCGGCGCGGAATAGATGTAGGAGAGGAAAGAGCCACCGATAGCAAGGGCGGTAAGGGTCGGAAATTCATGACCTGCCCATAGATCCAGCGCATAGGCAACTCCGATTCCAGCAACTAACAACACCACAATTTGAACGGCAACCTGGGGCACCGAAATCGCTCCCGAAGGAATGGGGCGGTAGGGTTCGTTGATGGCGTCGATGTCGCGATCGTAGAAGTCATTGAGAGTTTGGGTGTAGCCCGCTAGCAACGGCCCCGAAAGCAACATACAGGCTGCCGCCACTAACACATTTTCCAGATCCCAGCGGTAGCCACCCGAGGATGCCGCACCACAAACCACGCCCCAGATCAGCGGAATCCAGGTGATGGGTTTCATCAGTTGTAGGCGAATTTTCCAGATGTTGGTTTCCGCATCGGCTCCTTTCATCCCCAGCAGCTGACGGGTTTTGCCGCCACGACTAGATGGGGTGTCGGGTGTATCGGTGACGGAGGTTACGGGAGTTTGCTCAGGGGTTGGGGAAGACTCAGTCATGACGACGGTATCGCGTCCTTCGAAGATAGAAAGGTTAGAAAACAGGTAGGCCATTGTCTTAAAGAACAACTCTTGAAGAGCAATGCTTGAAGCGCAAGGGACTAACGCAGGGTCGAACAGATGAAAAGCGATCAGACAACTGCCAGACAGCACTCAATCTGTGAATCAATGTAAAGCCGATTCCCTTCTGTTTTACCGTGAATTGGTGACCGGTGGGGATAGGCCACGAGAATCTTTGGCGATCGCCCTCCACGTTCTCGTCTTCGGCAGTCCCACTGACAATTCTCTACGAACCAACACCCCATGACTTTTGGAAAGCGTTGTGTTGCAAGGCTTTCAAGCGAATATCTGGAGTGGGTTCTCAGCGAATCGATATTACCTTGACAGTTCTATCCCTGACAGTCTTGGCCTTGACACTGCGAGTGGGAAAGCGTTAGATCGAGCAGTTGTAAATCTGCCCCCTTACGACTTTCCTCCTCGTCTGCTAGCGCTATGTCTTCCAGTTCTCTTCCCCCACAGGCGTCGGGCACCTTCGTTGAGCGGTTGCGCTCCTACATGCCCCACCACGCCAACGCTCCTGCCTTCATTTTCCTGAAAAACGGTGGAACCGAAGCAGTGCGGCTTTCCTATGGAGAATTAGATCGACGGGCACGGGCGATCGCCACCACCCTCCAGACCAAGATTGCAACATGGGGCGACGCGCCCACCGCGCACCGGGCTTTGCTGGTGTATCCCTACGACGGCGGATCGGAGTTTGTGGCGGCGTTTCTGGGCTGTCTCTATGCAGGGGTGGTCGCTGTGCCCTGTGCGGCTCCCCGCCAGCGAACGGGCTGGGTCGATTTGCGCGATCGCCTGGATTCTGCCGCGGCCAAACTCATCCTCACCAGCGCTAAGCTTCTGCCCACCCTCAAAAAGCAACTGGCCAATCCAGCGGTTGAACCGCTCTGGCTGACAACGGATGCCGCACTCCAGGGCAACCCCGACCAGTGGCACACCCCCGACCTGATTGGTGAAAGCCTAGCCTTCTTGCAATACACCTCAGGATCCACGGGCAAACCCAAAGGCGTTTGTGTGACCCATCGTGCCATTTTGCAAAACCAGCGCATGATCCAGGCAGCATTTGGGCATACAGCCGACACCGTTGGAATGGGCTGGCTACCGCTGTTCCATGACATGGGGCTCCTCGGCAATGTACTGCAACCGCTTTACCTAGGCGGCTACAGCGTGCTGATGTCGCCTATCGATTTTGTGCAAAAGCCAGTGCGCTGGTTGCAGGCGGTGTCGCGCTATGGCGCGACCACCAGCGGTGGCCCCAACTTTGCCTATGACCTGTTATGCGATCGCGTCTCCGCAGACCAACGCACCGACCTGGATCTGAGCCGTTGGCAGGTTGCCTTTTCGGGAGCCGAACCGGTTCTCGCCAACACCATCGAGCGGTTTTCCAAACTTTTTGCGGAATGTGGTTTTCGTTCCACCGCCTTCTATCCCTGCTATGGCATGGCTGAGGCGACGCTATTTATCACAGGTGGTGCAGCAGGCAAAGCCCCTGTGACCCTCACGGTGGATGATGAAGCGCTGGAACAGGATCGGGTGCAGTTGGTCGATGAGGAAGCGGCACAGGGGCGATCGCTCATCAGTTGTGGTACACCCCGGCTGGATGGGCGCATTGTCATTGCCAATCCGCAGACAAGACAGGCCTGCGCACCGGATGAAGTGGGAGAGATTTGGGTCGCAGGCTCTGGCTTGGGGTCAGGCTACTGGAACATGGAGGCGTTGAGCGATCGCACCTTTCAGGCGCACCTCGATACGGGAGAAGGACCATTCCTCCGCACGGGCGATTTGGGCTTTTTGCACGATGGCAACCTGTTCATCACCGGACGGCTGAACGATGTTCTGGTATTCTGGGGACTCAACCACTATCCCCAGCACATCGAGCAAACTGTCACCGCTTGCCATCCCAGCTTTCGACCCAATGGTGCTGCAGCCTTCTCAGTAGAGGTCAACGGGTCTCGTCGGTTGGTCGTTGCCCAGGAAATAGAGCGGCAGTTTTGCACCACGCTCACGTTGGATGAGGTCGTTGAGCCGCTACGCTGGCAGGTGTTCCAAGAGCATTTCATCGACCTCTATGGCATCGCGTTGCTGAAGCCGGGAGGGATACCACGCACCTCCAGTGGCAAAATTCAGCGCCAGCGGTGTCGAGAGCAGTTTGAAGCGGGGCAATGGGAGGCTTTGGCCGAGTGGCGATCGCCCCATCCCGAAGCGCAGAATATGACCGACCTGATGGAGCACTATCTCAACCCGATGACACACTTACGCCGCACCAAAACCACGGCTACCGCCCGCCTCAAACGCCTCCTCAGCAACATCCAGGCTAAGGCTGAAAGAAATTAAGATCCCAACAATCTAGTGCAGGAGTAGACACCGTCCGCTTCCGCACCGAGTTCTGAGCAGCTACTGTTGAACCATTTCCAACCGACAGTGCATTACTGTGGCTTTGTCTGAGACAGGTTGGGGCGCAATTTCACCCGAACCAGAACGACGGTGATATTGTCATGTCCGTTGTATTCATTGGCAAGGGAAATTAGGGCATTGACCCCTTGCTCTAGGTTCGCTTGGGAACTCAACAACGGCTCAACATGGGTTCCGCAATGGCGCTCTAACAGGTTGTTGTCCGTCATCCCGTCAGAGCAGAGCAGGAACAGGCTGTCTTCGTTGAAGTCCAGGAATTGGACATCGGGGCTGACAAACTTCTCCCCGCGTGGCCCCAGCGCTTGGGTAAGTTGATAGGCATCGGGGCGGGCATAGGCGATCGCCGGTTCAATCCCCCGTTGGATTTCGCGCTGCCCAACTTCATGGTCTACAGTCACTTGCTCTAACCCCATGCGCCGGGTGTAGCGATAGAGTCGGCTATCACCAACATGGGCGATCGCCGCCGTCTTGCCCTGCAGCAGTAGCATGACCAAGGTCGTCCCCATGCGGCCACTACCCGAACTTTCGTTTAGCTGATTTTGATCAAAGATGGCCTTGTTCGCTGCAAACACCGCATCTAGCAGCGTCGATTCAGGGGGAAGTTCCTCTCCACTCCAGTTCTCATCAAAGTATTGGCAGAGGGTTTTAGCAGCCATCTCACTGGCAACCTCTCCACTCGCATGGCCGCCCATGCCATCGCACAAAATGTAAAGCCCTCTGACGTCCAGTTGGCAACTGCTGACGCTCTCACATTTTTTAATATCGGTTTGGATGTGGAAGTAGTCTTCATTGTGTTCTCGCTGCCGACCCACATCCGTTCGTCCTGCATCATCCACACTCGTTACATTCATAGGTAAGACGATGGTTGGTACATCGTCGCCATCTCCGTCTAGCTCACGATCCATTTCATCCTCATCTGCCTCATCGTCCAATGCAATCAGATCCAGTACTGTCGGACTATTGGACAAGGCAATGTCCGCACCAGGAACCATCGTTTGTGGCGACTTGGCATCAAGCTTGAGCTGGTAGGATCTGAGATCCGCCGTTGTGTCGTCGGAATCGATTTCGTCATCGGCGAGAGCATTGTTCTCTTCCGTATCCACCATCGACTCCTCTAGCGTGCCAGGTGCATTCTGGAGTTCCATTGCAATGGCCTTGAGGCGCGATCGCAACAGGTTGGGCGTGCTGATGGTCTCGCTCTGCAAATCCTTGCACAATTGTACAAGCACAATCGTTTCTGCCAGTTTGGGTTGGGATTCAATGAGTTCTTCCCAGAATGCCCCTAAGGAGGTCAACGTCGGCAGTGAATTGGTGGCGTCGGCATAAAGCCGCTGGAGATAGAGGAGTTGGTCTTCATCGCTCTTCAGATTGGCGGGCTGCAGCACACTGGTAGCGTAGCCACGGGGCTGTAGCTCAATCCATAGATCCGCTATCTGATGAAACAAGTGAATAGCCTGAAAGGGTTCAACCTCCCATTTACTCCAGAGCTGTTTCAGGGGCAGCAAGTCTTGGCGGTTTTCTAGCAATAAAATGGTGCGCCCATCTTCGTCCCAGGCATCTTGCAACATGGGGAGAGCTGGAGATAGGGGCGGTTCAAGTTCCAGATAGTCGAGGGCGATCGCTGGCAACTGTAGCAGTTCGGGAAGCTCCGATTCCTCAGCTTCTCCCAAATCCTGAATCTGTGCCAGCAGTTCAAGCTGAGACGGGCGCAGGGGCTGGCAGTCCAGCACGCGAACATGGGCTCCTACCGTTGCCACTTGCTCGTCGGACAAATCCCCTAACAATCGATAGCGCTGTTGGCGGTCCAAGTATTCACAGGATATGTCCGGTTCTGGGGTGGAAGTGGAAGCCACTGCACTATCGCTAGCCTCCCCTTTTTCGGGGTCGGATTCCAGGGACTCTATCCCGTCCTTGACTTTATGAGTGGTTACAGAAGGCTTGGAGGTTGAAGTAGTAAGGACGCGATTCGCCTCCTTATCCAGATCCATTTCTGAACGCTTTGGCGCAATGACATCCGCTGCCTGCACAACGGCTAACCAAACGTCACCAAACGGTGCGTGACAGCTCGGGCAAAATTCTATCCCGAACGGCGATACGGCTCCGCATGACTCGCAAGCACGCTCCGTCAGTGAAGTCCCACACTTCTGGCAGAAGCGATGGTCATCTGGGTTCTCAAACTGACATTTCGGGCAAACGAGCATGTCGGGGATTCCTTCGTCTTTTCCCATCAGTAAATGCTAAAGCAGATGTCTCAAAAAAACAGCCAGTGTTCATACCTGACCGCTTATTCTTCGCACCATGCACTCTGACATCAGTTGAAAACCTATAAATTTAATCTTGCAAGCAGGCAGGTCAGTGCGGGATGAAAATCAGCACTCTATCGAACATCCAAAACCAATTATCTTAACCAGAAGTGCCAATCCTACGCATACTTTACCTTGTAACTGATAGAGTACCCATTGCTTTCCGTAGGAACAACAGGTTTCCTGCAAAAATCATCACTTCTTGAACTTTGTTCGCGACGTGCTACGGGGGCGACGGCGAGAATGGGGACGATCGCGCCGTTCGTTTGCCTGGGCATTCACATCGCGTTTGAGCTGTACTACTTCTTGCTCCGACAACGCACGCCAGTCTCCCGGTTGCAAGGCGCCTAATTGGAGGTGGGCGATCGCTACCCGCACTAGGCGCAAGGTGGGATGCCCAACCGCCGCTGTCATCCGCCGCACCTGGCGGTTGCGCCCCTCCGTCAGGGTCATCTGCACCCAGGCCGTTGGCACCGATTTGCGAAACCGAATCGGGGGATGGCGCGGTGGTAGATCTGGCGGCTCTGGCAGGAGTTGGACTTGCGCCGGGCGCGTGCGATAGTCGCGAATGGTGACGCCATTCTGCAGTTGGGCGATCGCCTCGGCATTGGGCACCCGCTCGACCTGCACCCAATACGTCCGTGGATGCCCGTAGCGCGGATCCGTCAACTGGTGCTGCAAGCGGCCATCATTAGTTAATAGCAACAACCCTTCACTGTCGCGATCGAGCCGTCCCACCGGGTAGACATCGGCGATCGGGATAAAGGGCTTCAACGTTTTAGGGTGCGTATCGGCCTCATCTGTTGCAGCACTCCCTTCAGTTGGCGCAGGTTGACCAAACTGACTCAACACATCGTAGGGTTTGTAGAACAGGAGATAGGTAAACGGCACGGTGACAGCGCGGAAGTGTAAACCGAAGCATAGGCGTCTTTACAGGCCATGGCTCTTTAAACGAATCTATAGCGATGTGCAACCGCGTCAAGCACCGGAATGGTTGTGTGTGGCGCGGCGCGACCACACACAACCGTACTTAATTCACGCGCATAGCGCTATAGATGAGAGGGCACTGCAGTGTATCCTCTGCCCAGAAAACAGCAGGAAAACAAGAGGAAACGGTACGTCTTGAACCCTTGAGACAACGCCAAGTGCAAAGAAATACTGACTTTTTTAACGTCAATGTTGCGAGGTTTGAAGAGAGATTGAGGAGACCTCGCAAAATCCTGGAATACCCTTTAGGCTAAACCCTACATATAAGGTTTCTTCGTCTGAGACAGTCATGGATAACATTAGCCGATATCGTGTTTTTTGTACGCTTTCCTTTGGAGATATCTACGGCCAGATCGTTGTTTGGCTCGTGGTCATCTTTTTGAGTCTCGCCAGTGCGTTGGCATTGATGGGCACAAGCCGTCCAATCTATGCCTTGGCAACGGTCGGTTTGATTTTGGTTTTGTCTCTTCCGTTTCTGTTGTTTGCCTTCGTGACAACGCTGTTGAATCATATTGAATTCAAGGCTGTTGATCCGGCAGATGAGAAAGCATCTGTGCGCTCGTCTACAGCCTCCAACCGTCCTGCTCAGGCCGCTGGCTAGAAGGGCATTGAATCACCTAAGTTTCGCAAAATCCTCATGCGGCTTTGTGAAACATTTTGGGGTGAGAGCGATCGCTCTCACCCGATTTGCATTTTCCTCTCGATTCACTCACAGACCCCATTACTTGTCCGGCAAATCCGCATACCTAAAATCTTGGGTTGCAGAATCCAAGTATGATTTTTTTCGAGAAGCGGCGTGGATACGCCGCTTCTCGAAAAAAAAATCATACCCTCAGCCAGCAATACCTAAAATCTTCCTAAAAGTCTCTTCGTTCCTGGGTGTGCGGAGAGTTTTTTGCGTCAGGATGAAGGCGGAGAAGGACGTCAGGCGTAGAGAACAGTCCAACAACCTGCGTCCCATTCCTGTCCTTCAGTCCATGAGCCTCACTCGATTTTCTTGAAGGACGGATCGCAAAGGACTGACATATACCGAATAGACACTAACCATGATTGAACATGACGTGATCATTGTAGGCGGCGGCCTCGCGGGTTCCCGTGCAGCGGTCGAAATTGCCCGTACCAACCCAAACCTCAGCATCGCCGTCGTCGCAAAGACACATCCCATTCGTTCCCACTCCGTAGCGGCTCAGGGGGGCATCGCAGCCACCTTGAAAAACGTCGATTCTGACGACAGTTGGGAAGCTCATGCCTTCGACACCGTGAAGGGATCGGACTATCTCGCCGACCAAGATGCAGTGGCCTTGCTGACCCAGGAAGCAGCTGATGTGGTGATCGACCTGGAACATATGGGTGTCATGTTCTCACGGCTAGACGATGGGCGCATTGCCCAGCGAGCGTTTGGGGGGCATTCCTACCGCCGCACCTGCTACGCCGCCGACAAAACGGGTCATGCCATCCTGCATGAGCTGGTCAATAATCTCCGACGCTATGGGGTCACCATTTACGACGAATGGTATGTCATGCGGCTGATCGTAGAAGAGGGGCAAGCCAAGGGCTTAGTTATGTTCCGCATTCGCGACGGCAAGCTGGAGGTCGTCCGTGCCAAGGCCATTATGTTCGCCACCGGCGGCTATGGACGGGTCTACAACAGTACCTCCAACGACTTCGCATCGACTGGAGATGGCTTGGCGATGACGGCAGCTGCCGGACTCCCCCTGGAAGATATGGAGTTTGTGCAGTTCCATCCCACGGGTTTGTACCCGGTAGGCGTGTTGATCTCGGAGGCGGTGCGCGGGGAAGGCGCCTATCTGATCAACAGCGAGGGCGATCGCTTCATGGCCAACTATGCCCCTAGCCGCATGGAGCTGGCACCTCGCGATATTACTTCACGGGCGATCGTCAAGGAAATTCGCGCGGGACGGGGGGTTGATAAAGACGGACAACCTGGTGGTCCGTTCATCTACTTGGATGTGCGCCATCTCGGCAAAGACCACATCATGAGCCGCATCCCCTTTTGCTGGGAAGAATCCCATCGACTCGTCGGGGTCGATGCGGTGCATGAACCCATTCCTGTGCGTCCGACGGTCCACTATTCGATGGGGGGCATTCCCACCAATGTGGATGGGCGGGTACGCAGCAGCGCCGATGGCCTAGTCGAAGGCTTCTTTGCTGCGGGGGAATCGGCGTGTGTGTCGGTGCATGGGGCAAATCGGCTGGGCAGCAACTCCCTGCTGGAGTGTGTGGTGTATGGACGGCGAACCGGAGCGGCGATCGCCCGCTATGTCGAAAATCGCAAACTCCCAGAGCTGGATGAAGCGCTCTACCGCCAAGAAGCTCAGCAACAATTAGGAGGGATGCTTGCCAGCCAAGGAACCCATCGCGTTTCTCATGTGCGACAAGCCTTTCAAGATTGTATGACCGAGCATTGTGGCGTCTTCCGAACCGCAGCGGTCATGCAAGCCGGTCTAGAAAAACTACAAACGATCCGCCAGGACGCGACAGATATTTATCTGGACGACCGAGGAACCCTGTGGAATACTGATTTGATTGAGGCACTGGAATTGCAAAGCCTGTTAAAAGTGGGCGAAATTATTTTGACGAGTGCGCTCAATCGCCAGGAGAGTCGGGGTTCCCATTGTCGTGAAGATTTCACCCAACGGGACGATGCTAACTTTTTGAAACATACCCTGGCATACTATTCACCGATGGGAGTTGAGTTACAGTACTTTCCAGTGACGCTAACTCAGTTCCAACCCCAGGAGCGAAAATACTAGATTCGGCCCGCAGGTTCCGATCGTCCCGAAGGCTGGATCTTCCTGAAGGATCGAGTTAGGGCGGATGCCATCCGTCTATCCGTCCCAGGTCGGTAGAACGAACCCTCTCAAAACCCAAGGTTCGATCTACAGTGGGTGCGATCCAGCAAACTACGGTGAGAGGAAATGATCATGCAACGACTCCGCCAGGACATGAGCTATGTCAGTCAGGGGTTTATCGTCAGCTTGACGATGCTGAGTGTGGTGCTGCTAATGGTTGCGGCGATCGCACTGGTGCTTTTAACCCTAGTACCTGGCAGCCTGGGCATCCTGCTCCGGGAGCTCTTTCCACCGGGTGCATTTATGGCAAAGCTAACCATCGGCGGGGTGGCGATGGTTATCCTGCTGTGGGGGCTGTCCTATATTCACTATTTGCCACAGCGCATGAGCCTACGCTTGCGCTGGTTGATCGGTATAGTGGTGCCCATTG
>JBCBSL010000210.1:0-10073 GCA_039819145.1 Cyanobacteria bacterium J06638_22
GGCTTCTCCACGGATTATGACTCAGCCACATGCCTAGGGGATACGGTCTAACACTACTGCTCTCAACATACAAGGGGTTGGGGGATGAGGGAAAAAAGTTTTACGTGAGCGCGTAGCGTCGTAACATCCCTTTTCCGGTTGAACTCGATATAGTGTGGGCAATGGCACTCGGCATTGAGGATTTCCATTGATGGTCGACACATCTTCCTTGCAGCATCAATTCATCACCACCAACGGGGTGCGCTTGCACTACGTCACCCAAGGGAGTGGCCCGCTGATGCTGTTTCTCCACGGCTTCCCGGAGTTCTGGTATTCCTGGCGGCACCAGATTGCTGAATTTACTAAGGACTACACCGTCGTCGCCCTCGACCTGCGCGGTTACAACGACAGCGACAAGCCCGAAGGCGTCGAAGCCTATCGCATGACGGAGCTGGTAGAGGATGTGCAGGGCGTCATTCAAGGGCTGGGCTTTCAGCGCTGCATCTTAGTCGGGCATGACTGGGGCGGGGCGATCGCCTGGGCTGTGGCCTACGATTCCCCCGAGCTGCTAGACGAGCTGATTGTGATGAACCTGCTCCACCCCGCCAAGTTTCGGCAGGGTTTGCAAACACCCCAACAGCTCATGCGGAGTTGGTATATGGGCTTCTTCCAACTGCCCTTCCTTCCAGAACTGGCCATGTCGGCGGGAGATTATTGGGCGATCGAGCAGTCCTTTCGCGGCATGGCGATTCGCAAAGACGCCTTCTCTGACGCCGACATCAACGCTTACAAAGATGCCGCCGCCAAGCGGGGTGCCCTCACGGCCATGCTCAATTACTATCGGGCGATCGCCAGCTCGTTCACCACAAGAGAACATTGGGATGTGCTAAACGTGCCCACCCTCCTGATTTGGGGCGAAGAAGACGCCGCCCTGGGCAAAGAACTAACGGTCGGCACCGATGAATATGTGCGCGACTTCCATCTGCGCTACATCCCCCAATGCAGCCACTGGGTACAACAAGAACAACCCGATTTGGTCAACCAATACATGCGCGAGTTTCTCGCCCTCGAAAAGCGCTTGCATATACCTTAATGAGAAACCGGGTTTCTCAAGGCTTGTTGAACGGCGATCGCCGTTCACCGATCGCCGCCTTACCCGAAGGAGCAATTTGCATGGTCGCAATGAATCAAGCGCAGGCGTTGGTGGTGGGCATTGCCGCCTATCAGCATATTCGTCCTTTACCAACGGCGGTGCGATCGGATGCCGATGTAATTCGGGCGGTGTTGGTGGACCCATTGCTGTGTGGGTATCCACCGGAAAATGTGCAGGTGTTGCTGGATGGGAAAGCGACCTTGGCAGGGCTGCGATCGGCGTTGGCCAACCTGGCGCAGCGCAGCACGACGACGGGGACGGTGTTGATTTACCTGTCCTGTCATGGCGGGCGGATTGAGACGGGGGCGGAGGCCGGAAACTATTTGCTGCCAGTGGATGTGAGCTATGACACGGCGACGCGGAACATTGTGGCGAGTACGGCGCTGTCGGGGGAGGAGTTGACCCAGGCGCTGCAATCGATTCTGGCGCGGCGTTTGGTGGTGGTGTTTGATTGTTGCCATGCGGGGGGCATTGGGGAGCCGAAGAATGGGGCTGAGCCGGGGTTTAAGTCGGGCTTGCCGGAGGGGTATTACGACCAGTTGAAGACGGGGCGGGGGCGGGTGATTTTGGCGTCGTCACGGAATACGGAGCTGTCGTGGATTTTGCCGGGAGCGGTCAATAGTTTGTTTACGCAGCATCTGGTGGCGGGGCTGCGGGGTGGGGCGAATGGGGTCGGGGGCGTGATTCGGATTTTTGATTTGTTTGATTATGTGCAGCCCCGGGTGACGGCGGATAAGGCGCAGCAGCACCCGATTTTTAAGGCGGAGTTGGAGGAGAATTTTGCGATCGCCCTCTACCAAGGCGGCAAATCCCCCGCATCGCTGCCGCCGGAGTCATCTCCGACCGTCTTACCGGATGGGTTTGAGTCCGATGTGTTTATCAGCTATCGGCAGCGGGAACCGGATAAGGGCTGGGTGCGCAAGCAGTTGGTGCCGCAGTTGGAGGCATTGGGGTTGCGGGTCTGTGTGGATTATCGCGATTTTCGCCTGGGGGCAGTGCTGATTAAAGAGATGGAGCGGGCGGTGGTAACCAGTCGCTATACCTTGGCGGTGTTGTCACCCCAGTATTTGCAGAGCAACTTTACCGAGTTTGAGAATTTGATTGCGGAGCATTTGGGGCTGGAAGCGGGGGCGCGACGGTTGTTGATGGTGATGCGAGAGGACTGTCAGCCTCGGTTGAGTTTGCGATCGCGCCTCTGGTTGGATATGACCGATGATGATGAGTTTGCCGTGAATTTGCCTCGGTTGGCGCAGGAGGTGCGATCGCCCTAAATCTCCCTTAGATCAGGGAAACTCTGAACTCCGGTTGTGTCGCTATGGTCCGTTCCCCCCTTATCAAGGGGGGCTAGGGGGGATCCCATCATCCTGACCCAGCCCCAATCCAGCGAATAGAATAGGACGAAAGGAATTTCGCGCCAATCCCCCGGTCATCCATGAGCAACCGTCTGCCAGATACCGCCGCACCCAATACCTACGACTATGACGTGTTCATCTCCTACAGCACCGCCGATAAGGCTTGGGTGCGGGGGGAGTTGTTGACACGGTTGAAAAAGGCGGGGTTGAAGGTTTGCATTGACTATGAGGATTTTCGGCCAGGGGCATCGGCCATTGGCGAAATTGAGCGGGGGATTGTGACAAGTCGCAAAATCTTGATGGTGCTAACGCCCAACTACTTGGAAAGTCAGTGGACGACGTTTGAACGGTATTTACCGCAAACCAAAGATCCCAAGAATGAAGAATTACGATTGCTGCCACTACTAAAGGAAGCCTGTGATCTACCTTTAAGCATTGGTTATCTGAGTTATGTCAATTTCACTGACCCGGAAGAGTTAGATATTGCCTGGAAACAAGTGTTTCGGGCGTTTGGGATCGTGGAAGTTGAAGCGGCACCCTCGCAGGAAGAGATGCCGAGACAATGGTATCTGGCTCACCCCTACGGGATGCCGCCGCACTTTACGGGGCGCGTCGCTGAGCGGCAACTGCTGAGTGATTGGCTAAATCATGGCTCCCAGCCATTGCTGGTGCTGCGGGCATTGGGAGGCTTTGGCAAGAGTGCCCTGACCTGGCATTGGTTACTGCATGATGTGGCGGAGCGGGATTGGCCAGCAGTGGTGTGGTGGAGCTTCTACGAAGAGAAAGCGGGGTTTGATAATTTTGTCTATAAAACGCTGGCTTACCTGAGTGGAAGGGATCTGCAGGACTTGCCGCTATCGGAGCGGATGGCGCAGTTGTTGGAGTATATGCGGCAACATCGGATTTTGCTGGTACTGGATGGGTTTGAGCGTGAGCTGCGGGCCTATAGCAACTTAGGGGCGGCTTATCAGGGGGATGGGGAGTGGAAAATCGCCGATGCAGGGCGCGATTGTGTGAATCCCTATACGGAGCAGTTTTTGCGGAGTTTGGCGAGTTTGCCAAATCTGCGGGGCAAGGTGCTGATGTCTACGCGGCTGCGGCCACGACCTGTGGAGGTGACGGGGGGCGCATTGCTGCTGGGTTGTCGGGAGGCGGAGTTGACGCAGATGCAGGCGGCAGATGCGGTGGCGTTTTTTCGGGTACAGGGGATAAGGGGCAACCGGGGAGAGATTGAGCAGGCTTGTCGGGTCTATGGGTTTCACCCGTTGAGTTTGCGGTTGTTGGCGGGATTGGTATTAGAAGAGTACGACGAAGATATTCAAGGTGCAAAAAGTCTGGATGTGACAGGGGATTTGGTGCAGCGGCAGCATCATGTATTGGAGCAATCTTATGAGAATTTGAATCCCTCTCAGCAACAGTTGTTAAGTCAAATAGCTTGTTTTCGGAGCCCGGTGGAGCGTCAGGTTTTGGAGGCAGTGACGCAATCGGAATCGGAGTCAGGACCAGAGCAGTCAGAATTGTTGGATCGGTTGATGGGACGATTGTTGCCGGCCCCATCCCCTCAACCTCCTTTAACAACAAGGGGGGCATTGAGTGATTTGTCGGGAGATTTGCGGGCTTTAGTTACACGGGGATTGATGCAGCGAGAGGGTACGCGCATTGACTTGCACCCGATTGTGCGGCGCTATGCCTATGACCGCATGGGCACAGCAGAGCGCCGCAGCACCCATGGCCAACTGCGGGACTACTTTGCGGCGGTACCCACGGTGGAGCAGGTGACGACGGTGGATGACCTGGCCCCGGTGATTGAGCTGTATCACCACATGGTGCGGGCGGGACAGTATGACGAGGCGCAGGCGTTGTTTAGAGATCGCCTCTCCAGCCCCCTCTACTACCAACTCGGAGCCTACCAACAATTCATCGAACTCCTACGCGCCCTCTTTCCCCAGGGCGAAACCCAGCCTCCCAAACTCCAGTCTGAGCATGACCAAGCTTGGACGCTGGCCGCGCTGGCTAATGGCTACGGCATCAGCGGTCAGCCTGCGCAGGCTGTGCTTCTGTTTGAGCAGCACAACGCGATTCGGGAAAAGGCAGGAGATAAGAAAAACTGGACGACCGGCCTAGAAAACCTGGCTATTGCAGCACAATTCCCCATCGGTGCCCTACAAGCCGCCGAAGCTAACCTGCATCGTGCGATCTCCCTTTCCCAGGAGATTGAGAACGATTGGCACGAGGCAGTGGGGCACGCAGACTTGGGGCGGCTGTTGGCCTGCCGGGGAGACTGGGGGGCAGCGGCAGCAGAGTTGGAGCGGGCACTGGAATCATTCAAGAAAGATAACCGTATTCAATCTCAAGGGATTGTTTGGGCTTATCGAACTTTGAGCGCCTTACTATGGATCCGATCGCCCCAAGCCTCCGCTCCACAGCGGGCTGAACTCGCCACCACCGCCCTCGCTGCCGCCCAGAGAGCGTTCGAACTTGCCGATGAAACTGCCCGTACTAAATTTCCTTACGAATTCGACTACGTCCGCGTCCACTGGCTCCTCGGTGCCACCCACCGCCTCACCCCCAATCTCTCGGAGAGTGCCCACCACCTCAGCGAAGCCCTCCGCCGCTGCCGCGCCATCAACTTGGTCGATGCTGAAGCCGATATCCTACTCGACCTCGCCCGCCTCCGCCGCGATCAGGGCAATCTCGCTGAGGCGCAGCGCCTCGCGGAGGAGGCACGCGCCATTGCGACGCGCAGTGGCTATGTCCTTCAAGGAGCTGATATTCACCTATTTTTGGCAGAGCTAGCCCAGGCAGCAGGCAACCTGGATGAGGCGCGGCAGTTGGCGCAGAGGGCGTTGGAGTTGGCCACCTGTGATGGCGGCGAGTATGTGTATCGGGTGGCCTATGACGAGGCGATAGCAATGCTATCGCAGCTCGGAGGTTAAAGGCTGGTGAGTGCTGCGGGCTGCGGGCAACGCATAGTTCTTTTGGGAGGACTGTATCAATTCCCTGGGGTTAGCCGATGGATTGTAGCATCTAGCCTATGATCGGGGGTGAGTGCAGTGGGTGCAGACTTAGAGCTGATTCGAGATAATGGTTGAAATCCTTTGGGAGCGATGCCCATGGTTGTCTCTATCACGAAAACATACACGGTTGATGAGTACCTAGCCTTAGAGGTGGGGGCAGATCATCGGAATGAGTATCGGCACGGAGTGATTTTGCCCATGGCTGGTGGTACGCCGACCCATAACAAGCTCAACAGTAATCTGAATGCGTTGTTATGGTTTGGGCTGAAGGGAAAACCCTACGATCTGTTCATTGCGGATCAACGCCTTGCCATTCCCGCTTCCAATCTTTACACCTATCCGGATGTGATGGTGGTTCCGCGCCCGATCGAGTTGCTGCCAGGGCGGAAGGATACGGTGGTGAATCCGATTTTGATTGCGGAGGTGTTATCGGATTCGACCAAAGCCTATGATCGGGATGAGAAGTTTGCAGCTTATCGTACAATTCCGACGTTTCAAGAGTATTTGCTGATTAATCAGCATCGGATGCATGTAGAGCATTATGCAAAGCAAGCTGTGAATCAGTGGCTGTTTACAGAGTATGACGGACAGACGGCAAGGATAAGGTTTACCTCGATCGAGGTTGAGATTGGCTTGGCGGATCTGTATGAAACGGTTGAGTTTGAAGACGAGGCTCTCGAAGAGTCCTGAACGCAAGTAAGGTGAAGCTCACTGCACTCTGCAAGGTTCCACCCCTCCACCCCTCCACCCCTCCACCTCAATCCTCAGTTCTCAGTCCTCAGCACTTAAAAATCACGCCCTGAAACTTTGACGTGAGTCCTCTAAGCTTGGTCATTAGCAGCCGCAATAGCCATACCACAGAGGTGCAAAATGTCATTTGTCGAGCAATTAAGTCAACTGTTTGCCGAGAGTAATCGCCAAGAGCAATTCTCCGGTACTGTCTTAATCAGCCGAAATGGGCAATCGATATTTCGGCAGGCTTACGGGTATGCCAACCGTTCTTGGGTCATAGAAAATCGAGTGGATACCCGCTTTCGAATTGCGTCGATATCCAAGATGTTTACAGCCGTTGCCCTGTT
Organism: Cyanobacteria bacterium J06638_22; assembly: GCA_039819145.1. Lineage (GTDB taxonomy): Bacteria > Cyanobacteriota > Cyanobacteriia > Elainellales > Elainellaceae > Vacuolonema. The sequence continues at coordinate 6,581 of JBCBSL010000210.1, forward strand.
ACAACTCGTAGAGCAGGGAGACATCACCCTGGATACGAGCGTGGTCGAATGTCTGGGGCTCCAGAACACCAAAATTCCGCCAGAAGCCACGGTCTATCACATGCTGACCATGACCTCTGGAATGGCTGATTGGTTTGATGAGTCTGGGGATTGGGAAGAAAATTGGGCTGCCTTGTGTCGCGAGCATCCAATCTACTTATTCAGACGCAATGAAGATTACTTACCTCTTTTCGTGAACGAGAATCCCATTGCTGCTGTGGGGGAGAAGCATCAGTATAACGGGGCTGGATACATCCTTTTGGGGCTGGTTATCGAGAAAGTTTCGGGCCTCTCCTATTGCGAATGGATCAATCAGCATATCTTTACCCCAGCCCAAATGATGGACTCAGGTTTTCTGTCTATTGATAGCGTCTACAACAATGTGGCGGAAGGGTACATCCCGATCATGGACAACGATGAAGAGGCGATCATAGGGTGGAAGAAAAACATCTACTCAGTCACCCCAGAAGCCGCAGCAGATGGGGGGGCAACTTCCACGATCGATGATTTGAACCGATTCTCTCAAGCACTTCGAGAAGGAAAGCTCTTATCTGCCGAAATGACAAAAGCAATGTTGACCCCACAGGTTCTGGAGGAGGAATCATCAGGAGGTTACATCTGGAAGTATGGTCACGCGAACATGTTTATTCTGAATGAAGCTGGGCAAATCGTGCGTTGGGGGCATACAGGCGAGGAAGATGGCGTCAGTTGTCGTTTGTATTACTATCCAGAGCTTAATTTAGACGTAATCATCCTTGCGAATCAAAGCTGGTGTGCAGGCAGTTTGGCTTGGGACGTGCATGACTTGATCCTTGAAATGAATCCATAGTACGAACGCGTCGCTTCCTAGACTGACTTGAGGTACGCAACTCAGAAATTGCTTGCGACGGCGGTGCAGGGGATCGGCAATCGGTGACCGCCACCGTCAAGCACAGAGGGTAGGTGCAGAGACATTATTTAATCCATTACTAAGAACCATTACTAAGGAAAATAAGAATGCTTCAATCATGGCTCAAAGAGTTTCAGGGAAGTGAATGGAAAGGTAGGGCCGAGTTGTGGCTTGATCCCGCAGGAAATGACGTTGATGTGAGTGAATGCACGTTAGCTATCAAGCCGGGAGTCGTTTCTTACACCTGGGCTTACGAAGGCGAAACACAAACGGGTTCTTTCACCACATTTGATGATGGTGGAGCAATGTGGACAGATAGCTGGCATCAGCCAGAATCTGCCCATTGTGAATCTCTCAGTAGTGCTTGGGGACTCTTCACTGTTCAGCATTCCTATTCAGCCCCATCAAGTCCTGATTGGGGTTGGCGAAGTAAGCTATCCCAGAGACCCGACGACAGCCTAGTTCTCCAAATGACCAATATTGCCCCATGGGGTGAAGAAGGCCGAGCCGTAAGAATGGTATTCCAACGAGTGAACTTGAACGCCGCACAAGTCAGTTAAGAGAAACCTTCACAGCTTCGCTGTTACCTCTCTTCTTATCGCAGCGTTAGAAATGGAGCAGGGTTCTTACTAGCCAAAATAGACAATGGAGAACGTGCCGGGTACGAGGGGGTATGAGGATGTCATAGAAGCCTTCATTGAAGTTAGCCAAGCGCTGAGCTTTGCGGAGATCAATCAAGACTTTCTCTATTTTTTGCCATCGATTCCGAGTCATGTGCTCGATGCTGGAGCCGGAGCTGGGCAGAATGCTGCGGCGCTGGCGCGGATGGGGTATTCGGTTGTGGCGGCTGAACCGTTTGCCGCTTTTTTAGATGCGGGGCGATCGCACTACGAAAATCTCAACATTACCTGGATTCAAGACAGCCTTCCGTTGCTGCAAACGCTTGGGGATTCCTTTGAACCATTCGACTTCATCCTGGTTGATGGCGTTTGGCATCATCTCGACGAAGAGGAGCGCGAGCTATGTATGGCGCGATTTTCGACCCTTTTGAGCGATGGAGGCGTCTGCGCCCTATCTCTACGACATGGCCCTGCGGGAGCAGGCAAACATGTCTTTCCTACAGACGGCCAAAAGACGGCGCTTTTGGCGAGTCGATATGGCTTGCGGGTTGCGCTACATCTCACGAATCGGCCCAGCAAAATGAGAAACAAACCCGGCGTAACGTGGACGCGTCTGGTGTTTAGGAAAGAGCGCGTGGAAGATGGGGTTGATAGGTGACACGGCGCTGCCGCCCAGAGATTTTTAGCAATTTTCCCAAATATCTTTGTAAGAAACTGAAGCAATTAACGGTTGTTATCTGCCATTCCTTCTATCGAGCTATGCTGCGTCAGACCGTATTTACTACGCTGTTTTTAATCCTATGGGCCTTCCCTCAGGCCGCGATCGCCACAACCCTGCGAGTGGCCACCTTCAATGCCTACCTGAACCGTCCTTCTGAAGGTCAACTGATTCAGGACTTGCGATCGCCCAATGATCCACAAATCCGAGCTGTTGCCGAAATTATCCAGCGCATCCGCCCCGATATCCTGCTGCTGCAAGAGTTTGACTATGACCCCACCGGCGAAGGGATTCGGCTTTTTCAGGAAAACTATTTGGACGTGTCGCAAAATGGCGCTGAGCCGCTTTCCTATCCTTATGTCTACCTGCCGCCCACCAACACGGGACTGCCCTCGGGACAGGACTTTAATAACGACGGAGTCGTAACAATGACACCGGGCGATCGCGCCTACGGGGGAGATAGCTTTGGCTTTGGCTCTTTCCCCGGACAATATGGCATGGTGCTGCTCTCGCGCTATCCCATCGACCAAGACAATATCCGCACCTTTCAAACCTTCCGCTGGCGCGACATGCCGGGGGCATTGCTCCCCAGCGATCCAACAACGGGCGAACCCTGGTACTCCGAAGACGCCCTAGCCGTGTTCCGGCTTTCCTCCAAAAACCACGCCGATATTCCAGTGGAGGTGAATGGCACGACCCTGCACCTGTTAGCCAGCCACCCAACCCCTCCCGTTTTCGACGGCGAAGAAGACCGCAACGGACGCCGCAACCACGATGAGCTGAGACTCTGGGCCGATTACCTTTCCCCCCAAGCCGCCGACTATCTCTACGACGATGCAGGCAACACAGGCGGACTCCCCGCTGACACCCACTTCATCGTGCTGGGAGATTTGAACGCTGACCCCCGCGATGGCGATGCCTATCCAGGGGCGATCGCCCAACTCATCGAGCATCCCCGCATCAACCGCAACGTCAGCCCCAGCAGCATCGGTGCCCTGCGCTCCGGTGCCGCCGATCCCCACATCGGTCCCGCCGCCCTCGACACCGCCCCCGCCCCCGTAGGCGGCCTACGCCTCGACTACGTTCTTCCATCCAACACCCTAGACATCGTCGATTCAGGCGTCTTCTGGCCCACCGCCAACGACCCACTCGCCTATCTCGTTGGGCACGGCAGAGAAGTCGTCAGCTCCGACCATCGCCTCGTCTGGGTCGATCTCACTATCCCCG